>JAAEZI010000025.1 GCA_018222915.1 Algicola sp. | reverse complement strand
GTTCATAGTTGTCCTCAATCATCTCTGCCATTCGAACCCAATAGGTTGGATTCATATTACTGGAATCAATAGGTTCTTCAAAGGAGATGGTTTCAATGTGACAATCTAAGAGCTTTAATTCAGGAATACGTTTCAACAAGTTTTTAAAATCAAATGATTTCAATGCACCCGTTTCAGCGTCTTTTATCATCCCAATAGTACCTCCAGTATAGATAATTAAAATATGTGGTTGTGATGCTGACATGTTATATTCCGAATATTTCTTTAGAATTTGCGGTGGTAATTTCGGCAATTTTTTCTTCGGATACGGAATAAATCTCAGACAATTTTTCTAAAATCTTTGTGAGGTAGGCACTTTCATTTCGTTTCCCTCTATACGGTTTTGGAGCCAAATACGGCGCGTCTGTTTCCAAGACAATGTGCTTTAAGTCGATTTGTGAAAGAAACTGATCAATTTTACCATTTTTAAATGTAACGACACCTCCAATACCTAATTTCATGCCCAAAGCGATGGCCCTTTCAGCCTGTTCTAATGTCCCAGTGAAACAATGAAAAATCCCGAATAATTTATCATCATTAACGTCTTCCAGAACCTCAAAAATTTCATCAAAGGCTTCACGACAATGAATAACGATTGGTAAATTATAATGTTTGGCTAATTCAATCTGGTACTTGAAAGCTTCCTTTTGGATGTCTAAAGTAGACGTATCCCAATATAAATCGATGCCAATTTCACCAACAGCATAAAAATGCCGTTTTTCTAGCCAAGTAGCGACATGTTTCAGTTCTTCTTTATAATTAGCCTTAACAGAAGTTGGATGCAAACCCATCATTAAGTAAACTTGGTCAGGATAGTCAGCTTCCAATTGAAGCATGGCCTCTGTATAATTTGAATCTATAGCTGGAATAAAAAAACGAGATACATTGGCCTCTTTGGCACGTGTCATCATGTCTTTTCTATCATCATCAAAAGCCTCGCTATATAAATGGGTATGTGTGTCTGTCAATATCATTCTGCAAAAATAATTGTTTTATTAAACTATCTTTGTGTGAAAAAGGAAAGTTATGGATACTTTACAAGATTATCTATTGAGTAAAGGCTACACAAAGGTCAAGTTAAAACTGACCAAGACCAATCATTTTGAAATCAAAGCTTCTATTAATGGTGTGAAAGGGCTTTTTATTTTAGATACGGGTGCTTCCAATTCCTGTGTTGGATTTGAAGCCATTGAAACATTTATGCTGAAAGCAAAAGATTCTGAAGTAAAAGCTGCTGGAGCTGGTGCCACAGATATGCTTACTCAAGTATCCAAAAAAAATACGGTGAAAATTGGTAAATGGAAAAAAGAGAAAGTGTCTTTAATACTTTTTAATCTCACCCATGTAAATACCGCACTTACCAGTCACGATGCGAAACCTGTTGATGGTATTATTGGAGCCGATTTATTGAAACGTTCGAAGGCCATCATCGATTATGAAAAGAAATATCTCTATCTAAAAATCTAGAAATTCATAGACGTTTTACAAAAAGTCTTTATCTTTAGACTTCAATCCCTCAGATTAATAGTCCCATGGCAACGTCAATTATAACAGCAGACGATCATCCGCTTATCCTGAAAGGTCTCAATGATTTCCTTATAGAAAAAAACTTCAATGTCATTGCTAGTGCCAAAAACGGAAAGGAAGCATTCACTTTAATTAGTGCACATCAACCTGATATCGCTATTTTAGATATTCAAATGCCAATCCTTACTGGATTACAAGTGGCAGAAAAATGTAAAGAATCTGGATTGAACACCAAGATTATCATCATCACATTTGAAAAAAGTGAGGAGATTTACAATCAAGCGAAGTCCTTAGGAATTTATGGTTATATCTTAAAGGAGTTCGCCATTGCCGAAATCGAGCATTGCATAGCATCTGTTCTTCAAGAAAAATCTTATTTCAGTCCTGAATTAATAGAATACCTTGAAATTAAAGAGACTCCTGAGGCACTAAAGAACTTAACCGATACAGAATTAAAAGTTTTTAAACACATCGCTGAAAATAAAACTGCCAAAGAAATAGCGAGTGAATTATTTATTTCTGATCGTACCGTAGAAAAACACAAAAGTAACATAAGAACAAAACTTCAATTAGAGTCTAAAGCTAACAGCATCGTTTTGTATGCTAAAGAGCATGAAGAATTTTTATCGAAATATACGTAGAACTACGTATTGTTCCTATAGGTTTTAATACTGATATTTGTATTAGCTATTAGTCCTTATAGGGAGGATTTAATTACTCGAAACTCTGGATCATTATTTGATTCAGAGTTTTTTTTGGTTTTTAGGACAAAGAAATACTCAAAAAAGCAAAAAATACGTAGAACTACGTATTGTTTGATACGCTAAATATACCGAAGTTTGTATCGCTATTAATCAATTTCCTTTTTGAAAAAAAAGGATTAAAGCTCTAAGCCTTAAAACGTTTAGAGCTTTTTTTATACCAGAATGTCATCATAAGTCTTCAATATTGGAAACTTTAACATTTAAATCTTAAAAATACGTAGAACTACGTATTGTTTGATATAGGTATTATGGCGAATTTTACATCAGAGTTATTAGAAATAGAGGGATTTTTTTATGGTAACTCTATTAATTAATTAGGGTATATAAGGCTCTGGGTATCTTCATAATCCCAGAGCTTTATTAAAAACGAAATTGAATCTTTAAAACACAAATAAAATGGAAACGATGAAAAACAAACAGAGTCTAACCAATAAGCTATTTATAGTTGGCTTAATTTTTAGTGCCATTTTAATTATATCAATAAATATTCTTGTAAATTTTTTTTAGTTATTAGTTAGTTATTTTTATTAGGGAGAAAAAGCGCAACCCATTACTGGAATTGCGCTTTTTTTTTTATTTCTAACTAGAGATCTTGATTACATTTCCAAGGCTCTTTTCACATCGTTATCCATAAGTAATTCCGTTGGATTTTCTAAAGCTTCTTTCACCGCAACAAGAAACCCTACAGATTCTTTACCATCAATAATTCTATGATCATAAGATAATGCCACATACATAATTGGTCTAATTTCTACATGACCATCAATGGCAACTGGACGCTCCACAATATTGTGCATTCCCAAAATCCCACTTTGTGGAGGATTAATAATAGGAGTAGACAACATACTTCCGAAAACACCACCATTAGATATAGTAAACGTACCTCCCGTCATTTCATCTACTGTAATTTTCCCATCTCTCGCACGTAATGCTAAACGTTTCACTTCCGACTCAACACCTCTAAAACTTAAATTTTCGGCATTTCTAATTACCGGTACCATCAATCCTTTTGGCCCTGAAACCGCGATACTGATATCACAAAAATCATAAGAAATCATCTCTTTACCATCAATCATCGAGTTAACAGCAGGATACAATTTTAAGGCACGGACTACAGCCAAGGTAAAGAAACTCATAAAACCGAGACTCACACCATGCTTTGCTTTAAAGTCTTCTTTGTATTGCTTTCTCAATTCGAAAATTGGTGACATGTCTACTTCGTTGAAAGTCGTCAACATCGCTGTTGTGTTCTTTGCTTCTACCAAACGTTCTGCCACCTTGCGTCGTAGCATGGACATTTTACTTCTCGAAGAACCACGATTGCCACCAGAAGGTGTTCCCATAGAAGGCACCGCATTTACAGCATCATCTTTTGTGATGCGTCCATCCTTTCCTGTACCAGTAACCGTAGATGGGTCCATCCCTTTTTCAGCCAATACTTTCTTAGCCGCTGGACTCGCTACACCAGATGCATACGTCTCTTGAGCAGGATTAGGTGCCTTTTTATGATCATCTGAATTTGGTGTTGCCTTTTGGTCTTCAGCTAAATCTTCTTCAGCATTGTTATCACCACCTTCATCTCCTTTATCGTAAGTATCTGAAACATCTTTGGCTGCTTCGCCACTAGGTTTCTCTGCTGCTGTATCAATTAAACATACGATAGCGCCAACTTCCACAGCATCACCTTCTTCCGCTTTAAGCGTAATAGTACCGCTGGCTTCCGCTGGTAATTCTAGTGTGGCCTTGTCACTATCAACTTCAGCTATGGCTTGATCTTTCTCTACATAATCGCCATCTTGCACTAACCATTCTGCAATTTCAACTTCGGTGATTGACTCTCCTGGTGAAGGGACTTTCATTTCTAAAATCATCGTGTTATAATTTTATTTTAAGTGTTATCTCAATTTATGTTATTATTCTACCTTACAATGAAGGCTTTTAATTAGCGTTGGTTGTTTTTTGACTTATCAAAAACATAATCAATCACTTCTTGATGACGTTTCTTTGAACGCACACTACTTCCTGCTGCTGGCGCGCCATAAGGTCTACGTGTTGCAGCTCGAAATGTTTTAGCTTCATCCAAATGCATTAACATATGACTGTAAGCACCCATATTTCTCGGTTCTTCTTGCGCCCAAACCACATCCTCGGCGTTACTGTATTTTTTTAGGATATCTTTAATCTGTTTTTCTGGTAGCGGGAATAGTTGTTCAATTCTGACTAAAGCTACGTCCTCTCGCTCCAATTGTCCGCGTTCTTCATGCAAGTCATAATAAAATTTCCCAGTAACAAAGACCAAGGTTTTCACCTTTTCCTTCTTTACAGAATCATCATCAATCAACATCTTAAAGCTACCATTGGCAAATTCATCCACCGTTGAAACCACACGTTTATCCCTCAATAAACTCTTAGGGGTAAACACAATAAGCGGTTTTCTAAATTCGGCCTTCATCTGCTTACGTAACAAGTGAAACATGTTGGCAGGCGTTGTACAATCGGCAACAAACATATTGTCCTTTGCACACAATTGTAAATAGCGTTCCATTCTTGCTGAAGAATGCTCAGCACCTTGACCTTCATAACCATGCGGCAACAACATTACTAAACCATTTTGAAGTTTCCACTTATCTTCAGCTGCAGAAATATATTGATCAATCATAATTTGCGCACCATTGCTGAAATCACCAAACTGCGCTTCCCAAATGGTCAGCGTTTTTGGACTTGCCATGGCATAACCATAATCAAAACCTACAACGCCATACTCGGATAATAATGAGTTATATATATAGAAAGTGCCTTGCTCATCACTAATTTGATTCAACAATAAAATTTCTTCCTCGCTATCCTCTACTTTCACAACGGCATGTCGATGCGAGAACGTTCCACGTTCCACATCCTGACCGGAAATTCGCACGTCGTATCCTTCTTCTAACAAAGTTCCATAAGCTAAATGCTCCGCCATTGCCCAGTCCAATTCATTCTCATCAAACATGGTTTGACGTGACTGCACTAAACGCTCAATTTTGCGAATAAATTTCTTATTTTCAGGTAAGTTGGAGATAACCTTCGTGATTTTTGCCAAACCATCCTTAGGATAAGTCGTATCAATATCCTGAATCATTTTATCTTCAATCACTGTATGGAAATCAACCCACTCATCTTGCATAAAAGGCGTAATGACCGTTTTATCTATTTTTCTAGAATCTTCTAAATTCTCTTCGAGTTTATCTTTATAATCCTTTTCCAATTGAGCCACATAATCCGCATCAATGACACCTTCCTTCTTAAGTTTTTCAGCGTAGATGTCTCTCGGGTTTTTGTGCTTTGAAATAGCTTTATACAATTTTGGCTGCGTAAATCGAGGTTCATCGCCTTCATTATGACCATACTTTCGGTAACCCAACAAATCAATAAAGACGTCGCGCTTGAATTTCATTCTAAAATGAAGTGCAAACAGCATTGCATGAACCACTGCTTCAGCGTCATCTGCATTAACATGAAGTACTGGCGATAAGGTCACTTTTCCTACGTCTGTACAATAAGTACTAGACCTTCCGTCTAAATAATTAGTCGTAAATCCAATTTGATTATTTACAACAATATGGATAGTTCCATTAGTTTTGTAACCGTCTAATTGTGCCATTTGGACTAATTCGTATACGAGTCCTTGTCCAGAAATAGCAGCATCACCATGCACTATAATTGGCAATACTTGTGATGGATTATCACGGTATTTATCATCTTGTTTCGCTCTTGCGATTCCTTCAACTACCGCACCAACAGTTTCTAAGTGAGACGGGTTAGGCGCAATATTGAGGTTGATTTTTTTACCACGATCCGTTACACGATTACTCGTCCAACCCAAATGGTACTTCACATCTCCATCAAATACTTCTTGCTCGTAATCTTTACCATCAAATTCACTAAAAATATCTTTGGCTGATTTTCCAAAAATATTAGTTAATGTACTCAAACGCCCACGGTGTGCCATTCCCATCACAAATTCTTTAACGCCATGCTCAGACGCATTTTCAATTAAAGAATCTAAAGCTGGAATCAGAGATTCATTACCTTCCAAAGAGAATCGCTTTTGCCCTACATATTTCGTGTGTAAAAAGCTTTCAAAAGAGACCGCTTCATTTAATTTTCTTAGTATGTGTTTTTTTTCATCTGCAGAAAATTGCGGTTGATTGTCGTTGACATTCAATTTATTTTGAATCCATTGAATCTCCTCGGGTTTTCTGATATACATGTATTCAACGCCAATCGAATCGCAATAAATGCGTTCGAGGTGGCTGATGATATTTTTTAGAGAGGCTCTTCCTATACCCAAGATTTCACCAGCAGAAAACATGGTATCCATATCGTCTTGAGCCAAACCGAAATTCTCAATGTCTAAGGTTGGTGCATACTTACGTCTCTCACGAACCGGATTAGTTCTAGTAAATAAATGTCCACGGCTTCGATAACCATCGATAAGTTTCACTACTTGAAATTCTTTTTGGACGTGCTCAGGGATTTGAGTGGAAACACCTTCAACAACTTCGCCATCCGTACCAAAGCTTTCGCTTCCAAAATCGTAACCTTGAAAAAAGGCTCTCCAACTAGGTTCTACAGAATCAGGATTTTTCAGGTATAGGTCGTATAAATCAGCAAAGTATGCTGTATGTGCTGCGTTTAAAAAGGAATATTTATCCATTATATGGTGTAAGTCGTTTTCGCTTCAACAAAATTTAGTCAAAAATACAACATTTACTAAAAATAGATACCTTTTTGGTATATTTATCAACCATAATTAACGCAATTTTTGGATTATGAAAATTTCTGGTCACTTAAAAATTAAAACAGCAATTATAACGGCCTTGATTGTGAGTTTGTCATATCAATCCCATTCTCAGGATGACGTCAATGAAAATCAATTTTGGAAGCATGTGAGATTTGGTGGTGGTGTAGGATTAAGTTTTGGAGATGGTTTTTTTAGTGGGACTTTAGCACCTAATGCTGTTTACGAATTTAATCCTAGATTTGCTCTAGGACTAGGTCTTAATGGGACATACAATAAACAAAAAGGATTTTATAAATCGACGATTTTTGGAGCCAGTGTCATTGGCCTCTATAATCCCATTCCCGAATTACAAGTTTCTGGTGAATTTGAGGAACTCCATGTGAATACGAGCTTTGATGACAGCCAATTTGAAAACGACAGGTACTGGGTTCCAGCGCTGTTTGTTGGATTGGGCTATCGCGCTAACAATGTGATTTTTGGCATGCGATACGATTTACTCTACAATAGAAATAAAAGTGTCTATGCAGATCCGTGGATGCCTTTTGTGAGAGTGTTTTTCTAAGCAATGTATTCAATGTTTGTAATGGTTTTTAAACCATACTTTTTGCCATTCTCTCAGTAATATCAGAAAAGTCACTTGCTCTGACAACTTCAGTGTATCACTACCATCGAGCTGTTTTACTTTAGCTTCTGAAACATCTATGATGTAAAGCAAATTAAGATATTCTGCGAATTTTTCTTGTATGAGATGAAAGATGACATCATGAAGTTCCTGTTTTAAACGCAACGGCAAGATTGCCTCCTCAAAATCGAGATCGATATTAGCCAATAAAAAATCCTTGTTCAACTGTTGCACCAGTTTACCATACAAGTTTAGTTCCTCTGCCTCTGTAATAAGGTCCTTAAAAGTTGCAGGCAATTGCATTAAACACTTCTATTCATTAAATCTTTACCAAAAGTCTTCAGATCGTTTTTATGGGCTTCAGAAATATCAAGCGACTCTAAAACTGAAAACGCTTTATTCGTGTAGTGCTCAATTTCTTTCTTGGTGGCATCTGCAGCACCACTCGACACAAATAATTGTTTAACCGTATGAATCTTATCCGTAGGATCTGATGGGTTAATACCATATAAATGTCTCAATTGGGTCTTTTCTTCTGGCTCAGAAAATTCTAAAGCCTTGAGGTATAAAAATGTTTTTTTATTCTCAATGATGTCACCTCCAATTTGTTTTCCGAATGTTACTGAATCTCCAAAGGCATCTAGATAATCATCTTGTAATTGAAAGGCAATGCCTAGATAACGACCAAAATCATAAATAGATGTCTGACAGGTATTGGATGCCTTTGCAACAATGGCTCCCATTTTCATGGCAGCACCAACTAAAACCGCAGTTTTATATTCGATCATTTTCAAATATTCTGGAATGGTCACATCATCTCGAGTTTCAAAATCTACGTCGTATTGCTGACCCTCACAAACTTCTAAGGCTGTTTTACTGAATAACTTTGCTAAATCCTGAAAAATGACAGACTCATAATTTTCAAATAATTGGTAAGCCATGATTAACATGGCATCGCCAGATAAAATACCCGTATTGATATCCCATTTTTCATGAACTGTATCCTTTCCTCTACGAATTGGCGCATCATCCATAATGTCATCGTGTACCAATGAAAAGTTATGAAATACCTCAACGCTCAACGCTGCATCCAAGGCATTTGAACACGATCCTCCAAAGATTTCGGCAGTCATTAAAGTTAGAATAGGTCTTAATCGTTTACCTCCTAATTCTAGAATATAATGGATGGGCTCGTAGAGTGACTTCGGTTCTTTTGGAACGATATAAGATTCCAAATGCTTTACAAAAGCATCATGATAGGATTGAAAATTTTGCATGATGCAAAAATAATGTAAATGCAGAAATCTACCGCACCTCATCTTCCAATATTAAATAATTGTTAAAACTAAGGAAACTTTTTTTGTTTTTAAAGTTTCCTGTCGTAGTTTTGTCCCCTAAATTATGAGAGAAAAAATATTACATAAGTCGGCAGAGCTTTTTTTAACCTTAGGTTTTAAAAGTGTGACCATGGACGATATAGCCAGTGAAATGGGTATATCCAAGAAAACTATTTATGTTCATTTCCCGAATAAGACCAAACTCGTTGAAGCCACTACCATGCATATGTTTGAAACCATCTCCTGTGGTATTGACTGTATTTGTGAACTAAAAAAGAATCCAATACAGGAAATTTTTGAGATCAAACAATTCGTCATGGAGCATTTGAAAAATGAGAAATCTTCACCACAATACCAGCTTCAAAAATATTACCCCAAAATTTTTGCAACCTTAAAAAGTAAACAGTACGAAGTGATGCAAGGTTGTGTCATTGAAAATTTAAAGCGTGGTTTAGAACAAGGTCTGTACAGGAAAAGTATCAATATAGAATTTGTATCTAAAATCTATTTTACCGGCATGATAGCTTTAAAAGACAAAGAGTTATTTCCGCTTAACAATTTCTCAATGCAAACTTTAATGAACCACTATTTAGAATACCATTTACGCGGTATTTGCACCACAAAAGGCATAGAACAAATCAATCAATACACCACTAAAAATCAATCATAACCTATGAGAAAACTACTCATAATTTTCACGGCAATAATCAGCTCTTCCATTGGATTCTCACAACAGGAACCAAAAAGTTTCACCCTTCAGGAAGCCATTGATTTTGCTCTAGAAAATAATCGAACCGCTATGAATGCTTCACGAGATATTGAAGCAGCAAAACAGCAAAAATGGGAAACTACGGCTACTGGCTTACCACAATTAAATGCCAACATTGACTATCAAAACTTTTTAAAACAGCAAGTGTCTTTGCTTCCTGCATCTGCTTTTGATCCCTTTGGAGGTATTCGTCAGCTCGAAGACTATTATGATTTGGATGCCTTACAAACACAAGAACTTCCTGCAGCACCAGAAGGTTTTATCCCTGTGACTTTCGGAACAAAACAAACCGTAAATGCAACCGCAACATTGAGTCAGCTTATTTTTGATGGCTCATATCTCGTTGGATTACAATCGGCTAAAGTATTCTTAGATATTTCAAAAAACGCCAAAACTAAAACCGATTTAGAAGTCAGGAAATCCGTGATAAATGCCTATGGTAATGTGCTTCTTGCCAAAGAAAGCGTTGGAATCCTTGAAAGCAATATTGCTGTCCTTGAAAAAAACCTCTACGAAACTCAAAAAATCTATGAAAATGGTTTGGGTGAAGAAGAGAGTGTGGAGCAATTACAAATTACGCTGTCGAGTGTTAAAAGTAATCTTAATAATACGAAGCGTCTACAAAAACTGGCCTATCAAATGCTCAACATAACTTTAGGCTTAGACGTGTATGATGCTATCGAAATTACAGATGACTTGGAAACTTTAACTAATGCTAATATGTCTATGGCTTTGTTAAATGCCGACACTAACGCCCAAAATACAATAGACTATCAAATTGCTGAAAACGATAAAATTTCAAAAGAACTTTTGGTCAAACTAGAAAAGAGTAAAGCACTTCCAAACTTAAGCGCATTTTTAAGAGGTGGATACAACGGCAATAGTAATTCCTTTACCTTTTTAAATAGTGATCAACAGTGGTTTGGTTCTGCCTTAGTTGGCGTTAGTCTTAATATACCCATCTTCAGTTCTGGAATGCGTAGTGCAGCGACTCAACGCGCAAAAATTAATCTTGAAAAAGCTGAAACAGATCTTATTGAAACCGAACAACGTCTCCAGTTGGAAATTGAATCTGCGAAGAGCAACTATCAATTTGCCATAGAGGATTATCAAAATAAAAAAGACAATCTGGCATTGGCAGAGCGTATTGAACAAAAAAATGAGACCAAATTCTTTGAAGGTATTGGCTCTAGTTTTGAATTGCGCCAGGCACAAACACAACTTTACACAGCTCAACAGGAATTATTACAGGCCATGTTGGACGTGATAAATTCTAAAGCAGAACTAGAAACAGTTCTAAATACCATAACATCGCAATACTAATCAATCAGACATCATGAAAAATATCTATTCAATTATAGCCCTTACACTTTTATTGGTCTCCTGTGGAGGTGAAAAGAAAAATTCCGTAGAGAATGTGCTCGAAAGTGAAAATCTAGAAACCGTAAGAAAAAAAAGAGGAGAACTGGTCAATCAGCAACAAGCGCTTAATGAACAAATCAAACTATTGGATGAGAAAATACAGACGCTGGATACAGTCAAACACATCCCGTTAATCACCACTTTCAAAGCTAAAACCGAGGTGTTTCATCACGTTCTTGAATTACAAGGAAATGTGACGACTAAAAACCTCTTGGTCATTACACCAGAATACAATGGTATCTTAACAAACGTGTATGTAAAAGAGGGACAAAAAGTGAGTAGAGGTCAAGTACTAGCTAAAATTGATGACGGTGGATTAAGTCAGCAGTTAGCCCAATTGGAAATACAGTCAGAATTAGCACGAACAACCTTTGAACGTCAAAAGCGACTTTGGGAACAAAATATAGGTAGTGAAATTCAGTACTTACAAGCTAAATCTACCTACGAATCACAACAAAAAGCCGTGAGTCAATTGCAACAGCAAATCGCAAAAACAACGGTTAGAGCGCCATTTTCTGGCTCTATTGATGATGTAATTACTGAACAAGGAAGTGTTGTAGCAGCAGGTCAAACTCCTTTGATGCGCATTGTTAATTTAGATGACATGTACATTGAGACAGAAGTTCCTGAACGCTATGTTTCTGATGTCGTTCAAGGTAAAGACGTCAAGGTTGAACTTCCTGTTTTAGGAAAGACTTTGGACACAAAAATCAGACAAGCTGGTGACGTGATTAATCCAGCAAATAGAACATTTAAGGTAGAAATAGGTGTCCCTAACAATGACAAAAGTATCAAACCTAATTTAACGGCAAGACTTCAGATTAACGACTATACAAATGAGAATGCCTTGTTGATTCCACAAAGCGTTATTTCTGAAAATGCTGAAGGAGAACAATATATTTATGTGGTCATGAATAAAAATGCTGAAGGTATTGGAACGGCTACGCGTGTTATCGTGGAAACCGGAAAAACCCAAGGCGATGTCATTGAAGTTTTAAACGGTATTGACAGTGGTGCCGAAATTATCATGGAAGGCGCAAGAAGTGTTAAAGACGGACAATCTGTTGAAGTAATTAACTATGAAACCGAAGCGAATGACAACTAAAAAGAAAAAAAATACAGACAAGGAATTTGGACTGTCGTCGTGGGCTATTAACAATAAAACAACGATGTATGTCTTGATTGCAGTGTTTTTCTATCTGGGAATTACAGCATTTTTCAGCATGCCTCGAGAGAACTTCCCTGAGGTTAATGAAACGAAGATCTATGTAAGTTCCGTATTCCCTGGAAATACCGCTGAAGATATCGAAAAACTCATCACTGACCCTCTAGAGGATAAGCTTAAAACAGTGAGTAACGTTGTAGAAATTACGTCAACATCGCAAGAAGATTATTCCATGTTGATTGTTGAATTTGATGAACATCTTACCGTAGAACAAGCAAAGCAAAAGGTAAAAGATGAAATTGATTCTGAAACCTCTAGTGAAGATTGGCCAACCTTTAACGGTGCAAAAGTCGAACCTGATGTGTTTGAACTTAGCCTTTCTGAAGAAATGCCCATCCTGAATATTAATATCTCTGGTGATTACCCGGTAGAAAAATTAAAAGATTATGCCGAATATCTTCAAGATGAAATTGAAGATTTATTGGAAATCAAAAAAGCCGATATTCGAGGTGCTCAGGAAAAAGAAGTAGAAGTTGCTGTGGATATCTATAAAATGATGGCTGCTAAAGTGACCTTTAACGATGTGATTGGTGCTATAAACGCAGGTAATGTGACGATGTCCGCCGGAAATTTGAAAGCCAGTGGACAACGTCGTACCATACGAATCCTTGGTGAAATTGATGACCCTTCAGAGTTGAAAAATTTTGTCGTAAAATCTGAAAATGGTAACGCCATTTATTTAAAGGATGTGGCAGAAGTCTCCTTCAAAGAAGAAGACAAAACGACATTTGCGAGAAAATCTGGAGAGCCTGTTGTCATGCTTGATGTTAAAAAACGAGCTGGTAAAAACATGGTAGCCGCAGCAGAACAAATTCAAGTGATTGTTCAAAATGCGGTTGAAAATGTCTTTCCTCAAGACTTGGAAGTATCCATTACCAATGACCAATCTTCAGTAACTATCGGACAGGTAGATGACTTGGTTAATAACATTATTTTTGGTGTCATTCTAGTGGTCACTGTTCTGATGTTTTTCTTAGGCTTTAAAAATGCGTTATTCGTCGGATTTGCCATTCCTATGTCCATGTTTATGTCCTTGATGATTCTAAACCTTATAGGTTACAGTTTGAATACGATGGTCTTATTTGGACTGATTATGGGATTGGGAATGTTAGTAGATAACGGGATTGTAGTCGTAGAAAATGTTTACCGCTTGATGGATGAAGAAGGTATGAGCCGCATTGAAGCAGCTAAAAAAGGGATTGGAGAAATCGCCTTTCCAATTATCATCTCTACCTTAACTACGGTCGCAGCTTTTGTTCCATTAGGACTTTGGCCTGGAATTATGGGTGAGTTTATGAAAATTCTACCAATCACCCTCTCCATTGTGTTGGGTTCATCGTTATTCGTAGCTATCTTCTTTAACTCTGTATTAGTATCGAGATACATGACGATTGAAGATAAGGATATGCCTCTCAAACAAATTATAAAAACGACGAGTATTGTGGCTGTTATTGGTATCGTAATTCTTCTGGTTGGCGGACCCTACAGAGGACTCGGAACCATTATGATTTTTACAGCCATCATGTTATGGGCTTACCGTTTTTTCATTAGAGATTGGGCCAATAGTTTCCAGAATAAAGCGCTAGTAAGATTAGAAGGTTGGTACGAAAATCAACTGCGCTGGGCCTTGTCTAAGAAAAAACCGTACCTATTAACGTTTGGGACATTCTTCCTTTTATTCGCAGCCGTAGTAGCCTTCGGGATGTCGTTGGGGATGCAACGAACCAAAGTAGAGTTCTTCCCAGATAATAAGCCAAATCAAATTATTGTTTATATCGAATACCCACAAGGAACTGCCATCGAGAAAACAAATGCGATTACAAAACAGATTGAAGAACGCGTGTATAAGGTGATCAATCAAGATCAGTACATGGATGATGGTAGAAACTTCTTAGTGGAAAGTGCTGTGTCTCAAGTTGGAGAAGGTGCAGGAAACCCACAGACAGATGGTGGTTCTGCTGCAGAAATGCCACATAAAGCAAAGATTACAGCTTCGATGCGTGAATATAAATATCGTCGCGGTGAAGATAGCGAATTGTTACGCCAAAAAGTTCAGGAAGCTTTGGTTGGTATTTATCCAGGCGTTTTAATTTCAGTAGAAAAAGATGCTAACGGACCACCAGCTGGAGCGCCAATCAATATTGAAATTGAAGGTGACGATTATAATGAATTGATTGCTACTGCTGAAAAAATGCGGGAATTTATCAACTCAAGAAATGTCGCTGGTATCGACGAACTTAAAATAGATGTCAATAAGGACAAACCTACTATGGTCGTTCAAGTAGACCGTGAAAAGGCAGGGGAACTCGGTATTAGTGCCTCTCAAGTTGGACAACAGCTACGTAATTCAATTTTCGGTTCAAAAGCTGGTATCTATAAAGAAGATGGTGATGACTACGATATTTATGTGCGATTTAATGAGTCGAATCGTTATAATGTGAGTGCCTTGTTCAATCAGAATATTACATTTAGGGATAATACCGGACAAATTAAGGAGATTCCTTTGTCGGCAGTAGCAAAACAAAAAAATAATTCTGGCTTTAGTGCCATCAAGCACAAAGACACCAAGCGTGTCGTTACCGTGTATTCAGCACTAGCACCAGGTTACACGGATGCCGGAGCGATTGTAGCTCAAATTCAGAATGAAATGAAAAGCTATGACGAGCTTCCAGAAGACATTAAGATTGATTATACCGGACAAATAGAAGAGCAGAATAAACAAATGGCCTTCTTAATGGGTGCATTTTTTACGGGCTTAGGATTGATTTTCTTTATCTTGATATTTCAGTTTAACTCTATTTCCAAACCTGCTATTATCATGTTGGCAATCTTTTTGAGTTTGATAGGTGTATTCGGAGGTTTGGTAATCACTGGTAAAGCCTTCGTGATTATGATGACCATGGTTGGTATTATTTCCCTAGCAGGTATTGTTGTGAATAATGGTGTAGTACTGTTAGATTACGCACAGCTTCTTATCGATAGAAAAAAGAATGAACTGGATCTAGACGAAGATGAATTTTTAACTAAGGACGATCTTTTTGAAGCAATTGTTAAGGCTGGTAAAGCGCGTTTAAGACCTGTACTATTAACAGCCATCACTACCATTTTGGGATTGATACCATTAGCTATCGGACTGAACATCAACTTCTTTACACTGTTTTCAGATTTTGATCCAAATATTTATATGGGAGGTGATAACGTCGTGTTTTGGGGACCATTAGCATGGACCGTTATCTACGGATTGTTCGTGGCAACCTTCCTAACACTAATAGTTGTTCCTATTTTATTCTATTTAGCCACTAGGCTTAAGATGTGGATGAAAGGTGCTCACAAAAACGAGACACTTGAAGACGACTTACTGCAACAAGAAATTTTTAACATGGATAAAAGAATTGAATAACAATTCTCACAAAACACAATGGATGTTTCATCATTGTGAAAAGAACCTTTTTAGGGAATTAGAAAAGGTTTGATTAATAGCAGAAAAGCCTCGACAATTGTTGAGGCTTTTTTATTCAATACTCATTTAACTTCCTTAAATTTGCAGGATTAAAATTTTGATATGTATAGAAGTCATAACTGTGGTGAGCTAAGAGCATCACACATCAATACAGAGGTTACATTAGCTGGTTGGGTTCAAAAATCGCGAGATAAAGGATTTATCGTTTGGGTTGATCTTAGAGATCGTTACGGTATTACACAATTAGTGTTTGACGAAGAGCGTACTTCCAAGGAAATGATGACTCAAGCACAGGATCTTGGTCGTGAATTCGTGATTCAAGTAAAGGGCAAAGTGATTGAACGTGCGTCTAAAAATCCAAATATCCCTACAGGTGATATCGAAATCCTCGTTTCAGAATTAACCATTTTAAACAAAGCCTTGTTACCGCCATTTACAATTGAAGACCAAACCGATGGTGGCGAAGAATTGCGAATGAAATATCGCTATTTGGATATCCGTAGAAATCCTGTAAAAAATAGCTTGATATTTAGACATAAAGTGACTCAAGAAGTAAGAAACTATCTATCAAAAGAAGGGTTTATCGAGGTTGAAACACCTTATTTAATTAAATCAACACCTGAAGGTGCTCGCGATTTTGTGGTGCCTTCTCGTATGAATGAAGGTCAGTTTTATGCCTTACCGCAATCACCGCAAACTTTCAAACAATTGTTGATGGTAGGCGGTATGGATAAGTATTTTCAAATAGTAAAATGCTTCAGAGATGAAGATTTACGTGCCGATAGACAGCCAGAATTTACGCAAATTGATTGTGAAATGGCCTTTATCGAACAAGAAGATATTCTCAACGCTTTTGAAGGACTTACGCGTCATTTATTAAAAGAAATTAATGGTATTGAAGTGGATAAATTCCCACGATTATTGTATGACGATGCCATGCGTCTCTACGGAAATGACAAACCTGATATTCGCTTCGGTATGCAATTTGGCGAATTAAACGAGGTTGCTCAACATAAAGACTTCAATGTATTTAACAGTGCTGAATTAGTCGTAGGTATAGCAGTTCCTGGCGGAAATAGTTATACGAGAAAAGAGATTGACAAACTCATTGATTGGGTCAAAAGACCTCAGATTGGAGCGTTGGGTATGGTGTATTGTAGATATAATGAAGATGGATCTTTCAAGTCTTCAGTAGATAAATTTTATGATCAAGAGGATTTAGCAAAATGGGCTGAAGTCACTGGCGCACAACCTGGTGATTTAATTTGTGTGCTTTCTGGAAACAGGGATAAAGTAAGGACGCAGTTGAGCGCTCTCCGAATGGAAATGGCAGAAAGATTAGGCTTGCGCAAACCAAATGAATTTGCACCACTTTGGGTTATGGACTTCCCGCTTTTAGAATGGGATGAAGAAACTGAGCGTTACCATGCCATGCACCACCCATTTACAGCTCCTAAACCCGGACAAATTGAATTATTAAAAACAGATCCAGGTGCTGTAAAAGCGAATGCCTATGACTTGGTACTCAACGGAAATGAAATTGGTGGAGGTTCTATTCGTATCCACGATAAAGAAACGCAAGCCTTGATGTTTGACTATCTCGGCTTTACGGAAGAGGAAGCGAAAGCACAATTTGGATTCTTAATGGATGCCTTTCAATATGGCGCACCACCTCACGGTGGACTTGCATTTGGTTTAGACCGATTAGTAGCCATATTGGGCGGACAAGAAACCATCAGGGATTTTATTGCCTTTCCTAAAAATAATAATGGTCGCGATGTCATGATTGATGCGCCTGCTCCAATTGATGATGATCAACTAAAAGAATTGAGTTTAAAACTCAACTTAAAATCTTAAATATTAAATCCTGCTTCATGCAGGATTTTTTAGTAGATTTAATCTATGCCAAACCAAAACCTCATAAAGCGTTTGCTGATTTTGCGATATAAATATATCTCGCAGAAAAACTTCATTCTTATATTGGCTATCCTTATCGGGCTGCTTTCCGGCTTGGTATCAGTAACCATTAAAAACATCACCTACGCTATTGAATGGTTTTTGGAAAAAGGCATTATCATCTCTCAAAATAGTATTTATTTCATCTTACCGGTTATCGGACTTTGGTTAGTGTATCTATTTGCCAAATATGTTTCTAAACAAAAAGTGGAGCACGCCATACCGAGCATTTTATTTTCGCTATCCAAAAAAAATGGCATGCTCAAACGAAGTAAAATCTACCTCCCCTTAATAACCGCTCCGCTAACCGCTGGATTTGGTGGTTCGGTAGGATTACTCGGTCCAGCTATTGCTTCTGCTTCTGCAGTGAGCTCCAATATTGGGCAACTCTTTCATGTAGACAGAAAAACACGAACCTTATTAATTGGCTGTGCTGCTGCTGGTGCCATTGCCTCTATTTTTCAATCACCTATCGCTGCTATCATATTTGCTGTAGAAGTATTCAGTCTTGACCTCACCTTCGCTTCGCTATTACCTTTATTGATTGCTTCGGTGTCATCGGTTTTAACCTCTTACTTTTTCTTGGGTAATGGTGTTTTATTTAATTATCACGTGTCCCAACCATTTGCTTTGAGAGACACCCTTTTTTTTATTGTACTTGGTATTGGAACTGGTATTGCCTCCATCTATTTTTCCAAAATGTATTTTGGCGTTTATAAGTTTTTTGAACGCTTTAAAACAAGTGGCCAAAAATTAATTGTGGGCGGATTAGCGATAGGAGTCATGTTGTATTTTATTCCTCCACTATACGGTGAAGGCTTTGGTTTTATTAACGACCTGCTCGATGGCAACCATCTTCATGCCTTAGGGAAAACACCCTTCGATGATTATTTGGATAGTATTTGGGTGGTCATTGCCCTACTCTTTGGTATTACTATTTTTAAGGCGATTGCTATGACGACCACCTTTGCTGCTGGAGGTGCTGGTGGTATTATCATTCCTACAATGGTGATGGGAAGCGCCTTAGGAAATGTCGTCGCCAAAATTATCAATAATTTAGGTTTTGGTTTCCAAGTGTCTGAATCAAATTTTACCCTCATTGGAATGGCAGGACTAATTGCGGGTGTGTTACATGCACCTTTAACTGCTATTTTTTTAATCGCTGAAATTACAGGTGGCTATCAATTATTTGTGCCTTTGATGATTACGGTTTCCATGTCTTTTATCATTACCAAAAATGCTGTTGATCATACCATTTACACCAAAGAACTTGCTGAAAAAGGAGCCCTTTTAACACACGACAAAGATCAATCGGTATTGACACTTATGAAGTTGGATACTGTTATTGAACAAGATTTCACCATCCTTCATCCAGAAATGTCTCTAGGTGACATGCTGCATCAAGGTGTCGCAAAATCTAGCCGTAACTTATTTCCTGTCGTCGATGAAAATAAATTTCTCGTAGGTATCATCCTTTTAGATGATATTCGAACCGTGATGTTTGATCAATCCCTTTACGACACCACTTCCGTAGAAACGTTTATGCATAGTCCGCCTGATCATATTTTCTATGAAACAGATTCCATGAAAGAAGTGATGCGCAAATTTCAGGATAGCGGTGCATGGAATCTTCCAGTCATCAAAAAAGGCAGTTATTTTGGCTTTGTATCTAAATCAAAATTACTCACTGCTTATCGACGTGAATTAATTAATTTTACATCTTAAATGACTTAAAAGACGTTCATAACCCTACACCTATGAAATACATCATTCTTATCTGTTTATTATTGTCCTTAGGAAGTATTCTTGGTGGCTTCCTTCTTGAAGTGAGCTATTCAGAAAAATTGATTGGATTTGGAGTTATGGGTCTTTTCGTTGTGGTTTTTCCGCTTTTTGGTTACCATCGCTGGAAAGATAAAAACATCAAAGATTACATGCTCAGCCAAGAAAACTTAGATAAGATGCGTGAAAATCAAAAAGAAAAAAAGTATTGATTTTAACCTTTTATGGTTAATAACTTCAGAAATTCATAACAAAGTCCGTATTTAATGTGTTAATTTTCAATTATTTAAAAAATTACAATTAATTAACACATCGCATCATATTATAATGTACATTTGTAACTTAATTTTTATATTTTTTTACAATGACTGGAACAGTTAAATTTTTTAATGATTCAAAAGGATTTGGATTCATTACCAACGAAGAAACAGGAAAAGACATTTTCGTACACGTATCAAACCTTAATGGTGTTGAATTGCGCGAAGGCGATAATGTAGAGTACACAGAAGAAGAAGGAAGAAAAGGAATGGTCGCGGCTAACGTGCAAGTTCTTTAAGAGATATACTTTATTACAGTTTCAACGTCTAACGAAAGTTAGGCGTTTTTTTTGTGCTTATTTTGGGCGTTACCAAACCTTGTTTGGTCAGGCTCTCGGTCGTCGCTTCCCAATACTTTGGGATAGCTCCAACAAGACCTCCATCCTTAACGCAAAGAAATGTCATTAGTTGAGATTGCGTTTTTGAATAAAAAAACGTTTCAGTAATTCGGCAGATTCTGCTTCAAGTACGCCTCCTACCATCACGGTTTTTGGGTGCAATTTACTTGCCAAAGCAATACAACCACGTTGCTCATCCCTGGCACCATAGACTATTTTAGAAATCTGACTCCAGTACAAGGCACCAGCACACATCTGGCACGGTTCCAAAGTCACATAAAGTGTACAATCCTGAAGGTATTTACCACCTAAAAAATTAGCAGCTGCAGTAATGGCTTGCATTTCAGCATGAGCTGTGACATCATTTAAAAGTTCCGTCAAATTATGCGCTCTGGCAATAATCCGATCATTAATAACGATCACAGCACCCACAGGAATTTCACCTTTGTCAAAAGCATCTTCAGCCTCCTGCAAGGCTTTTTTCATAAAATAAGTATCATCAAATGGGTTTTCCATAGCTGTAAAAATACAATTCTTAATGAATTCGTTCTAAAGATGGCAAGACATTTGATGCTATTTAAGAAACTATTCCACTATGAAACCACGCTACGCTCTATCCATTCCTAAACCATGTCATGAGAACTGGTCTGATATGACCCCTAGTGACAAAGGACGTTTTTGTCAATCCTGTTCAAAAACGGTTATAGATTTCACGACGATGACCGCTTCCGAAGTGCAGGATTTTATTCATCATCATAAACAACAACGTATTTGTGGACATATCAAACTATCACAGTTAGACACCGTTAATTTACAGATTTATAATACCGTGTTTGATGAGCGCATGTCTTTTCATAAACTGTTCTTACTCGCCCTTTTATTAGCCATGGGAACATCGTTGTTAAGCTGTTCTGACAACAAAGGACAACCTAAAAAAATAGATAGTGTGGAGATTATTGATCAGGGAATAAACTCAACAAAAACTGAAGTAGAGCCAGCCGTTGATTCTTCGACTAATGCAACTACGCTTAAAAAGGCGGATAGCACTATCCTTAAAACACCTAAAATAGAAGCAACAACAATTCCAGTCATGGGAGATATCGTAATGGTTGAAGGCATGATGATTTTAGAAGAAGTGGATCCTAAGCAACCTATGTCTTGGTATGCTGTAGAAGTACCTCCTGAGTTTAAAGACACGCCTCAAGGCTTAACAATTCAAGAAAAAAGAGAACGCTTCCAAAACAAAATATCACAATTTGTTAATGACAATTTCAAAATATCTCAAGGGCCTATAACGCTTAAAGGAAGACAAAGAATACACACACAGTTTACAATTGATGAAAATGGAAATGTCAATAATATTCTTGTAAGAGCACCTCATAACTGGTTTGAAAAAGAGACTAAGCGCGTGATTGAATTACTACCGCAATTTATTCCAGCAACAAATGATGGTAAACCTGTTCAGATGACGTATAATTTACCCATCATGTTTGATATTGAAGACTAATTAATTCTCGTATTTTTGCAATGTGCACAACTCATTATTAGACCATATAAATTTCCCAAAAGATCTGCGAAAATTAGATCTAGAGCAACTTCCACAACTCGCCAAAGAGTTACGTGAATTCATTATTGATATTGTTGCCACTAAAGAAGGCCATTTAGGTGCTAGTCTAGGAGTTATTGAATTAACTTTAGCACTTCATTATGTATTCAACACACCTAAAGACCAACTTATTTGGGATGTTGGACATCAAGCGTACGGACATAAAATTATAACTGGCAGGAAAACTAATTTTCATACCAACAGACAAGAAGGTGGCATTAGCGGTTTTCCAAAGCGAGATGAGAGTAAGTACGATACGTTTGGTGTTGGACACTCCTCAACTTCTATATCGGCAGCCTTAGGTATGGCGATTGCTTCTCAATTAAAAGGTGAAGACAAACATCATATTGCCGTCATTGGTGATGCTTCCATTGCTAGCGGAATGGCCTTTGAAGGTCTTAATCATGCAGGTGTCACTAAGGCCAACCTATTGGTGGTGTTAAATGATAATGCTATTGGTATTGATCCAAGTGTTGGAGCTTTGAAGCAATATTTAACCAACGTTAAAAAAGGAAAAGAGAAGCAAGACAATATATTTGAAGCACTAAACTTTGATTATTCAGGACCCATAGATGGTCATGATCTTAAGGCTTTAATTTCAGAATTAGAACGTTTAAAAACGGTCAAAGGACCAAAGTTTTTACATGTTATTACTACCAAAGGAAAAGGACTAAAACAAGCCGAAGCTGATCAGGTGAGGTATCATGCTCCTGGTAAGTTCAATGCACAAACGGGAGATCTTTTACCGAAAGAAGACAGGGTTGAGCCTCCAAAATTTCAAGATGTGTTTGGACATACCATTGTGGAACTGGCTAAAACCAATAAAAATATTATTGGAATTACACCTGCCATGCCCACGGGAAGCTCTTTAAAATATATGATGGAGGAAATACCTGATCGCGCGTTTGATGTCGGTATTGCTGAACAGCATGCCGTGACCTTAGCAGCAGGTATGGCTACACAAGGAATAATCCCTTATTGCAATATTTATTCAACCTTCCTTCAACGCGCTTACGACCAAGTCATTCATGATGTTGCCATACAAAAACTACCCGTTATCTTTTGTTTAGATCGCGCAGGTCTGGTTGGTGAAGATGGTGCAACACATCATGGTGTTTATGATTTAGCATATTTACGATGTGTGCCGAACATGATCATATTTGCGCCAAGAAATGAATTGGAACTCCGCAATATACTCTATACCGCCCAATTAGGTTTAAACGCTCCATTAGCCATAAGATACCCTCGCGGTAGAGGGCATATCATAGACTGGCAACAGCCATTTTCTAAAATTACAATAGGTAAAGGTGCTATGATTAGAAAAGGTGATACCATTGCCGTACTTACTATTGGTACCATCGCCTATAATGTTGAAGAGGCCATTTTAAAATGTCAAGGTTCTGATAAAATAGCACATTACGATATGCGATTTGTCAAACCCCTTGATGAGGCGTTGCTTCATGCGATATTCCAAACTTATAAACATATTATTACAGTGGAAGATAGCACTATTATTGGCGGTTTTGGTAGTGCTATTTTAGAGTTTGCATCTCAACATGACTATACAATTCCTGTTAAAATCTTGGGGGTTCAAGATCATTTTGTAGAACATGCCTCTATAAAACAACAACATCAATCCGTTAAGATTGATGTTGAAAATTTATCTATGGTTTTTAACGCTATTGTTCTTCGTTATCAGTAGTAGCCATATCTGGTTGTTGATCATTGACATTCGAATCGTAAACCTCAACATTAATTTGAGGTTCTTGATGACCATTGCTAGTGATGTCATCTAACATTAACAGAAAGGCTAACGTTACAAAAAAAATGACAGCTGCGCCAAGAATATTTTTTTTCATAAGAGTAGGTTTTATGATTAAGGTTAAACAAATATAGCCAATTCTCGTTCAAATACAAATTTATTCGATGAAATGCACATCGAATAAAAAAGGGAACCCTAAAGTTCCCTTCTTCTAACAAAGATGCTATTTATTTAATGATGATTTTCTTGGTTTCAGAATAATTATCAACACTAATATTAACAAAGTAAATACCTGCACTTAGGTTCAGGTTTAAGTCATTATTATTTGAAGATAAATACATTTGTGTATTGAAAATATTTTGACCGTTTAAGTTATACACTCTAATTGTTGAATCACCGAGATCTTTTTCTGATTTAATTGTAATTAATCCCTCAGATACTGTTGGGAATAAGGATATTAAGTTGGCATCAAATTCACTTTCCACGACACTCAAAGGTTGTGCTGTGAATTGACTTGTAAATAAACCTCTACCATGAGTAGTAGCTAAAACCGTGTTATCTAAAGCTCTCAAATCTAAATCTAATACCTGTACATCACTCATCCCATTATAAGCTTGTACCCAAGTTGGATTGGTTACTGTGTAATCTGCAGTTGCCCAAACACCAAGATCTGTACCAATAATTAATTCTTGTGGTATAAGAGGGTTTTGTAAAATACATTTCACTGGTAAATCTGGTAAGTTACCTTCTAAACTTCTCCAAGAAGCACCACCATCATCGGTAAACCAAATACTCTGAACACCGTAATTATGAACGGTTACAAAAATCTCATTTTCACTAGTTCCAAACTCAATATCTGAGATACTTCCAATAAAACTAGGACCAGAAATATTTGTAAAAATTGGATTAAAATTAGCAAATGTACATTTCAACAATCGACCATTTCTCAAGCCCACAAATAAGGTTGAGGAACCAGTAGAAAAAGGAGATATTTTCATAGCAGTAGGCGATGAATTCAATAAAGGACTTGTAATAGCCGTATTTGTTTGTGCAGCACCTCCCGGTAAAAACTCAGCTATTCGCTCAATACTTGCTGTACCTGCAGTTGAGTTTACATATAAGATATCTAAGTTTTTATCAAGTGCCGCTTGGTTTATGAAGCTACCACCGCCATTATTTGAAAGCGGCAAACCTCCTGTTAAGCTAGGAAAAGCATATAAATAATGATCATTCCCAGGGTTCGATAAAATGGCATAAGTCCCAGAATCATCAATTTCAGTATATGCACCATCTCCACCTCTAATTTCAGTAAAACTATTAGCACCTGCAACCCCATTTGTTATAAACATAGACCCGTTGTCTTGAAGTCCTCCTCCAAAGTTATCATCAAGACTAGACTCGTCAATCGCTCCAAAATAAAACTGGGTCGTATTGTAATCTTTATTTCTTGGCTGGATAATATTGGTATTGTTGACCGCAGCATTTAAATTAGCGGCATAATAAACACCACCATCATTTCCAAAAACAGCTTCATTACCATTAGAACCAGGTCTAAACACCATGGCATGTTGATCGGCATGAACTAAAGATGCTGTAAAACCACCAATGTTATACCATTCCGATATTTGAGACCAAACCGCGCCGTTTGTAGTTGATGTAAATAAATCAATCCCACCTACATATAATTTATTATTTTCATCGGCCTCTACGACTAAATCATAAAATGCCTGACCTCTAGTAAAATCCCCTGCAGGAATTGTAGCAGTATCTGCGTCAACAGGTAAATTCATCGCAGTGAAGTTCGCAGGCATTGCAAATCCGTCGGTCGTTGTAAATAACCCAACACCATTACCAACAGCTGCAGCTACCCATATTCTATTAGGATCTGTGCTTGATATTTCAATTTCTGTTCTTCTTGCGTTACTGATGTTCTGAATAAGGTTGAATGTCACACCATCACTTGAAACATAGATATCACCACCTAAGTTGCCCAGCGCATTACTAGTGGTCGTAAACCAAATGTTATTATTTATATCAATTTCTATGTCACTTGGATTTTTAAAACTGCCATCTGGATGTGTGATATTAAAGCGGTTCCAATTAGCACCACCATCTACGGATTTATAAAGACCTTGTTCTGCAATTCCTTGAAAATTAGCCGGACTCGCTGCATCAAAATATTGTTTACCTACAATACCTGCGTATAGTTCAGTAACACCATTATTATCTCTTGCTACAATGTCGTTTACATAAAAAATACCATTGATAAATCCTTGTCCGCCAAGGGTTGCAAAACTGTCATACCCACCAAAAATATTGGTCCATGTCACTCCTGCGTCTTCAGATTTCCAAACGCCTCTACCAACAGCAACGGATTGAAACGTAAAAGACTCTCCTGAAGCAATGTAAAAGACATTACTATCATTTGGATCTGCAATTATCTTAATCACTGAAATATTTGCTTGTAATCCTGTCACGAGTGACCAAGAAGCATTAGGATCTGTAAT
Source organism: Algicola sp. (assembly GCA_018222915.1). Taxonomy (GTDB): domain Bacteria; phylum Bacteroidota; class Bacteroidia; order Flavobacteriales; family Flavobacteriaceae; genus Psychroserpens. The sequence goes on along the minus strand of JAAEZI010000025.1, from coordinate 17,030 downwards.
ATCATCATTGACCCATAGTCCACCTGAAACGCCTCCAGCAAATACTCGTGTATAATCGTCACTCGGATTAGCATTACCTACATCGTTAGGATCAAACATGATACCTCGCGTACGTCCACCTTGATTATTTGGACCTCTATCAATCCATGGGTTGGTACTCTCTCCACCAACACCTCTTTCAATGGCTCTTTGCGCTCTTAATTGTTCTTGTAATTCAAGAACGCGCTCTGGCATTGGACGACCTGTAGCAGGATCCATTGTTAATTCCCATAATTGCTCATTGTAAGCATTTGGCGGCAACCCTTGTGCTTTTCTTTCCGATCTACTTAATTTTTGTGATTCCTTGAAAGGGCTTTTCTCTAAATTTAAAGCATGTTGCTGCCTTAACTTCTCTGCCCTATTATTTTTTTCTGAATTGCTTGTAAAGATGACTACAGCCGCTACAGTTAATGTAACCATTGCAGATATCAATAATAATTTTCTTTTCATTTTTTCAATTTTTATTATAGATGGTTTCCTTTTAATTTTTGATAGGTCAACATAGCATTACTATCAGACATTTTAGAGATATAAAAACAGACTGATAACAAGCTATCATAAACAGTATCTTTCTCTAAGTCTACATGTGGCTCTAAAACTTTCAGAATAAGTTTATCGAAATTCGATAATTCACCCTGAAGATTATTGATGACCGATTTTGTAAAGATATTTAAAAGTTCATTAATTACCTTATAACCAACAATCTCTTTATCTATGACTTCCGATGAACGATATACTTTTGACACGCTTAATTTTATGATGTCATTAATTTGTGCTTCATAAGAACTGTTGTCCATCAAGGCTTTTTCGAATTCACCCGCTAAAATGGATGACTCATTGGTCATGAATAGGTCAACTGCTTCATTGATTAAGGTATTAATAGCCAATGAGCGCAAATAGCTTAAGCGATCTTGCGGACTGCTTAATGCCTGATATGTTTTAGTTTGAATATCATCGCGTACCAAGTTGATTAAGTATTCTAGAGCAAACTCTTCTTGGATCAGGCTAAATTAATCCCATCTTCAAAATCAATGATTGTGTAACAAATATCATCTGCTGCTTCTACCAAATAAGCGAGTGGGTGCCTACTAAAACTAATCGTGTCATCAGCTCCGCGTTTTGCTAATCCTAATTCAGAAGCAATCTCCTCAAATAAAGCCTTATCATTCTGAAAAAAACCGTATTTCTTATCGGCAATATGAGCAGTAGGTTTTTTTGGTAAGGACTCTTTAGGGTATTTCGTAAAGGCTCCTAGTGTTGCATAACTCAACCGTAATCCTCCAATACGACCTAATCTACTTTCCGTTAAAATTTTAAAACCGTTAGCATTTCCTTCAAAGCTACAGAGATCTTCATATTGTTTGGCCGTGAGTTGATCCTCAAAATAGCGACCTGCTCCCGTTTTAAAAAATTCTCCAATGGCTTTTTCACCAGAATGTCCAAAAGGTGGATTTCCAATATCATGAGCTAAAGCAGCCGCAGCAACAATAGCACCAAAATCATTGATTTGATAGCCGTGAACATCGCGTAAATGTGGATATTTGCGCAATAGTTTTTGGCCAACTTTTCTTCCTAGAGATCGGCCAACCACACTTACTTCCAAGCTATGGGTCAATCGCGTATGTACAAAATCTGTCTTGGATAAAGGAACAACTTGTGTTTTGTCTTGCAGACTTCTAAATTCTGAAGAAAAAATAATTCGGTCGTAATCTACCTCAAACCCCAAACGGGTTTCATCTTGTTCTTTTCGCAATCGTTTATGAGCGTCTCCATAACGTTTTAAGGAGAGTAACTGTTCCCAATTCATAGAAATAATTTAGCAGCAGCAAGATAACAGTTTCAATGTTAATTTAATGTTTCCAATACCTAAAAAATTGAATTTTTGGTAACACTGCATTAACAGTTTTATGATTTAGGTTTAATACCCAATTAACCTTGACTTTACAATACACGCTTTTCTTTGCACCGATACTTTAATAACGAAAAACTATTTAAAAAAAAATATCATGAAAAAATTACTTTTATCCGCTTTAATCGCCTCTTCTCTAGTGTTTACTGGATGTTTTAAAGACGATGATACTCCTATAATAATTGAAGAAACCACTATTATAAATAATAATAACGGTAACGGCACTGGTAATGATTGTCCAGTAGTGGCAGTCACAGGTGCGATTACTGAAGATACGACTTGGAACAATGATACTATCTATCAATTAAACCAAAAAGTCGTTGTTGACAATGGCGCTACATTAACCATTGAAGCAGGAACAATTATAAAAGGTTCTCCAGGAACAGGATCGTTGTCTTCTGCTTTAATTATCGCAAGAGATGCGAAAATCAACGCGGTTGGAACAGCAACTTCGCCAATAATCTTCACATCTACTAGTGATAATATTACTTGTGGAGAAACTGCAGGCACTAATTTAGATGAAAATGACAGAGGACTTTGGGGAGGCTTAATAGTATTAGGAAATGCACCATGTTCTTTTTCAGGAGACATTTCGGAAGCGCAAATAGAAGGAATTCCTGCAGATGACACCTTTGGCCTTTACGGCGGAAGTGATGCAGCTGACAACTCAGGTGTTATTTCTTATGTCTCTATCCGTCATGGTGGCGCACTTATCGGAGAAGGTAATGAAATTAACGGTCTAACATTAGGTGGTGTTGGAAATGGAACAACTATTAACAATGTTGAGGTTGTTGCCAATGTTGATGACGGTATTGAATTTTTTGGTGGAACAGTTAACGCTTCTAACCTATTGGTTTGGGCACAAGGAGATGACGCTTTAGATATCGATCAGGCTTATTCTGGTACTATTGATAATGCGGTTGTTGTACTAGGTGATTTCTCGGATCACGCTTTTGAAATTGATGGTCCAGAAGGAACTGCTGATGGTTCATTTACACTTCAAAATGCCACAATTATCGGAAACCTAACTACAGAAAATGGGGAGTATGCTGATTATAGAAGTGGTGCTACAGGTGCAACAAATAACATTTATGCTTTCGGATTTAAAGCATCTTCTGATGTAGAATTAGATAACGATGGTGTTGCCACGAACTACAATGATGGTTTATTAACCTTCGGTGCTTGGGAAATTGTACTTCCAGAAGGTGTTACAGATGTGACTAGTATCTTTGCTAACAAAGCCGAAACTGTTACTGTGACTGGTTTTGGTTCAACTGCAACAGCGGTTACTCAAGGTGCTAACACCGTTGGAGCAACAACTTCAGAATTAGCTTGGACTTATTCTAATACAGCAGGTGGCTTAGGGTTTTAATTAAAACCACTTGAGTTAGACTGTATTTATATGACAAGAAAATGCTATACAATATAAATGGTGCTACTCGTTGACAAATAAATTAACGAGTAGCATTGTTTTGACAATATACAATTATGAAAAATAAATTATTCGCACTCCTCATGCTTCTTTTTTCCAGTATTGGTCTGGCCAATGCTCAAAAAGGAATTGTAGCTGGAAGTGTAATTGATGGTGAATTTGTAGAACCTATGGCTTTTGCTAATGTTTTAGTAAAAGGCACTACCACTGGAACCACCTCTGATTTTGATGGGAAGTACGCATTGGAATTAGATCCTGGCACTTATACCTTGGTATTCTCTTTTGTTGGCTACACCACACAAGAGGTTGCAGATGTCGTTGTAAAAGCTGGTGAAACCACCACATTAGAAGTGACCTTAAACACCAATTCATTAGATACGGTGATCATAGAGACAACGGTCAAACGAAACACAGAAAATTCCGTATTGAATCTTCAGAAAAAGTCGGTGGTTGTTATGGATGGGCTTTCAGCACAATCTATAAAAGCTTCAGGAGCAGGAAACCTTGCAGCTGCTGTTAAAAGTGTTCCTGGTGTTTCTGTACAAGGTGGTAAATATGTTTATGTTCGTGGACTTGGAGATCGTTATACCAAATCAATTTTGAATGGTATCGATATTCCTGGATTGGATCCAGATCGAAATACCATACAAATGGATTTATTCCCAACGAATATCTTAGACAATGTGATTGTTATGAAATCGGCTTCAGCCGAATATCCAGCAGATTTTACAGGTGGTATTGTTGATATTGTGACTAAAGATTTTCCAACCTCTGCTGAATATACCTTATCATTGGGTACTAGTTACAATCCAGATATGCATTTCAATGACAACTATTTAACTTATACAGGTAGTGATACCGATATGTTTGGTTTTGATGATGGTACACGAGACTTACCTATTCATAGATACCAACAAATTCCTGGAACTTTTGAAAATTCATTATTACTAACTTCATTAACGAATCGATTTCAAAAGGAATTACAAGCCAAACAAGAGCAAAGTCAAATGAATTTTGATTTAGGTTTCACACTGGGAAATCAGTATGATATTGGTGATGATAAAATAGGCTATCAAGCTTCGTTCTCTTATAAGAACGAAACCACCTTTTATGAGAATAGAAATGATGGTGCTTATGTGAAAAACTTTGAAGATCCTTCAGATACCGAATTAAAGTCGGTGTTAGATTCGAGAGGTTCCGAAGGGATTAATAATATCATCTTGAATGGTATGCTTGGATTGACCTATAAAACGGATAAATCGAAGTTTAAAGCTAACTTGTTGCACATTCAAAATGGCGAGTCTACGGCTGGTTTTTTTGACCAAGACATCTCACAAGATGGTGTTGGTGGAGGTATTGAGCCATTGATTAAAAACTCCTTAACCTATACAGAACGCTCTATTACAAACTTATTGTTAAATGGTAAACACCGATTGAGCAGTGATGACAATGCTTTAAATTTCGAATGGAAACTATCACCTACATTTTCTAAAGTGATGGATAAAGCGCATCGTATCACACCGTTTCAGTTATCTGAAAGTGGTAACTATTTTGTGAGTCCTTCAGCCTCGACTTATCCTATTCAGCTTTGGAGAAACTTGATTGAAGAAAACTGGGCTGGTAAAGTAGATTTTGACAAAACGGTAGAGCTTTTTGGTAAGCCAGCCAAAATTAAATTTGGTGGAGGTTATACCTATAAGTTTAGAGATTTCAGTATTGATGATTACACATTTAATGTGATAGGCGATGATTCTTTTATCGCAGATGGTAATGCTGATAACCTATTGGCTTCTGAAAATATTTGGAACCCAACAACAGAGTCCGGAACCTTTTTAGTATTTGGTGATCAATTTAACGCCATTGATGCTTACGAAGGGGAACAAACGATTGGCGCCACTTACTTATCTGCAGAATTTAATTTGTCAGAAAAACTTAAAACCGTGTTGGGTGTTAGAACAGAGTTCTTTACATCTTATTATACAGGTAGAAATAACGAGCGCGAATTTAATCGTGACAAAATATTAGATGAAGTTGATGTGTTTCCTTCTGCCAATTTAATCTATGCCGTGACAGACAACTCCAATTTGAGAACGTCATATTCAAGAACCACAGCAAGACCTTCGTTTAAAGAATCATCTGTAGCGCGAATCTTTGATCCAATTACTAATAGACTCTTTATTGGAAATATCGATTTAGTTCCTACCTATGTCAATAATTTTGATTTGAGATATGAAAGATTTGGAGACGAAGGACAAATGTTTGCTTTTAGTGGGTTTTTCAAAGATTTTAAAGATCCCATTGAGCAAGCCTTCTTCCTACAAGCACCAACGCAACTTACGGTTGGCAATTTGGGAAATGCAAGAGTTTATGGATTGGAATTTGAGTTAAGACAACGCATGGGTTTCATAACGGAAGGACTGAATGATTTGAAGTTCACAACGAATATCTCTTACACAAAATCAGAATTAACGATGTCTGATGCCGAATTTACAAGTCGTCAAAATGCCGCAAGAGATGGTGAAACTATTAGTAGAGAACGTGACTTACAAGGTCAGGCACCTTATGTGATCAACTTTGGATTCGACTATAACAACTCGGATATGGGATTGCAAACAGGTCTGTTTTACAACGTTCAAGGTAAAACCTTAGAAGTTGTAGGTATTGGTCTTACGCCAGATGTATATACGCAGCCTTTTAATAGCTTAAACTTTACCTTAAACAAATCGTTTGGAGAAAACAGAAAATCGTCTATCGACTTTAAAGTATCCAATATTTTGAATAGCAAAAGAGAGAGTGAATACGAATCATTTGAGGCTCAAAACCAGATTTTCTCTTTAAGAGAACCTGGTACAGAGATTTCATTAGGATATACGTATAAGTTCTAGACATTAAGTTGATTTGGTCTAAAAAAGAAAAGTTCCCAATAGGTATTGGGAACTTTTTATTTATAATTTAATTTAAAATGTCTTAATTGTTAATAGCCACTTGCACTTTATCAGTCCATTCGCTCACACTGGCAATTCTGGAATCTACATATTCTACTTCTCTTAACGTATTTCCTGACCAAAATAACCACCTACCAACTTTCTTTCCATTCTCGTAATTTCCTAAAGTTGTTTTTTTACCCGTTGTATCATAACTGGTCCAGACTCCATGGAGCTCCCCATCGCTGTTAAAGGTTCCTTGTTGTTCTATTTGACCATTATCATGAAAATATGTCGCGATAGTTAAATCACCATCCTTTTGTGTTTCCACTTTTGGTTTCTCTTGAGCATAGGTAAGTATCACACTTAACATCACTAAAACTGTACATATCTTTTTCATATCTTCAAATTTGGGTTTAAATTAAACAATCAATACATCAAAGTTATGTAAAACTTTACAATATTCAAACATTCTCGTAACATTAAATTAACATTAACGTTTTATTAGTCTGTTTTTCAATGTCTTAACTCTTTTTTTTATAAAAAGCTTCAAATTAATAATTAGATAATATTAACATTACAATAAAATTACCTTTCATCACCATCTTTGTATTTGTGTTTCATACACAATTAGCATGTCATTTTTATTATTAGTTTTTGTCGACTCAATAATTATGATTACTAATGAGACTGCTTTTTTTAAAGCAGTCTTTTTTTAGTCCTTCAAGTTAAAACTTAATTATTAGGAAACATTCAATTAACATTAAAGTTAGTTCTTTGCACTCGACAAAAACTAATTTTTAATGAAATTCAGGCTAACACTAGCACTCATCGTGTGTATAATATCTCATGGTACTTCTCAAGAAATAAGTGACACATCGTTGGGTAAAGGATTAATTAATTTTACTGCTAAAGACAGTTCTTTCAGTATTAAATTCGCTCCGCGATTTCAAGTTCGTACGAACGCTTCCTGGGATCATGATGGCAATCAATATGGAAGTCCGGAATACAATTTTATTGTGAGACGTGCTCGATTAAAATTTGACGGATTTGCCTACAGTCCAAAACTTAAATATAAAATTGAACTAGGCCTATCCAATCGTGATATTTCTGGAGCCAATGAATTCAATCGAAATACGCCACGTTATATATTAGATGCCGTCATCATGTGGCATTTTGCCAAAAACTGGGAGCTTTGGGTAGGTCAGACCAAATTACCTGGAAACGTAGAGCGTGTGGTCTCTTCTGCTAATTTGCAGCTTATCGATCGCTCATTATTAAATAGTCGATTTAATATTGACCGTGATATTGGCATTCAATTACGCCATAAAAGTAAATTTGGCAATCAATTTTTAATGCGTGAAAAGTTAGCCATTTCACAAGGTGAAGGTCGTAATGTTACTGAAGGCAATGAAGGTGGACTTCAATACACAGCCCGCATAGAGTTTTTACCATTTGGCACCTTTCAATCTAAAGGCGACTACGTTCAAGCAGATTTAAAAAGGGAAAATCGACCTAAACTGATGCTTGGCTTCACATACGACTTGAACCAAGATGCTGTAAAGGAACGAAGTGTTTTAGGAAGTTATATGTTCCGAAGTGATGGTTCATTATACGAGACGGATATCGCTACCATCTTTGCGGATGCTATGTTTAAATACAAAGGCTTCTCATTTATGGGAGAATACGCAAAGCGAACTGCAGAAAATCCAATAGCACTAGATGTCGATGGCTCACCAACAGGTGACGTCGTTTTAACTGGTAATGCCTTAAACTTACAGGCTGGTTACCTCTTTAAAAGTAATTATGAAATCGCTGGAAGATTTACCACACTAGATTTTGAGACGGTCACAGGTCGACTTCCCAGAGAGCAATACACGTTAGGAGCCTCCAAATACATTGTAGGTCATAAACTAAAAGTACAAACAGATTTGAGCTATTCCACTTTAGATGGTAATGACGACAATATTACGTTTAGAATGGGCTTTGATCTTCATTTTTAAAATATAACAATTAGGTAACACAACACTCGAAAACACTATAGATATTTGCAAACTTATTTAATTTAAACTATGGACAATATTTATTTATATATGATTATCGCTTTAGCTATTTTAGCTATTGCCGATTTAGTTGTCGGTGTCAGTAATGATGCTGTTAACTTTTTGAATTCCGCCATAGGTTCAAAGGCCATATCCTTCCGCACTATCATGATAGTTGCAAGTGTGGGTGTCGCAGTTGGAGCCGTCTTTTCTAGTGGTATGATGGAAGTGGCTCGAAAAGGAATTTTTAATCCTGGCGAATTCATGTTTAATGAAATCATGATCATTTTTATGGCCGTCATGATTACGGATATTCTCCTGCTTGATTTTTTTAATACCGTTGGTATGCCAACATCTACAACGGTATCTATTGTATTTGAATTATTAGGTGCTGCCGTTGCTATGGCTCTTATAAAAATAGGTCATGACGGTGGAACTTTTTCAGACGTTATCGGTTACATCAATACCTCTAAAGCATCACAGATTATTTTTGGTATTCTGCTCTCGGTGGTCGTCGCCTTTTCCATTGGTGCTGTCGTGCAATGGTTCTCCAGGCTTCTGCTTTCTTACAACTTTGAAAAGAAAGCACAGTGGGTGGGCGCACTCTTTGGTGGTATAGCACTTACGGCCATCACTTATTTCATATTTATGAAAGGTCTAAAAGGGACTCCATACGCTAAAGAATCCTTTGATATTCTCGGTGGTTCAACCATGAAAGATTTCCTAGAAACCGAAGTGTTATCCATTATCTTAGTCAGTTCGGTATTTTGGTCTTTGCTATCCTATGTTTTGATAGCTTTCGCCAAAACCAATATTTATAAACTCATCATTATCGTTGGAACATTTGCATTAGCTTTAGCATTTGCTGGTAATGATTTAGTGAACTTTATAGGCGTGCCAATAGCAGCTTATAACGCCTTTGAGCAGTGGTCACTTTCAGGACTACCTGCAACAGAATTCCCAATGGATGTGTTAGCGGAAAAAGTCCCTACAAAAAACTTCTTGCTCTTTGGTGCTGGAATGGTTATGGTACTTACTTTATGGTTCTCAACAAAAGCTAAAAACGTGGTTAAAACCTCTCTAGACTTGTCAAGTCAAGGAGAAACCAAGGAACGTTTTCAACCTAATTTTTTATCACGTGGTTTTGTAAGAGTTGCTATGGCAATGTCACAGATGTCATCTTACATTTTACCAGAATCATGGCAGGCTAAAATTGACAAGCAATTTGAAGCGCCAGTCATCTCACTACCTAAAGATAAAAAGTATGAGTTACCTGCTTTTGACTTGGTAAGAGCGGCTGTTAACCTTATGGTGGCAGCAGTATTGATCTCTATTGCAACGTCCTATAAATTACCTTTATCAACAACGTATGTCACGTTCATGGTAGCCATGGGAACTTCTTTGGCAGATCGTGCATGGGGAGCAGAGAGTGCTGTTTATAGAGTAGCAGGTGTTATTAACGTTATTGGTGGTTGGTTCTTTACAGCCATTAGTGCATTTCTTGCAGCGGCTTTAGTTGCCTATTTGTTGAATACAAATCTTCAAGTAATGTTTCCGTTGTTACTAGTAACAGCGTTCGGTTTGTTATTGCGAAACTATTTGTCTCACAGTAAAAAGTCGAAAGAAGCTAAAGCCGAAGATAGCTTGACAAAAGCAGAAAGCAGTTCTGTTCAAGGTGTGATACACGAAAGCGCTAAAAACATTGCTAATGTCGTAAAGCGCGGTAATAAGATTTACACAAACGCTATTAATGGTCTTGCTAAACAAGATTTGAGTCTACTAAAAAAGAATAAAAAACAAGTCAATAAATTGTCTAATGAAATCGACGAATTACGTGACAACATCTTTTACTTTATCAAAAACCTTGACGAATCTAGTGTGGGAGCAAGTAATTTTTACATCAATGTCTTAGGTTACCTACAAGACATGACTCAGTCTTTGGAGTATATTTCAAAAGTTAGCCACAAGCATATTAATAACAATCACAAAAAGCTTAAGTTCTCACAAATAAAGGAGCTTAAGGAAGTGGATGAAAAAATGGAAGTGTTATTTAATGACACTAAAGCGGCATTCGACTCGCGATCATTTGAGAAAATTGGTGCTATTCTGAATGAAAAATCTGAAGTTTACAACTTGGTGAAAGAGAAAATCCAAAAGCAAGTAGAACGCACAAGAACAGAAGAATCGAGTCCGAAAAACACTACCTTATATTTTAGTTTACTCTTAGAAACTAAAGATCTTCTGAATGCTACCATGAATTTACTGGATGAGTATCATAATTCTCATGATGATACAGTACCTCCAGCAAAAATTATGGACTCTGAGGAATAAATAAAGGGACATCTATTTTACAAAAAAGCCAGCTTCTAGAAAGCTGGCTTTTTTATTCCATTTTATTTGGTGTTTAGAATGTCACCTCATCAACACCTATTTTCCCTATTTCGTCAAGTCCTTCAAAGGTCTCCTTCTTAGCTTCAAATTTAGCAATATCTACCACATAGGTCTTAGATATCGTATCGTGCCAGCCTTTTCCTAATTCTCCTAAAAATGAAAATGCTTCCAACGGAATCATTCGCGCCAAAGACCGTACTAATATTTCATTAAACGTTGGTTTAGAACCATCATATAAAACGACTTTTGTCTTTGTGATATATTTCCCGATGGACCGTCCAGTTAATGATTCTATCGTGGTGTAATAGATAAATAAAACAATATAGGCAAAAATATAGTCGACCAGACGGCTATCAGACATAAACAAAAAATCAGATAGTCCATAACTTCCTGTCAAATCTGAAATCATAATAATGACAAAACCGATTACAAATCCAAGAATTAGCTGTACAATGTAATCGATTATGAAATTTGCAAAACGTAGGCCTTTGCTCGCCAAAATATCGTCTGATACGGTGTATTTAATACTATTCATAAGTTAAAATATTAGTTAGTAGTTCCAAATATAGCATACTTCAAATAAAAACAAATAGTTTAATTTCGTGTTATCAATTATTTTATCATGAAATACCTTTCGATTATTCTATTTTACGTTTTAGCAACATCGGTAGCGATTAGTCAAGAACTCACAGGACAAGACCTATTGCATAAAGCCATCGCGTTTCACGACCCTTATCAGAATTGGCCAACCTTTAATGGTGACTTAAAAGTAACCATGAACACGCCTAATAAACCGGCTCGAAAGAGCAAAATTCTGATTAATTTGCCTGAAGACTTCTTTTCCGTTCAAGCGACCGTAGATACTACCACCACGACCTACACGCTAAACAAGGGTGAATGCACTATAGCCTTAAACGGTAATAAATATCTTACCGAAGCAGAATTAGCAGCTAACAATCTTAGTTGCGAAAGAGCTTTGCTTTATAAAAATTACTACACTTATTTGTATGGGTTACCCATGAAACTGAAAGATCCAGGAACTATTATTGCTCCAGACGTGACACGAAAAACATTTAAAGGAAAAGAGTATTTGGTGTTAAAAGTTACTTATGAAGAAGCGGTAGGAAACGATATATGGTTCTTTTATTTTGACCCAAATACGTTTGCAATGGAAGTGTATCAGTTCTTTAAAACTGATGACAAAGGACAGTTGAAGCCCACTACTGGTGAATATATTTTGCTTACAGATTTGGTAGAAATAAATGCCATAAAAATGCCAAAAGTTAGAGCTTGGTATTACAATAAAAACGATCATTATTTAGGCACCGACACTCTCAAAAACTAGTTGGTTCTCCTGTAGTTCCAATCTGTTCTAATTCTAAAACCGTACGTTTCTTTTCTAAAAACTTATCAGCTTTAACCACGTAAGTTTTAGCAATGGAATCATGCCAACCTTTACCATTGGTCCCTAAAAATGACAGGGCATCAAAAGGAATAAGCCGACTTAAACTTCTATACAAGATATGTTTATTGGTTGGTGTATCACCTTCTATAGTGACTACCATCGTATTAGTCGCATATTTCCCTAAGGTTCTAAACGTGTAGCGTTCCATTAAAAAATAATATAAAAACATAAAACCGTAGCTGACCACTAAATCCTCAATATCAGACATCCCGTTCCATAGATCATTCAAAGTATAATTCCCTGTTAATTCTCCTAAATAATAAAAGCCGTAAGCACAACCATACATAACGGCATATTGTGGAAGTAAATCTATAAAATGGTGCAGCAAACGCTGTCCTTTACTAGCTAGTAAATCTTCGGTAATACGAAAATTGGAGTTCATGAGATGATTATTTATAAGCTTTCAAACATAAAAAAAACCATCTTAAAAAAGATGGTTTTTATAACACTTAATAACAAATGCTTAAGTCAAGTAGTCTATAAAATTATAGATTTAAGACCCACACATTAAACAATCGTCGCCTTCCGCTTCTTTTGCTTGAGCGATTAAAGCCTTCATTTCTTCTGGACTCATGGGTTCTACCTCTAACTTTTCAGAAGTTTTCTTAGCAAATTTCGCAGCTGTCTCAGCCGCTTTTTGTTGTTTTTGAGCCACATTATCTACAGCTACTTCTTGCACTTGAGCAACTGGCTCAGCTTTTGCAACTCTAGAAATGGTGACCTTTTTAGCATCTACAGCACTCTTAGTTCTCAAGTAATACATACCTGTCTTTAAACCACTCTTCCAAGCATAGAAATGCATAGACGTTAATTTCGCCATAGTAGCACCTTCCATAAATAAGTTAAGGGACTGAGATTGATCAATGAAATAACCTCTATGACGAGACATATCAATAATATCTTTCATACTCAACTCCCAAACGGTTTTGTAAAGTTCCTTGATATCCTGAGGAATCGTATCAATATGTTGTACAGAACCGTTAGCTCTCATGATTTCATTCTTGAGGTTTTCATCCCAAAGTCCAAGATCTACGAGGTCTTCCAATAAATGTTTGTTAACCACAATAAACTCACCGGACAATACACGTCTTGTATAAATATTAGACGTATAAGGCTCAAAACATTCATTGTTTCCTAAGATTTGTGACGTAGAAGCTGTTGGCATTGGCGCTACTAAAAGCGAGTTACGAACACCGTGTTTCAATACTTGTTTACGCAGTTTTTCCCAATCCCAAAGTCCGCTAAGCTCTTCATCTTTGATACCCCAAAGGTTATGCTGAAATTCTCCTTTACTGATAGGAGACCCTTCATAACTCTGGTATGGACCATCTGCTTTAGCTTCTTCCATACTTGCTGTAACGGCAGCAAAATAAAGTGTTTCAAAGATATCTTGGTTCAATTTTTTTGCTTCATCACTTGTAAAAGGCATTCTCAATTTAATGAACGTATCTGCCAATCCTTGTACCCCTAAACCAACTGGTCTATGACGGAAGTTAGAGTTTTCAGCTTCTTTAACCGGATAATAATTTCTATCGATGACTCTGTTCAAATTTTTAGTCACACGTTTTGTAATCCTAAATAATTCCTTGTGATCAAACTCACCATTCTTTACGAACATTGGTAAGGCAATAGAAGCCAAGTTACACACAGCCACCTCATCTGGAGATGTGTACTCCATAATCTCAGTACATAAATTCGAAGAACGAATAGTTCCTAAGTTTTTCTGGTTTGATTTACGGTTAGCAGCATCTTTGTAAAGCATGTATGGCGTACCCGTTTCAATTTGTGACTCTAATATTTTTTCCCAAAGCTCACGTGCCTTAATCGTTTTTCGGCCTCTTCCTTCAGATTCATATTTAGTATATAATGCCTCAAACTCTTCACTATGCACATCACATAAACCAGGACATTCGTTAGGGCACATGAGTGTCCATTCACCATTTTCCTGAACGCGTTTCATGAATAAGTCTGGCATCCACATCGCATAGAACAAGTCACGCGCACGCAATTCTTCGGCACCATGATTCTTTTTCAAGTCTAAGAAACTCATGATATCTGCATGCCATGGTTCAATATACATCGCAAAGCTTCCTTTTCGCTTTCCACCTCCTTGATCTACATATCGCGCTGTATCATTAAATACTTTTAACATTGGCACAATACCGTTACTCGTACCATTGGTTCCAGCGATATAACTCCCTGTTGCACGAATATTGTGGATAGACAATCCTATACCACCAGCCGATTGGGAAATCTTTGCTGTTTGCTTTAGTGTATCGTAAATCCCATCAATACTGTCATCTTTCATGGTTAATAAGAAACAAGATGACATTTGAGGTTTTGGTGTTCCAGAATTAAATAATGTAGGTGTAGCGTGTGTAAAATATTTCTTGGACATCAATTCATAAGTCTCAATAGCAGCGTCCAAATCATTTAAGTGAATCCCAATAGAAACTCTCATCAACATGTGCTGAGGGCGTTCCGCGATTTTACCATTCAATTTCAAAAGGTAAGATCTTTCTAAGGTTTTAAATCCAAAATAGTCATATCCAAAATCACGATTATAAATAATCGCAGAGTCCAGTTTATCTTTATTATCGGTAATGACTTTATAAACCTCATCGCTCAATAGAGGTGCTTTCTTCCCTGTTCTTGGGTTGACGTATGTATAGAGATCAGTCATGACCTCACTAAAGGTCTTCTTTGTATTTTTATGTAAGTTCGATACAGATATACGAGCTGCCAAACGCGCATAATCGGGATGGGCAGTGGTCATAGTTGCTGCCTGTTCGGCCGCTAAATTATCCAATTCGCTGGTTGTAACACCATCATATAGACCATCAATTACTCGCATGGCCACTTTAATTGGGTCTACAAGTTCATTAAGACCATAGCATAGTTTACGAACTCTAGCCGTAATCTTGTCAAACATTATCGGCTCTTTTCTTCCATCTCTTTTTAATACATACATACGTTACACATTTTTTAGTTTTTTTCTGAAGCTACCTTTCAGAAAAAGGGTTAGTTAGTTATCGTTAATCAAATAGACATCTGATTAACAAAGGATTAATTATTAGGTTTATTCTGAAATTAAAACTGACGGTCAACACTTTGTCTATAGTGCAAAGACCACTTTAGCAAACACGTCAATTAAAATAATTTTGTCTTGGTTGCTTTGGTGTTAGAAATCGAAACTATCTGAACCAAAGTCGTATTTATTTTCTTCTTCTTCCTTATTAAGAACACCTGCTTTTTGGTATTCAGAAACACGTTTTTCGAAGAAGTTTGTTTTTCCTTGCAATGATATCATATCCATGAAATCAAAAGGATTTGCTGTGTTATATACCTTTTCACAACCTAAATCAGCGAGCAAACCATCCGTTACAAACTCTAGGTATTGTGACATCAGCTTCGCATTCATTCCAATTAAACTCACTGGAAGTGATTCGGTAATAAACTCTCTTTCAATATTTAAAGCATCTATGATAATTTCCTTAATACGTTCTTTCGACACTTTATTCACTAAGTGATTTTCATGCAGGTGCACGGCAAAGTCACAATGCATCCCTTCATCACGTGAAATTAACTCATTCGAGAAGGTAAGTCCTGGCATTAAACCACGTTTCTTCAACCAGAAGATAGAACAAAACGACCCTGAAAAGAAGATTCCTTCTACTGCGGCAAAAGCTATCAATCGCTCTGCAAAGCTTGGTGATTCTATCCATTTCAATGCCCATTCTGCTTTTTTCTTAATCGCAGGAAATGTTTCAATGGCATGGAATAACTTATTTTTTTCTTTTTCGTCCTTTACATAAGTATCAATTAACAAGGAATAGGTTTCACTATGAATGTTCTCCATCATGATTTGAAAACCATAAAAGAACTTGGCTTCACTGTATTGTACTTCATTGACAAAGTTTTCAGCTAAATTTTCATTAACGATCCCATCGCTTGCTGCAAAAAACGCCAATACATGCTTGATAAAATAGCGCTCATCATCATTTAATTTATCCGTCCAATCTGTTAAATCTTGATGTAAATCAATCTCTTCTGCAGTCCACATACTTGCTTCAGATTTCTTATACCACTCCCACAAATCGTGATGTTGAATTGGGAATATTACAAATCGATCTTTGTTTTCTTGCAAAATTGGTTCTACAACTTGAGACATAATAATTGGTTTTTTTTATTTAAAAATTAGCTGAAAAATTTCGTGTGATTCGGGACTAACAAAGATTGAAAAATGTAAGAGATAATTCGAAGTTTTAACCGAAAGCTTTTCAACAAGTTTTTAACAATTGGTGATTTCACAAAAAAACTAAAGAATTGTTAAAAATATTTTTAATTGCTTGATTTTCAAATATTTAAAAACTTTTAAGCTTCTCAAAAAAAGTAAGTAATATCCTATTAAATAAGCAGTCGCAAGTGATTTTTACTAGGTCTTTCTACGTTCAAAAAAAGGGATAGTTTCAAATAAGAAAAGAGAGCGAATTTCGCTCTCTTTTCATCCCTAATAATTAACTAACTAAAACTATTTGCTAACATGTAGTCGCTATAACTAAAATACCATTAAAAAAAGTCAGGTGTGACCCTGACTTTTTTATTGATTAATAGCATTTAATCAAATTAGTGAATCCCCACGATCACTTTATTTTTAATCTATTAATAAGATTTGGTCATCTTAACTACGGTTCAAATATCAAAAATTACAAGCTGCCACGCATACCTATTTGTATGGTTGGTAATAAATAATGTATAACTGGCATTTAAAAAATCTATAGCTCTTATTTCATACGTACTTTAAAACACATTACACAGGAAATGATGC
>JAAEZI010000024.1 GCA_018222915.1 Algicola sp. | reverse complement strand
TAGTCCTCTATTTTCTTTGGATAAAAATCCAATAGGTCACTTGATATTTCACCACCAGCAATCTCTAAAATGAGAAGAGCGGCACGTTTTAAGGCGTAATCTGTAATATTAGGATCAATGCCTCTTTCGAATCTAAAAGACGCATCAGTATTTAATCCATGACGTTTTGCTGTTTTTCGAACACTCACCGGATTGAAATAGGCGCTTTCCAGAAAAATACTCGTCGTGCCTTCAGATACACCAGAGTGTGCTCCTCCAAAAACACCCGCAATACACATTGGTTTCTCAGCATCGCAAATCATTAAATCTTCTGCGCTTAATTCGCGTTCGACATCATCTAAAGTTTTAAATTTTGTCCCTTCTGGAAGCGTTTTTACAATCACTTTATTACCGTTAATCTTTGCGGCATCAAAGGCGTGTAGTGGTTGTCCCAACTCATGAAGGACGTAGTTCGTGATATCTACAACATTATTTTTTGGCGTGAGTCCAATCGCTTTTAAGCGATTTTGCAACCATTGAGGCGAATCTTCAACTTTTAATCCAGTAATGGTTAGTCCACAATATCTTGGTGCTAAGTCGTAATTCTTGACGTCGATATCTATTTTTAAGGTCCTACTATCTACGTGAAAGGAACTTACGGAAGGCGTAATTAATTCGGTATGTATGTCTTTTTGAAGTAAGCCTGCTTTTAAATCGCGCGCAACACCATAATGGCTCATAGCATCAGCTCTATTTGGGGTTAAGCCAATTTCAAAAACTTGATCATTTTCAATTTCAAAGACTTCAGACGCCAAGGTTCCCACTTTCAACTTTTTATCAAGGACCATGATGCCGTCATGAGATTTACCAAGACCTAATTCATCTTCGGCGCAAATCATACCATGGCTTGCTTCACCTCTTATTTTTCCTTTTTTAATGGTCCAAGCCTCTCCAGTTTCAGTATAAAGTGTTGTGCCAATAGTTGCTACAGGTACTTTTTGTCCAGCCGCAACATTGGGTGCGCCACAAACAATTTGCAAGGGTTCATCTTTACCGATATCTACAGTTGTGATTTTCAGACGATCAGCATTTGGATGTTGCTCGCAAGTAATCACTTCGCCTATTACAATGCCTTCAAGACCTCCTTTAACAGATTGGAAATCTTCGATGCCTTCTATTTCTAAACCTAAATCGGTTAGTAGTTCTCCTGTTTTCTCTGCAGTCCAATCGGTTTTTAAAAACTGTTTTAACCAGTTGTAAGATATCTTCATTGTCTTATTTTATCAGATGCCAAAGATAATAATACTAATAATTTCAAGAGGAAGATTTGTATAAAAATTCTCTTGTTATCATAATTTTTGATGTAGGTCTATTTTCATGTTGAATAAAAGGCTGTGGAAGGTTATAAAAGTCGATTTTTGTAAGTGTTATATATTTGTAGAGACTATTTCATTTTTAAAACAAGATGACCCTATGCGAAAACTAATCATTCTCACTGCTTTAATTCTATGTGTAAGTTGTAATATCAATCGTCCAGATGCCTTGAAAGAAGGGGTTTGGCGAGCAGAGTTGCAATTGACTGAGACTGAAATATTACCTTTTAATTTTGAAGTAACTTCTCGCAATGCGTTGAAAATTTTTAATGCAGATGAAGTGATTATGGTGACTGATATTCGTTATAACGAAGATACCATTACGTTTAGAGCACCTGTTTTTGAAGGTTATATCGAGGCGGTTGTAAAAGACCATACGCTTGAAGGTTCTTATATCAAAGAAAGTTTGGATCGCGTTGTTCCTTTTTCTGCTGAATACGGTGTAGAAACACGTTTTGATCTTGAAAACATGTCGAATGCTATGGATGTTTCGGGTGCATGGGAAACGACTTTTAGTCCGAACTCCGATACCTACATGGCCAAAGGCATATTTCAACAAGAGGGCACTAAAGTTACAGGAACTTTTAGGACCACTACAGGTGATTATCGCTTTTTAGAAGGCGTGATGGATGGGAATACCATGAAGCTCTCGGCTTTTGATGGTGCCCATGCATTCTTATTTACTGCGGAAGTAACCGATTCGACAATGACTGGGATGTTTTATTCGGGAAATCATTGGAAAGAGCCTTTTAAAGCTGAAAGAAATCCGGATTTTGAATTGCCAGACGCCAATGATTTAACCTATTTGAAAGAAGGCTATGAGACTTTGGAATTTTCGTTTCCAGATAGTAATGACCAACTGGTGTCGCTCTCTGATAATCGTTTTAAAAATAAAGTCGTTGTGGTACAAATCATGGGAAGTTGGTGCCCAAACTGCTTAGATGAGAGTCGTTATTATTCTGAATTTTACGATACCAATGCTGAAAAGGATATTGCGTTTGTTGCCTTGGCTTTCGAATATGCTAAAACGAAGGAAAAAGCCTTTGAAAGCATTGATCGTTTGCAAAAAGATCTCGGCATTCAATATCCCATTTTATTAGCGCAATATGGCACTTCTAGTAAGTCTAAAGCCCAAGAAAAATTGCCAATGCTGAATCATGTATTGTCTTATCCAACCTCTATATTTATTGACAAAAAAGGTAAGGTAAGAAAGATTCATACAGGTTTTAATGGTCCAGCTACTGGCGAAAAGTACCAAGAGTTCAAAGAGGAATTTTCTAGCTTTATAGATCAATTACTTGCTGAGGATGCGCTTTGATTTATGAGTTATCCGTGAATGGATTCTGATTTGCCGTAACTCTTTATGAGTTCTCCTTCAAATGCCACGAGGTCTTGCCAGCGCTGATCGACATTAATGCCTTTTCCGTATTTGCGTGCAAAGGTGATGAAGGTTGTGTAATGCCCAGCTTCACTCACCATTAAGTCATAATAAAACTTTGAAAGTTCCTCGTCTTTAATTCGTTGCGATAGGAGTTTGAAACGTTCACAGCTTCTGGCCTCAATCATTGCAGAAAATAGTAAACGGTCTACCATGCTTTGAAGGCGATTACCACCCTTATTCATAAACTTATATAATTCATTGACATAATGGTCTTTACGTTCTCTTCCGAGAATATAGCCACGTTTTTTTATGATGTTGTGTACCATTTGAAAATGCTCCAACTCTTCTTTGGCTAATTCAAGTAAGTCGGTGACCATGTCCTCATATTGCGGATTTTGAATAATAATGGTGATCGCATTTGTAGCTGCTTTTTGCTCACACCAAGCATGATCTGTCAATATTTCTTCGATATGTTCTTCGGCTATGGTAGCCCAACGAGGATCAGTTTCTAGCTTGAGGTGTAACATGCTCATACCTGTGAGATTTTTGATAAAGGTACTTATAAAATTCCTACAAGTTAAATGTTAATTAACATTATTGAAGGTGTCTTTAACAAGTCTGTAACACAGGTCAATAACATTTGTGTCTACTTTGTTTGACAATTAAATCAACTAAAATCAATCAATTATGAAAGAAAAAAGAATGACGCAATTTTTGAGTTACGTGTTTTTGCTAGTAAGCATGAGCACTTTTGCCCAATTAAACACACCACGTGGCAGTCAATATGCGACTGTATCACAGAGAGTTGGTGTGTCTGATGTAACGATTGCCTATTCTAGACCTAGTGTTAACGGACGAGAAATTTGGGGTAAATTAGTACCGTATGGAATGAATAATTTAGGATTTGGAACGTCTACAGCTGCGCCTTGGCGTGCAGGTGCTAATGAAAATACGACCATCACTTTTTCTCATGATGCAGAAGTAGAAGGTAAGCCTATAAAAGCTGGTACTTACGGATTGCATCTAGAAGTTCGTGAAGATGATACAGCGACATTAATTTTGTCGAAAGATGCTGAAGCTTGGGGAAGTTATTTCTATGAGAAAGGACAAGATGCCTTGAGAGCGGATATTTCGACTGTTTCAGTGCCGCATCACGAATTATTGACGTTTGAGTTTCGTACAGTGGAGCCAAATAGTGCCACCGCTTCTTTGGCTTGGGGTAAGAAAGCCTTTCCGTTTGAAGTCTCATTTGATGTGACTGAAATCGTTTTGGAGGATTTCAGGAGTAAGTCGAAAGGTCAATTTGGATTTCAGCGTCAAAATTGGGAGCAAGCCGCCAACTATGCCCTTAACAATGGCGGAGATCTCGACGAGGCCTTAGGCTGGATTGAGAAAGCCATTGCAGGTCAGTTTTTTAGTCAGAAAACCTTCAATAATTTAGCGATAAAAGCACAAATATTAAAGAAGCAAGGTAAAACTGATGCTTATGCTACAATTATGGATGAAGCTGCTTCGATGGCTAATGTGAATCAGTTAAATACTTTGGGGTATCAAATGCTGGCTTCTAAAGATTATGAAAGAGCGCTGACTTACTTTAAAAAAGCGGTTCAATTAAATCCTGATAACCCAAATGTTTACGATAGTTTGGGTGAGGCTTATAAAACCATGGGAAATAAAAGAGAAGCGATTAAAAATTTCAAAAAGTCCTTGTCTATGAATCCACCAGCTAACGTAAAGGCCAATTCAGAAAAACACCTTAAGGAATTGGGAGCTTTATAAGTATGTAATCATCAAATCAATCAAAAAACGTCCAGCGATGTTTTCTGCCCAGCTTTAATTTAAGTTGGGCATTTTTTTTATGAAATGTAATTCCAGATGTTCTTGTACTTGCTTAATTGTCGGTAGGTATTCAGAATAACCTGATGTTCTGATAAACTCAATGAAGGGTCATTGTTTAAAATACGTTTGGCATAAAAACGTGCGCTTTGTAAAATGTCTTTGTCTTTTACAATATTGGCTATTTTCAGATTTAAAATGCCGCTCTGTTGTGTTCCCATAAGGTCACCTGGACCTCTCAATCTCAAGTCGACTTCGGCAATTTCAAAACCGTCGCTGGTTCGGGTCATGGTTTCGAGGCGTGTTTTACTGTCTTGACTCAATTTGTGCCCAGTCATCAAAATACAATAACTTTGTTCAGCACCTCGTCCAACACGACCTCTAAGTTGGTGTAGCTGAGAGAGGCCAAAGCGTTCAGCACTTTCTATAATCATTACCGATGCATTTGGAACATTAACGCCAACCTCTATAACCGTTGTTGCAACCATGATTTGCGTTTCTCCACGAACAAATCGCTGCATTTCATATTCTTTATCTTGAGGTTTCATTTTTCCATGAACAATGGATATTTGATATTTAGGTTGAGGAAACTCTCTAACAATGCTTTCGTAACCATCCATCAGATCCTTATAATCTAACGCAGCACTTTCCTGTATGAGTGGATAAACAATATATATTTGTCGACCTTTCTCTATTTCATCTCGCATAAATCGCATGACTTTTAAGCGGTTTTTGTCATAACGATGAACCGTTTTTATCACTTGTCTACCAGGTGGTAATTCATCAATTATTGAGATGTCTAAATCACCATATAATGACATCGCTAAAGTTCTTGGAATGGGTGTAGCGGTCATCACCAAAATATGCGGAGGAGAGGTGTTTTTTTTCCATAATTTTGATCGTTGTGCGACACCAAAACGATGTTGCTCATCGATAATTGCCAAGCCTAAATTTTTAAATTTTACTTTATCTTCTAGAAGCGCATGCGTGCCAATTAAGATCTGTAAGTCACCATTTTCTAAGGATTCATGAATTTTTCTTCTTTCTGAAGTATTACTTGAACCAGTTAGTATTTTAATACTGATATTCAATTTGTTACATAATTCTAATAATCCGTTATAGTGTTGGACTGACAAAATTTCAGTTGGCGCCATTAAACACGCTTGAAAACCGTTGTCAAGCGCCATGAGCATTGACATAAACGCGACTATGGTTTTACCAGAACCCACATCACCTTGTAATAAGCGATTCATTTGCGCATTACTTCCTAAGTCTTGACGAATTTCTTTTAAAACGCGTTTTTGGGCATTGGTCAAATCGAAGGGTAAATGCGTTTTGTAGAACGTGTTGAAATAGTCTCCAACCGACTCAAATGGAAACCCTTTTATTTTAGATTTGTGAATGAGATTTTTCAGAATAAGTTGCAATTGAATGTAGAATAATTCTTCAAATTTCAATCGAAATTCTGCACGTGCTAAGAGCTCTTGATTTTTAGGAAAATGAACATTAAAAAGCGCATCACTTTTAGGTAGTAGTTTGAGTTCTGAAATTAAATTTTCAGGAAGCGTTTCCACGAATCGTCCTTTGGTCTCTAAAAAGAGACTTTGCATAATTTTTGTCAATACCCGATTGGTGATACCTTTATTGCTGAGTTTTTCCGTAGAAGGGTAAACAGCCTGCATTGATGAACGTAGGTTTTTTTCATGTGAGCTCAGTAATTCTAACTCTGGATGTGGCATGTTAAAAACGCCATTAAACCAATTGACTTTTCCAAAGATGACGTACTCCGTGTTTGTTTTGATGCTCTCACGAATCCATTTTTGTCCTCGAAACCAAACAAGGTCCATGCTGCCAGTGTCATCTTGGAACTTTGCTACTAAACGCTTGCCGCGTTTTTGGGCGACCTCTTTAAATCCCGTGATTTTTCCAATTATTTGAACTTCAGAGCTGTTTCGTTGCAGCTCGCTAATTTTATAATATTTAGTGCGGTCTAAATAGCGATTAGGGAATAAATTAATCAGGTCTTGATAGGTGTGAATGCCAAGCTCACTTCGTAGTAAATCTGCTCGATTTGGTCCTACGCCTTTAAGGTAATCAATTGGAGTTTGAAGATTGGAACTCATAGAGCGAATTTAATTAATTCTTGTTTAAATTATCATCTCAAAGCCTTGGAACTTTTCTGTTCTTCTTAAAAATTGTACTTTGGTCTTGTCTTTGATAAAGCCTACCTATGAAGTTATTTGTGTTTATCGTTTTTGCGTTTTTTTTCAGTGGATTTACAGTCGCACAGCAAACTAATTACGTGGATTTTAAGAAGATTGAAGCCAATGTATTATTTGATTATACGGATATTGAAAACGTCAATATTTTTAAATACAAAGCAACATTTGATGTTCTAAAACGCACAGATTCTATTTTTTTGGACGCAAAAGATATGACGTTTTATGATGTGTATTTAAACAATAAGCCTATTGAGATTCACAATACTGGCAAGCATCTGGTGCTCAAGGAAAAATTTAAGAAGTCAAAAAATAATGTCTTAAGTTTTGCTGCCGAAGTTAGACCTAAAAAAGCCATGTATTTTGTAAGTAAAGAAGGTGATACTATCGATCAAGTATGGACGCAGGGTCAAGGTAAGTATACAAGTCATTGGTTGCCCAGTATTGATGATGTCAACGATAAAATTATTTTCAATCTAGTCATTTCCTCGACGCCTGGTACAAAAGCAATAGGCAATGGAAAGCTTGTGAACTACATAGATGATGGATTTGTAGAACATTGGTTTTATGAGATGAACAGGCCTATGTCTAGTTACCTTGTGGCTCTAGCTATGGGTCAATATGATAAAAAAACAGAGCTATCTAAAAGTGGCATTCCTTTAGAATATTACTATTACCCTGAAGACTCCTTGAACGTGGAGCCTACCTATCGTTATACCAAAGAAATGTTTGATTTTCTTGAGGAAGAAATAGGATTTCCTTACCCATGGCAAAATTATAAGCAGGTGCCAGTGAAAGATTTTTTGTATTCTGGAATGGAAAATACAAGTTTGACTATTTTTTCGGATAGTTACGTTGTGGATTCTATCGCGTTTAATGATAAAAACTATATTACAGTTAATGCACATGAGTTGGCGCATCAGTGGTTTGGTAACCTTGTGACCGCTAAATCTGGAGAGCATCATTGGTTGCAAGAAGGTTTTGCGACCTATTATGCCTTGTTGGCTGAGCGCCATTTGTTCGGAGATGAGCATTATTATTGGCAGTTGTTTGAGAACGCTCAGGAATTGCTAGCTCAAGAGTCAAGGGGTGAGGGAACTTCTTTGTTGAATCCTAAATCAAGCAGTACAACATTTTATAAAAAAGGAGCATGGGTCTTGCATATGTTAAGGGAGCAAGTTGGTGACAGCGCTTTTAAATCTGCTGTCAGAGCGTATTTGAGTGCCTATCAATTTGGTAGTGTAGAGACAAAAGACTTTATATCGGAGGTTGAGCGTGCCAGTGGTCAGGATTTGTCGGAATTTGTTGATAGCTGGTTGGTTAACGTCGATTTGCCTGAAGACGCGATGGTGAAGAGTTTAAAGAAATCTTCGTTTATGAACGATTATTTAAACGTTGATTGTGAAGATCGTCCTTCTGAGTGTAAAGATATTTTAGTGTCTAATGTTTCCGATGAAATCAAAATCAAGGTTATGGCCCAGTTACCAGAGCAAATTGATACGCATGCCTTTAAAAACAGTCTGAAAGTACGTCAAGCAATCGCGCAATATGTAAGTGCAATTCCATCACAACTGAAATCGGATTATGAGAGTTTACTGGATGATAAGTCATACCTAACCAAAGAGGTGGCTTTGTACAATTTGTGGGTTAGTTTTCCTCAAGAACGTGTCAAGTACTTAGAAAAAACAAAAGATGTCAAGGGTTTTAATAATTATAATGTAAGGTTGCTGTGGTTGGCATTGCATTTAAATACCTTAGAGTATCAGCCGGAAAAAAAACAACAAATATTAAATGAAATCATCAGTTATTCTTTGCCGAATCAGTCGTTTGAGTTACGGATGAATGCATTTAATTATTTAAAGCTGCTTGATGCTTTTGATAAACAGTCTATTGAGAGTTTAGTAGAGGCATCAAGGCATTACAATTGGCGGTTTTCGAAATTTGCTAAAACTATGTTGGAGGAATTGCAGCAAAAAGAAGCTTACAAGAATTTGATAGAACTATATAAAAAAGAATAATTTGAGAGCATTGGTAATATCTGGAGGAGGTAGTAAAGGCGCATTTGCTGGAGGTGTTGCACAATACCTTATGGAAGGGCAAGGTCGTGATTACGATATGTTTTTAGGGACATCTACCGGCAGTTTGCTCGTGCCACATCTGGCTGTAAGGGATATTGGGAAATTATATGATATTTTTACCAATGTACAGCAGCGTGATATTTTTAGTATAAGTCCATTCGTTCAGCGTAAAAAAGGTGATCGGGAATACGTGTCAATTGATTTTGTAAATTCTCTATGGCAGTTTATTAGAATGAAACGAACCTTTGGTGAGAGTAAGGCGTTAAAGCGCAATATCAGACAAAATTTCACAAGAGAAGAGTATGACAAAATCATAAAAACGCGCGAGGATGTGGTTGTGACAGTGTCTAATCTCTCTATGAATCGTGTTGAATATAAATCGATTAAGGACTGTTCTTATGAGGAATTTTGTAATTGGATATGGATTTCTTGTAATTATATACCTTTTATGTCTTTAGCGAAAGTAGATGGCTATGAATATGCCGATGGCGGTTTGGGTTGCGTTATCCCGATTCGTGAGGCGATTTTAAGAGGGGCAACTGAAGTAGATGCGATCGTATTAGAGGCGGAGCAAATGGAGCGCACCAAAGTATTGGGAAAAAACCCGTTTTCATTAATGCTGAATTTATTCGGGCATTTGCTTGATCAAGTAGAGAAAAATGATGTGATTATTGGAAAGCTTGCCGCAAAGAATAGAGGTGTGAAGCTTAATTTGTATTACACGCCTACAAGTCTAACGGAAAACTCTTTAATTTTCAGTAAACGATTAATGACTAAATGGTGGGAGCAAGGTTATTCTTATGCGAAAGAAAAGCATGAAGGTCATTCGGTGATTTGATGACGCTCTTACCACAGGTTTGATACTTCTTCTTTGATAAAAGATAAAGCGGCATCACTAGGTGATCTTTTGTCTACCATATTCGTTAAAATCGCTTCTCTTAATTTATCTGCCGAATCCACATCTTCTGAAATTGTCGTTTTTCTAATCATTTGAATTGTCGCGTTTTTTGCCGTTGCTGTAATGTTCCAGCATTGATCAGTTACATAAATCTGTTGTGCTAAATTATGATCAAATTCTTGTTCAATATTTGCTATAAGTAAAGATTCGTAATCCTCTTTCTTTGAGGAGTTTGGATTTACTCTTAAAAGTAATTTTGATGGTTTAATTCTTTCGAGAAAAAGCGACATGCGCTCATAGGCTTGCAGTCGCATTGGAAGGGCATCTTTTTGCAAGTCTTTTTGGATAAGGAAGTCACGACGTCTATTTTCATTTTCCACATGTTCTCTAAAAAATAGAAAGGCAATTGCTCCAGTAACAATAGCCGGAATAGAGTATAACAAAAGGCCCAAAATATCAAGTTCCATAATCGTGTTTTAATTTATTCACTTTAGATTGTAAACTTAAGAGTTTTATCAGAATTGTTTTAGTTTTTTCCACCTAAATGTTGACAATTTTTTAAGTTTTCCATCGAGGTAAATGGTACTTTGGTTTTATGATACTGATAGGTGTTTGATAGTTCTTTTGATAGGTTATGGTCATCTACGTTCACCTCGATATCATCCATCGTAAACTGACAAGGGTGTTCATAACCTGCCGCATGGGTGATTTCTATAAATTCTTTACGAAACGTTTTAAAATATTGTGCTAATCGCACTGATTTAAGGGTAGGATCAATACCGTTTTGCAGCCACTTATTTTGTGTCGCGACTCCACTAGGACATCGATTCGTATGACAAATCTGTGCTTGAATACAACCAATACTCATCATGGCTTCACGTGCCACATTGATACAATCAGCTCCCATAGCAAAGGCCATAGCTGCCTTCGCTGGAAACCCTAACTTACCACTTCCTATAAACACGAGTCTTTCCGTTAATCCTTTTTTCTGAAACAGTTTATAAAGGTCACCAAAGCCATAAACCCAGGGTAATGATACGTGGTCTGCAAAACTAGGTGGTGCCGCTCCAGTACCGCCTTCTCCGCCATCAACCGTGATAAAATCTGGTCCTTTGTTCGTCTTTAGCATAATATCAGCCAGTTCTTCCCATTGATCAAGCTTACCGATTGCAGCTTTAATACCAACAGGTAAACCAGTTTCTTCAGCTATGGCTTCAATAAAATCTACCATTTCCTGAACCGTCGAAAAGGCCTTGTGGTTGGGAGGTGATAGTACTGTTTTTCCGGGCTCAACACCTCTAATTTCGGCTATTTCTTCTGAAATTTTAGAGCCGGGAAGTACGCCACCTTTACCAGGTTTAGCACCTTGCGACAATTTGACTTCAATAGCACGAATATAAGGGTGTTCTTCAATAAGTGCTTTCATTTTCTCCATGGAAAATCCACCGTCCTCTGCTCGGACACCAAAATAACCAGTTCCAAAATGAAACACAACATCACCACCATTTTTGTGGTATGGTGATAAGCCACCTTCTCCAGTATTGTGATAAGCGTGAGCCATTTTTACCCCTTTATTCAAGGATTCAATAGCCTTGGCAGATAAAGAACCAAAACTCATCGCAGATACATTTATCACCGAACAAGGACGATAGGGCCGACGTCTATTATTATAGGCACCCATGACTTTGGCACATGGCAAAAAGGACTTATCAATCGCATTTGGATGATTGTCGTCTATTTTAAAGGCAAACATGTTGTTGTTGATGAATATATGCTGATGAGCATAGATATCTCTGTCGGTTCCAAAACCTTCATAGTTATTTTCGTTTTTTGAAGAGGCATACACCCAACCACGTTCAATACGGTTAAATGGCAGTTCTTCTCTATTATTAGCGACTAAATACTGACGAAGTTCCGGACCTATACTTTCTAACATGTATCTAAAGTGTCCAACAATTGGAAAATTATGACTAATGGTGTGTTTTTTCTGTAAAATATCACGAACAGCTATAATCACGAGAAGGATGAGAATCCAAGACCACCAAGGCATGTTCGAAATGAAATTAAATAAGGTATCCATATATTATTCTGTTAATTAAGGTAAAGATATTTAAAATTTATGATTGAAACTTTATCTTTGTTAAATGATGAAAAACGCTGTAACTACAGCACATCGGGTTTGAGCGTCCCGAAGGTTTTTCTTGAAAACGCGCATAGGTCAAATTTAAAATTGTTCACGTCATTATAAAATGACAATCCCATTGATTGTTTATAATTATTGATAATTTGATGGACCCAACACAAACAGATTAATTAATTTCACGCTTTAAAAGAAATTTCGAATTGGAAAAGTATTTAAGTCAGTTAAATGATGCACAATTAGCGCCTACCTTGCAAAAGGATGGACCAATGATTGTCATCGCTGGAGCAGGATCAGGAAAGACTAGGGTGTTGACTTATCGCATTGCCTATTTAATGAGTCAAGGGGTAGATCCCTTTAATATTTTAGCGCTCACATTTACGAATAAAGCGGCTCGAGAGATGAAAGGTAGAATTGCCGATATCGTAGGTGCAAGTGAGGCAAAAAATTTATGGATGGGAACTTTTCATTCGGTGTTTGCAAAAATATTGCGATTTGAAGCAGACCGTCTTGGATTTCCCAGTAACTTTACTATTTACGATACACAGGATTCAGACCGATTGATTGCTTCTATCATAAAAGAAATGGGGCTTGATAAAGATGTGTATAAGTACAAACAGGTACGTTCGCGCATTTCATCTTATAAAAATAGCTTGATTACGGTTAAGGCTTACTTTCAGAACCCAGAACTTATAGAAGCCGATACAGCAGCCAGAAGACCTCGATTGGGAGACATCTATAAACAATATGTGGATCGCTGCTTTAAGGCTGGTGCCATGGACTTTGATGATCTACTGCTTAGAACTAATGAATTGTTGACACGTTTTCCGGATGTTTTGGCAAAGTATCAAGACCGATTCCGATATATTTTGGTTGATGAGTATCAAGATACGAACCACTCACAGTATTTAATTGTAAGAGCACTTTCAGATCGCTTTCAAAATATTTGTGTGGTTGGTGATGATGCGCAAAGTATCTATGCATTCCGAGGCGCTAATATCAATAATATTCTCAATTTTCAACGAGATTATGATGATGTGAATGTATTCCGTTTGGAACAAAATTACCGTTCGACCAAAAATATTGTAAATGCAGCTAATTCAATTATCGATAAGAATAAAACAAAATTAGATAAGGTCGTATGGACGGCCAATGATGAAGGTCCTAAAATAAAGGTCAATCGTTTAATGACTGATGGTGATGAAGGGCGATTCGTGGCGAGTTCTATTTTTCAAAACAAAATGCAGCATCAGCTTAAGGAAAGTGATTTTGCTGTCCTGTATCGTACCAATGCCCAATCACGAGCTATTGAAGATGCGTTAAGAAAACGAAATATTCCGTATCGAATCTATGGAGGCCTATCGTTTTATCAGCGTAAAGAGATTAAGGATGTGCTGTCTTATTTGAGGTTAGTCATCAATCCAGCCGATGAAGAAGCCTTGAAACGCGTGATCAATTTTCCAAAGCGTAGTATCGGACAAACAACGGTAGATAAGTTAGTAGTCGCAGCCAATGGTTATAACCGCACCATTTTTGAGGTGATGAAACACATTGATAAAACGGAAGTGAATGTCAACGCTGCTACCAAAACCAAATTAAAGAATTTCGTGACGATGATTGAAAGTTTTCAGGTCATGAATGAAACAGCAAATGCCTTCGAACTTGCTGAACATATTACGAAAACGACAGGTATTATCCGAGAATTTAATAAAGAAGGAACACCAGAAGATGTGGCGCGATTGGAGAATGTGGAAGAACTACTCAATGGTATCAAGGATTTTGTTGAAGGACAAGTAGAAATTGCGGATGCTACTGGAAGTATCGCCGAATTTTTAGAAGATGTAGCCTTGGCGACCGATTTAGATAATGACAAAGGTGATGATGATAGAGTAGCACTCATGACTATTCATTTAGCCAAAGGTTTGGAATTTCCTTATGTCTATATTGTTGGGATGGAAGAAGATCTTTTTCCAAGTGCCATGAGTATGAATACGCGCAGCGAATTGGAGGAAGAACGACGGTTATTTTATGTGGCACTAACACGAGCAGAAAAGCAAGCCTATTTAACGTATACCTTGTCGCGTTACCGTTGGGGAAAATTGATTGATGCTGAACCAAGTCGTTTTATTGAAGAAATTGATGATCAATATTTGGATGTGATGACACCAGTCCATGATCCGAGACAAAATCCGATGCTGAGTTCAGATATATTTGGAGATGTAGAACCCAATAGGATTCGATTTAAAAAACCGATCAAGCGAAAGTCGGAAAGTAAGCCGCCAAAGTTTGTAGCGCCCAAGAATTTAAAACGAGTTTCAAAAAGTGACCCTTCAGATAATACCAATTTATTTGATGGTAAATTGGTGGTGGGTAATATTGTTGAACACGCACGATTTGGTAAAGGAGAAGTGATAAAGATAGAAGGGAAGGGAGCCGATATAAAAGCTGAAATTAATTTTGAGATTGGTGGCGTAAAGAAATTACTGCTAAGGTTTGCAAAATTAGACGTTCTAGGCTAATCATTTTACCATAAATACGGAATTGACATTGCCATGTCCGTCATATTCTTTTACCGGATTTTCTGGATCTAAAATCCAACGACCATCTACAATAAACTTATAGTAGTGTTTTCCTGCAGGTAATGGCATTCGATAACTCCAATAACCACGATCATTTTTGGTCATCTTAATCTCAGTTTCATTCCAATCATTGAAAGAGCCAGCTAAGATAACTTTATGAGCATTTTTATAGCCATTTAATAGGAAGGTCACATATTTTCCTACGTTTAAATAGGAATTGTAGGAACCGTATTCATTAGGTACTTTCGATGGGTTAGAAGGATCTTCCATCCAATTACCATCAACGATGAAGCGGTATTCATATTCCCCTGGTTTGATGTGCAATTTGATTTCCCAACCGTTATCAATTCGATACATTTTTAAGGCTTCTTCATCCCATCTATTGAACGAACCTGCTACGATGACACTCTCGGCATCTTCATGACCTCGCAGTCTAAAACGAACATTGCCTTTGTCGTCAGGATAAGCAGCCGATGTATTTAATTTTAAGTTATAGACATCGAGGCTAGTACCTTTCGTCATGGCTAGTTTTATATTTGCATCATTTGCTGAAGGCTCTGCCCAATATTGATTGTTGATAATAAACTTGAATTCCCAAGTATACTCATCTTTAAAATCGTTGATGTTTTTTCGAAGCTCATAAGTGTCGTCATTAATTTTGGTCATCACCCAATCATATTTTGACCAATTATTGAATTCGCCAGCTACAACAACATTATCTATAGTGAGTGCTTCAAATTTTACCTGTGCTGAAGTATCATCGTTAGAATACTGTTCGTAATCCTTTTTGTGAAAGGTAAAAACAACATCATTGCCTTCAAAACGATAACCTTTGTCTTCCTTTTGAGCAAAAGTCAATAGGGAAGCAAATACTAAGATGATGGTGACTATATGTTTCAAAATGGGTTTCACTGTTTATTCAGAGGATATGCTACAAAGTAAAGCTTTTCTTTTTTATAATTAATGATGGTTCGCAGTTGCCTAAAAAACTCATAACCTAAAATACCATCCAATGACGTACCAAAGGCTTCGTTCATTTGGTTTAAATTCGTTAATAAGGTTTCCATTGGCGCAAAATAAATTTTATCTGTGAGTTTAACACGATACAATTTCCCTGCCATAACTTCAATTTTTGTGCCACTTGCGCCAACAAGCATCAATCGCTTAGAAGGATAAAAGTACTTTAGAATTTTTTTGCTAGATCTTTTATTAAGTTGATTGTACTCAGCACCTGTGTCTAAACCAAACTTGAGTTTGTGCTCATTCACATAGGTTTCCAGTACAATGGTGTGCTTTTTTAATTTGAAATCAACCGTGTCTATTTGTTTTTCAAGATATGGTCTGGTATCTAAGCGTTCACCATTATTGTCTGTTTTAGATAGGGTAATTTGATTAAGGTACATATCTATAAACACCTCATAATCTTTTAAAATATTATAACCTATAATCCCTAAGAGGTGAATCTTTTTACTTTGTTCGATATGCGCTAAATTAATGATGTCGGAATTGGTGTCTTCAAGGATTAAATCGTTGATGATAAATTCTGATAATCGTTTTTCCAAGGGATTGTCAACAATGTCGATAACACCTGAAGTACGTCCCTTTTTCGTGTAATTGGCATATTTTGATTTGAAATGAACTTCATTTAAAATGAGCGTTTCTGAGCCTGTATCAATGATGAAGTTGCCTTTTTGGTCCA
Organism: Algicola sp.; assembly: GCA_018222915.1. Classification (GTDB taxonomy): domain Bacteria; phylum Bacteroidota; class Bacteroidia; order Flavobacteriales; family Flavobacteriaceae; genus Psychroserpens. The sequence continues at coordinate 30,913 of JAAEZI010000024.1, read as the reverse complement.
TTAATTCAGCTTCAATGACGATAAGGTTGTCAATAAGTTTAAAGGGAATTCGCGTGGTGTGTTCATTTAATATTTCCGCTTTAGGAAAGGTGATGAGACTCATACCTTCATTACCGAAAACAGGAATATAAAAACCTAAAATCCATATGATAAACAAGACACTGCGCATATCATATAGACGCTTTTTTGAGATGATTGTTACACTATTTTACTGTAGATGGGTTTCTGTAAATGCTTTTAACTTGGTCCAAGTATCTAATAACTCTGCGCCTACCCATCCGTGTCCAGCGTTTGGATACAAAGTAAATTGATGGGTAATGCCTAAGTTTGAAAGTTTTGTTTCCATATCTAAACCTTGACTTGTTGGCACCAATGGATCTTCGCCTCCGTAAAATAAAATGGTTGGTGGTGCTTCTGAAGTTACCTGGTGATAAGGACTCACAGATTCTAAAAAGGCTGTAGAGGTGTCGATTCCAAAGGTGCTAATCAATTCTTGTAGTATCGGATTGTCATTCTCTAAATACGCAGGATCTGTAAAATTTGTTGGTCCAACAATACTTGCAACCATCTTAGAATCTGCATTCGCATCATGGGCGTAGCTCCAAAGCATTGATAAATGTGCACCTGCACTAGTTCCAATAAATCCGAAGTCATCAGAAATGACATATTCTTCTTGATTGGTTTTTAGCATATTGATGATGGTTGTAATGTCATCAATTTGCATAGGAAAAGGTGGATTGTTCTCATCTGCTAATCTGTAATTAATATTTACGATGGCTATATCAGGTAAATCCTGTCTTATTAAATCTTTTAGTAAATTCATATCGGCCTTGTCGCCAGAGGTCCATCCACCACCATGCACCAGCACCATAACTTTTGTAGACAGCGAACGATTTGCGGGCAAGTACAAATCGAATACTTGATCACTGTCATTGCCATAGGAAACATTTAATTCCTCTCGATAGGTTAAGGGTGTTTGGTTCTGTGGATCTTCAGTAACACTATTGTTATCGTCAGAGCAGGAAAAGACACATAAAATGAGTAAAAATGTGACTAAGTGATTTTTGGCAGCTTTCATAATGAAATATTTAATTACTTTGTAAACGAAACTTTAAGATACTTATTATGGCTGAGTTAATCAGAATATATGAAGAAAATCCAAATCCAAAGGAGATTAAGAAGGTCATTGACGTTTTAAAAAAAGGAGGCTTGATTATCTATCCAACTGATACGGTGTATGGTTTGGGTTGTGATATTACCAATATTAAAGCTTTAGAAAAGATAGCTAGAATCAAAGGCGTAAAGCTTGAAAAGTCGAATTTTTCGTTTATTTGTGAGGATTTGAGTAATCTGAGTGATTATGTCAAGCAAATTAATACCACAACATTTAAAATTCTAAAAAGAGCATTGCCAGGACCTTACACTTTCATTTTGCCTGGTTCCAATAATCTACCACATCCCTTTAAGAAACGAAAAACAGTAGGTATCCGTATACCAAATAATTCCATTGCTCTTGAAATTGTAAGACAATTAGGAAACCCCATTGTATCTACTTCCATTCGCGATGAGGATGAGATTATTGAGTATACCACAGATCCTGAGTTGATTCTGGAAAAGTGGGATAATCTGGTCGACTTGGTCATCGATGGTGGTTATGGCGACAATGAGGCTTCCACCGTCATTGATTTGTCAGAGGAAGAGCCACTTATTGTGAGAGAGGGTAAAGGTAGTTTGGAGATTTTCTAATAACCACAAAAAAAAAGCTCAACCTAAAGATTGAGCTTATATTATAATACGTGTGGTATCTTATTGACCAGCAGAAAGATTTTTCATTTCTTCTTCTACCATCTCGTAGAATTGATCAATCTTAGGCATCACAACAATACGTGTACGTCTGTTTTTTGCTCTGTTTTCTGCCGTGTCATTTTCCACTAGAGGGACATAATAACTACGTCCTGCGGCAACCAATTGCTTCGGGTTGACTTCTAGTTCTTCTAAAACTCTAACTACTGAAGTAGCACGTTTCACACTTAAATCCCAGTTGTCTAATAACACACCTTTTTTGTAAGGGACATTGTCAGTATGTGCTTCTACCATCGCTTCAAAATCTGGTTTGCTATTGATGACTTTCGCCACTTTCGCTAATACTTCCTTCGCTCTGTTAGTTACAGTATAACTACCACTTTGGAATAATAATTTATCAGCGATAGAAATAAAAACAACACCTTTTTCCACATTGATTTCAATATCTGGATCATTGATACCTACGGCCTTCTTAAGACTCGTAACAATAGCTAGCGTAACACTATCTTTTTTTGTTAACGCATCTTGTAAACGTGATATTTTTAAATCTTTTTCTTTTAAGCTTTCTAATGATTTCTCAAGGTTTTCAGCGCCTTTTTGAGTTAAGGTGGTTAAATTTACTTTGGTATCAATCAAGTCTTGATTAGATTTTCTTAAATCGGCAAGTTGGTCTTTCATGGTCTCTACACGAGCCATTGCTGCTGCTTTATCAGACAAGCAACTGTTGAGTTTCACAGTCGCAGAGTTCAATAAATCTTGAGTTTCTTTTTGTTTTTCTTCGAGTGCCATATAATCCTTCTTAGACACACATGAAGTCAAAATGAACATCCCAGCAACACTTAATAGCATTAATTTTCTCATAATAAGTTTAATAATTAGTTGTTATTTAACATTCCAAAATTAGATAAAAGAATAGTGGATACTATCTTATTTAACTAAAATTTTAACACATTTACTAACAATTGAAGGTTTTGCGTTTTTTTATAAAATACGCCCAAACAATGGATGTTGTTTTGTAGTAGTTATCTCGTTGAAGTAAACCTTTCCGTTGTTTTAACAAGTAGGTTAGGTGACTGTAAAAACTGAAATGAGCTCTTAAGATCGCTATAAAGTGAGAGAATTTAAATTGCCATAAAAACTGTAATCCCGCAATACCATCCAAAATTAAGCGTGTGACTATCAGTTGAAATAGTGGTCCTTTGGCATTTTTAGTAAGGGTGAACAAACTATTTCTGAAATTTAAAAATGTCTTTTTAGGATGCATGTTGTTTAGTGTAGCACCTCCTAAATGATATACGGACGACTGTCCGACAGATTTGGTGATGAATCCTTCATTAAAGGCACGCCAACAAAGATCGATCTCTTCATAATGCGCAAAATAACGCTCATCAAATCCTCCGAGCTTTTCAAACACAGATTTCGTGATGAAGAAGCAAGCGCCAGAAGCCCAAAAAATAGGAGCGGTTGCATTGTACTGCCCATGATCCGCTTCAATGGTGTCAAAAATCCGACCTCTACAATAGGCGTAACCATACTTATCGACAAATCCTCCTGCAGCTCCCGCATATTCAAAATGCGTCTTGTTTTTGAAATCTAAGATTTTCGGTTGAATAATAGCGGTATTTGGACAGGTTGTATATTCTTTTTTGATTGCGTTTAACCAGTCGGAAGTCACTTCAACATCACTATTGAGTAAGCAGAACACATCGGCATCTACATGTTTTAAAGCATCATTGTAACCTTTAGCATAGCCGCCATTCTCGTTATTTCGGATACAACGCACTTCTGGAAAGTTCTTTTGTATGAAGCCTAAGGAATCATCAGTTGAGGCATTATCTGCTACATAGATATCTGCCTCTGCGGAATGTGTGACGACAGATGGCAGAAATTGCTCCAATAACTGTTGCCCATTCCAATTCAATATGACAATGGCTATCTTCATTGGTAATTAGGAATATCATTAAGGAAGTCGTAACGTTCATTTTTAAAATCCATAACACAATAATAATGATTTAAACCATTAGTAACCATTAAATACGTAGCATTTAAAGTGAGATTGTAACGTGCAATTTGGTCGAAAGTGGATTGATCGATCGTTATTTTGTGTGATTTACATTCAACGATAAGGTGAATGCTTCCATCCTTATTATAGACAACAATGTCATAACGTTTTGTAAGCCCATTTACTTTTAGTTCCTTTTCTACATTAATGAGTGATTTGGGATAATTTTTATCGGTTATTAAAAAGTGAACACAGTGTTGTCGTACCCATTCTTCGGGTTGTAAAACAATAAATTTTTTACGAATCTCATCAAAAATAGAAACTTTATTTTCGTTACTTTTGAAACGGAATGAAAACTTCGGAAAATTGAGTTCTGGCATCAAAGCTTTTAGAGATTTTTTTCAAAGTTACTCGACTATTACTTAAATCCAAAAGCGCTTCAGTATTTTTGGGTTTTATTAACCGATATAGGATATTTCACACGTGGATGAGGTCAAACAAATAGTAGCAGATATTAAAAAAGGTCAATTGAAACCTATTTATTTTTTGATGGGAGAAGAACCTTATTATATCGATGCAATTTCAGACTATATTGAGACGCATGTGTTAGCGGAAGAAGAAAAAGGATTTAATCAAATGGTGTTGTACGGAAGAGATGTCTCTATAGATGATATAGCCAGCAATGCCAAACGATTTCCGATGATGGCTGAACGTCAAGTCGTCATAGTTAAGGAAGCACAAGATTTATCACGCCAAATAGAAAAACTTGTTAGTTATGCTGAAAACCCTCAGCCGACAACCGTTTTGGTGATAGATTATAAGTATAAAAAAATTGACAAGCGTAAAGCTTTGTATAAGGCTTTAAAAAAACATGGAAGCGTGGTTTTCGAAAGTAAAAAACTTTATGAAAATCAAGTTTCCGATTGGATTCGTCGTGTGTTGTCTGGTAAAAACTACAGTATTTCACCTAAGGCGGCACAAATGCTTGTGGAGTTTTTAGGAACAGATTTAAGTAAGATCAACAATGAGTTGGAAAAGCTCAAGATCGTCCTTCCTGAGGGCACGCAAATCACGCCAGAGCATATTGAGCAGAATATTGGCATTAGTAAGGATTACAATAATTTTGAGCTACGAAAAGCGATTGGTGAACGTGACTCCTTGAAAGCGTTTAAGATTATCAATTATTTTGCAGATAACCCGAAAGACAACCCCATGGTAATGACGGTATCCCTTTTGTTCAATTTTTTTTCTCAGCTCTTGCATTATCACGGTCTAAATGATAAAAACCCGAGAAGTGTCGCATCTGCTTTAAAAATCAATCCTTATTTTGTGAATGAATATGTGACTGCAGCTAGGAATTTTCCTATGAGAAAAGTAAGCCAAGTAGTTGCGACACTAAGAGAATTTGACGTCAAAAGTAAAGGTGTTAATTCTAATGCGGTACCTCAAGGTGATTTACTCAAAGAACTGATGGTTCGCATACTTACCTAAACATTAAGACCTGTTAACATTGTTTGCTAAATCTTCGTTAAACCCTTGTTATTTCTAGGATTTCCATAGTTTTTATGGTATACTATATGTATATAATTATTAACTATTAAAACCAAAATAACAAACATGGAAAATTTAGATAGAAAGACCGTTGCGATACTAGCAACCAATGGATTTGAAGAGAGTGAATTAAGTGAACCTTTAAAAGCGTTGAAAAATGCTGGAGCAGATGTTCATATTATTTCTGAGAAGTCAGGAAAAATTAAAGGTTGGGCCAATGGCGATTGGAGTAATGAATATACCGTAGATAAAACCATCAGTGAAGTGAACGAAAGTGGCTATAATGCGCTGGTACTTCCAGGTGGTGTTATGAATCCTGATACATTACGTCGAAACGAAGATGCCGTTAGGTTTGTCAAATCCTTTTTTACCAATAAGAAACCCGTTGCAGCTATTTGTCACGCACCATGGTTATTAGCCGAGGCTGATGTGCTTAGAGGACGAAAAATGACCTCCTATGACTCTATTAAAAGAGATATGGTGAATGCAGGTGCGAAGTGGGAAGACAGTGAAGTCGTTGTAGATGAAGGCTTAGTTACTAGTAGAAACCCTAACGATTTACCAGCATTTTGTTCCAAATTAGTTGAGGAAGTCTATGAAGGCAAGCATGAAATGCAGACCGCATAATTTCATACATTTTTATAAAGGCAGAACTTTAACGTTCTGCTTTTTTTATGTCTTTAAAATGGCATTTCTAAAAACCGAAAGTGTAAGTCATTCATGCAGTTGTTCCATCTCCTCAAGCATGATCGTATAATCGTATTGTAAATCTTCATGAAGTTTTGAGATTTTTTTACGGATGGCTTCCATATTGCGCTCGTACAGGTTCGTCAATGTAGTGTTCTGGGTTATGGAGGGTTTCAGCATTTTTAACTTTCTGCAAAAATAGAGTAGGAGCTCTACTTCAGTATCTTTTTTTAGGGAGTACCTGATGTATTTTCTAGTGTGCCTTAGAATTTTACGCACACTTTTCTTGATGTAGAAATAGCTATCGGTGTTGATGTCTTCAAATTGCTCATCAATTTCAGCTTTAACGGTAGCTATATATCCTGACTCATCGTGGGCTTCAAATAACAAATAGGTGAGTAGTTCTTTATTTTCCTTTTTAAAACGGGACAAACGCAAACAAAGTTCAGCTAATTCTTCTTTCGATTTATATTTCAGTTCTTTTCTTATCGTAACAACAGATACGGCTTTCATAAAGTCATGGCTTAGGGTTATTTGTTTGAACACATGTTTTGTGCAAAAACGTCAATAATCACGATTTAAAACACGTAGATTTCATATTGAATTTAAAAATAAACTATTATGCCTTTTATAACAAACAAAACACAAGAAGAACCCGTTGATATTTTTTATGAAGACTATGGAGAAGGACAGCCTGTCATTTTAATTCACGGTTGGCCATTAAGCCGAAAATCATGGGAACATCAAGTTTGGAAAATAGTAGAATCTGGATACCGATGTATTTCATATGACCGAAGAGGTTTTGGAATCTCTTCATTTCCTTGGAATAACTATGATTATTCGTCATTAGCGAGTGATTTAAATGAAATCATTGAGCAGCTAGATCTAAACGATGCCATTATTGTAGGATTTTCTATGGGTGGAGGAGAAGTTGTTCGTTATTTTACCGATTACGGAAGTGATAAGATCGCAAAAGCGGCTTTAATTAGTAGTATCATTCCATTGGTAAAACAAAAGGATGATAATCCTGATGGTGTTCCAGAAAAAGACCTAGAGGGCATCAAAGAGGCCTTAGAAAGTGATCGTGTCGGTTTCTTAAAAGAGTTTCATAAAGGCTTTTATAATTATGATGATAATAAGGACCGTGTGAGTGAGGCACAATTAGAATATGACTTTATTATAGCTTCTCATGCGTCTCCTAGAGGAACCATTGAAGCAGCAAAGGCTTGGATGCATACCGATTTTAGGTCTGAGTTGAAACATGTTGATGTGCCCACACTTATAGTGCATGGTGATGCAGACAGTACAGTACCAATGGCGACTTCAGCAAAACAAGCAGCTCAAGGTATCACGAATAACCAATTTGAAATCATTAAAGGAGCACCTCACGGATTAAATATTACGCATAAAGATGAACTCAATAAGCTTTTAATAGATTTTATGAACTAAAAAGCACAAAAAAAGCAAGATGATAAAGACTACCATTTGGTAGTCTTTTTTTTAGATATTATAATGCCTTCTAATGACTTTTCTTACCCGAATTAATCTATAAATGCCTATAAAAAGTAGGACTGCTGAAACTATGATTAGAATGATGCCATAAGATTTTAAATCGGAAAAAAACTCTAATTTTAAAATGGTAACACCTGTTCCTAAAATCACTAGAAATGTTCTGAAATACGCCAGAAACGTCCGCTCGTTTGCAAGTTTGGTACGTTCAATAGCAAGCCAGTCGCGGGTTATAAGATGATCTTTAGTTTCCATTATTTTCTCAAGCCGTCTAGGGCGTATTTACCAGCGCCTGCTAAAAAGAGCGCCACAAAAGCAAACAAAAATAATAAGGCATGTTCCTTTGTAGCAAGATCGTCTTTTGCATGCACAACAAAAGCAGCAACCAACATGGTTATGGCAGCAGGAATAGCAGCCCATTTCGTCTTGTAACCGATAATAATTAATATGGGTGCCACCACTTCACCAATGAGGCAAAGGATTAATGAGACTGTCGGGCCTAATCCTAAGGGGTCTCCAAAGTCTGAAGGATTTGAAAGCATGCTTATTTTTGGAATACCATGGGTGAGCATAAATCCGCCAAAGCCAAGTCTCATAATGAGTAATGCCAAGTCTGTAAAGTTTTTTTTCAACATATGATAAAATTTAATTAGTTACCTTTTAAAAGATTAATACTGACAGTTGCCAGTTCACTGTCTGGGAATTTAGAAAAATAATTCGGATCTGGATGAAGTCCGGCTTTTTTAGCGACGTTCAAAAACACCTCCACTTCCAATATGTATTGATCACTATAACCATGCGTTGCATCGTATGCTGTTGCAGCAGTCCTACCAATATTTTTAGCTACTAATTGTGGTTTGACGGTGTGTAATTCTATAATTAACAATCCAAACCGTTCCACATAAGGTTTCCATTTAAAAAAGTGTTCCAAAAGAGAGTCTTCAACAACATTATTGTTTAATCGTTTTCCTTTTGAAGTATAAGCACCAGTAGATGCACTGTTTTGTGTCTTATTCATATCTGGTTGATCCCAAATGCGGTTATGATCTAGAAAGGTGCGCACATTTAATAAATCTTTTAATTCGATATTGTAGTCTTCTTTTAAGTCTTTGGCGAGTAAGTCTGGTCTTCCAATATCTCCCCAAATGACTTTCGCCCAAATGTCGGCTTTGATCAAATTAGCTCTTGTCACCTTCAGAGCTGCTTGATTAAAATCTGCCCCTACCAATAATAGAGGATGTTCATCGAGCATTTTACCTCGAAGTGTTTGGTGTTCAATGACATCAAATATGTGTTGAATAAAAGCACCGTTTCCACAACCCATGTCCAGTATGCCTTTTGGTTGGTCATCTATAGGCTTATTAAACAGTTCAATAATCACTTGGTCGATCACCTTAAAATAGGTAGAGTGTGCACCTCCACTTCCCCAAACGTTCATTTCCCTATCGACATGTTTTTCTGTATCATCCTCAGAAGTAGTTTTGAGGATGGTAGCATTTCCAAAGATTAATTCATCAAGATGTACAAAAGTGGGTAAATAAGAAACGGTGACACCATAAGCACTAGCACGTTTGGCAAAAAATAAGCCTTTGTCTGTAAACTGATACGTGTTTTTCTTTTTATTAAACCATCCTAAGTGCGCAAAAAAGTCGAGTATTTTTTTAAAACTTTCCGGGTTTTTATGGTATTCTTCTGCCGTAAAAGAGGCTTCCATAAAATATTTATGAAATAAACCATTGACACCTAAAAGCACTATGATAGGTGCGACAATCACACCTTCAATATGCTTTAAAACTTGAAACGCTATCGATGTGTCATCTGAAACATCCAAGCCATAGTTGGTTTCAAAAGCCTTAAAGTTTTTCTCCAAGGCACCAAATGCGTCAGGTCCAATTTTTTCCTCTGGAAAACGCACAGAATACTGTAAAAGCTGAACGGCCTGTTCATAAAGAGGGATGAGTTGAAAAGCTTCCGCACTTTTTTCATTCGTTTTATAGGTAACGCTATTATCTTTATTATCTACTACTTGATCAAGCCAACCTTGTGATGCTAAAACTCGCAAAGCGACATTAAGATACCCATTATTCGCTTTGAATTTGGTTGCTAAACTGTCAATATCTACTTTCTGTTGCTTGAGCAGATCCTCCAAAACACCATTTTGATACAAGCTGAATACTGTTGTTGCTGTGGCAATACCATCGAGGTGTCTAAAGATCGTACCTCTAAAATGTTCTTTGTCGGTTTTGGAAAGCATACTCGTGTAATGTTTCCTATAAATATAAAAAATCCATCAATAGTGCGATGGATTTTAGGTAAGGAATTACTAAGTTATTGTTATATCAGGTGGTGACAAGGCATTACAAAGCACATTAACCATGGATGCTGTTAAAAGGCGCATCTAATATGGTACCATTGAAATGCGATTATCGAAGTTTTGGAAAGTCGGTAGGACTTACTTCATTCATAACATGATAAACGGCTTCGAAAATGTCTTCAGCAGATGGCTTTGAAAAGTAGTCTCCATCTGTACCATAGGCAGGACGATGCGCTCTTGCCGATAAGGTTTTAGGTTGGCTGTCTAAATATTTAAAGGCATTTTGAGTATTCAAAACTTGATCTAAAATGTAAGCGGAAGCACCTCCAGGAACATCTTCATCGATGACCATCAAACGATTTGTTTTCGCCACACTTTTTACAATATCGTGATTGATATCAAATGGTAATAAGGATTGCACATCTATCACTTCGGCGTCAATACCGACCTCTAAAAGCTCTTTTGCTGTTTGTTCGACAATTCTGAGGGTAGAACCGTATGATACCAAGGTAATATCCGTCCCTTCTTTGATGGTTTCAACAACACCAATGGGTGTTTTGAACTCGCCAAGATTGTTTGGCATTTTTTCTTTTAAACGGTAGCCGTTAAGACATTCAATAATTAACGCAGGTTCATCACATTCTAAAAGTGTATTATAGAATCCTGCCGCTTTTGTCATATTCCTAGGAACTAGCACATGAATACCTCTTACCAAATTAATAATACCACCTAACTGTGATCCTGAATGCCAGATACCCTCAAGTCTATGACCTCGAGTTCTAATAATAAGTGGTGCTTTTTGTTTGCCTTTGGTTCTATATTGTAAGGTGGCAAGGTCATCACTCATGATTTGCAATGCGTACAAGATATAATCCAAGTATTGGATTTCAGCTATTGGACGTAATCCTCTCATAGCCATGCCAATACCTTGTCCTAAGATGGTCGCTTCTCTAATGCCAGCATCCGCAATTCGCAATTCACCAAATTTTTCTTGAAGCCCTTCGAGTCCTTGATTAACATCACCAATGTTACCAGAATCTTCACCAAAAATCAAGGCTTCAGGATACTTACTGAAAATAGCATCGAAGTTATCCCTTAAAATGAGTCGAGCATCTACGGTTTCTGCATTGTTATCGTAAGACGGCTCTTTTTCAGACGCATTTAAAACCGATTTGTTTGACGAACTATGTAAATGTGAACTATAATTTGGTTGAATGTTCGCTATATAATTGTTGATCCATTGTTGCAATTCTGCTTTTTCATTCGAAGTTTCTCCAACCAAATAGCGTAAAGCTTTTCTCGAAGATGCAATAACATCTTTTCTAATAGGCTCTTTAATGTCCTTTAAATCATTAATAATTTTAGAGATAAATACTTTGTTAGCGCTCGTATTTGCTGCAGCTGACAATAACTTTATAGCTTCTTGTTGCTCATTCAATATAGGTTCAAGATATGCATTCCAAGCAGCCTTTTTGCCGTCTCTAACATTCTTTTTTATGGATTTTTCTAGAGTAACAAGCGCTTCTTCAGTGGCGATATCATTGTTGATCATCCAAGAGCGCATTTGCGCAATACAGTCGTATTCAGTTTCCCAATCTAATCGCTCTTTACTTTTATAGCGTTCATGGGATCCAGAAGTGGAATGTCCTTGAGGTTGTGTAAGTTCTACAACATGTATCATCACAGGAACATGCTCTTCTCTGGCAATTTCTTCAGCTCTTTGATATGTTTCAATAAGTGCTGAATAATCCCAACCGTTTACTTTTAAGATTTCATAGCCTTTATCTTCATTGGTTCGTTGAAATCCTTTTAATATTTCTGAAATGTTTTCTTTGGTTGTTTGGTGTTTAGCGTGTACAGAAATTCCATATTCATCATCCCAAACACTAATCACCATAGGGACTTGCAAAACACCTGCTGCATTGATAGTTTCAAAAAACAATCCTTCACTGGTACTGGCATTGCCAATGGTTCCCCAAGCAATTTCATCACCATTTACTGAAAACTTGGTCGTATCAATACCTTTGACATTTCTATAAATTTTTGAGGCTTGTGCTAAACCTAACAATCGTGGCATTTGTCCTGCCGTAGGAGAGATGTCGGCACTAGAGTTTTTTTGAGTGGTCAAATTTTTCCATTCTCCTTTTTCATCCAAGCTATGCGTACCAAAGTGGCCACCCATTTGTCGCCCTGCGCTCATTGGGTCAGCATCGATAGATGTGTGCGCATATAATCCTGCAAAAAATTGTTGAATGGTGAGTTCACCAATAGCCATCATAAAGGTTTGGTCTCTATAATATCCAGAACGGAAATCGCCATTTTTAAAAACTTTGGCCCATGCCAGTTGTGGCACTTCTTTACCATCACCAAAAATACCGAATTTAGCTTTTCCGGTAAGTACCTCACGTCGTCCTAATAAACTACACTCTCTACTGGTAACAGCAATTTTGTAATCATTTAGAATTTCACTTTTAAAATCTTCAAAAGTGATATCAGGAGATACTTGGGTTTGTGTGGACATAGCTAAATATTTAAGGTACAAATTTAGCTATTTTTTGCTAATGTTACAACGTTGGATATTGTTATAATATTAGGAATATGTCAAAAAATAGCAGTGAATTTAGATAATATAACAAATAATTCTAAAAATAAGCAATTTCATTAAGAATATTTTAATACCATTTTCTGCGGAAAAGTCCGAAAAGTGCTTGAGGATCAACGGTAAATTTGATTCTTATTTTTTGATCATAATTGGGTTGTCCGATTTCCCAACCTAGATTGGAATACACCGGAAAGTACAATTCAAAATAATCGGTGACCAAATCCACTTTTATTCCAGAATCATAAACAAATGCTGGATTTTGATTTTTGTTTTTTAATAAACCGATATCACCATAGGCTTCAATATATTTCCAAATGGTGGTACTCATATTTGCAGTAGTCATCCATTGATTGGCAAACGGCGTTTCCAATTTTGATTTAAAACCACCTTCTGCAATAATAATTTGCTGACTAAAAATACCTGAGTCTTCGGAGCGACCTAAATAATTATAATCGAACAAGTAATCGGTTGGTCTGTCCAATGCAAAACTAAAGTAATCGGATGCTGGATTGGTATTGTTATATAAAAAGGCACCAGCAAATAATCTCAGGTTAAACTGTCTATTGCTTTCAGAAAGTTTACGATATTCATAATTCACTGATATTTTTCCAAATTTGTTGGCTACTTGTGCATCGTAATACCAACGGTTAAAGTTCACGAGCCCAGGTTTAGAGTTGATGTAACGTAAGTTAAGAACACCATAATCAGGTTCTAATAAGTCTTCGATAATCGCATTTTCACCAACTTCTCTTTGGATACTGATATATCGCAAATTCAAAAACCGCGACTTATCTGATCTAAAATCATCATTATCGCGAAACAGAAAGGACAAACTCGGAGTCAAGATGGTCACAAAGGAGTCTTCGGCAAAGGAATTATATTTAGCAATAACACCATAAGTAATATTATACAAGTCTGTGCCTTCTAAAAAATGGGTATAAAACACACCACTCCCTCCAGTAAGAGATTTTGATTTCGTCGCATATACAGGTGAAAAACTGTAATTGAGTCGTTTTCTTAGGACCGTTTTGTTGTAAAATTTTGCGCCTAATGTGAGGCCGTCATAAATGTTTCTGAACTCCACTTGTGGCATTAAGAAAACTTGATTGTAATTAGGGTCTTCAACGTCTTTTATGAGTCTGAACTGAAAAGGTTTATTATTGAAAAAGAAGCCTTTCAAGGACTTGTAATTATCTCTTAAATTGTATTCAGGGATGGTGCTATCATAATTCAGCACCAATTTATCCAAACTGTCTTTAGCAATTGTAAGTGATTCGACACCGTGAATGTTTTCAATCCACCTTTTACTGAGTATGGAATCATTTTGAAGTGTAAACAATGACACAGGCATGCTATTGTCACGTTTGTTCTTTATGACAACGATCACTGAATCCTCAGTTTTGTCAACACGCTTTATTTTAAAATCAATTTTCTTTCTGGAATCAATATAATCGGTGAAAAACCAATCAATATCTTTAGGGGTTTTAGATTTAATTAACTGCTCAAACGCTTTTGAACTTGTAATGTTTAATTGCTGATTATTCAAAAATTCTGAAATGGTCGCTTCCATAATATCACTATTAATGAAATCATCTAAGTATCTCAGGCCGAGTCCGGCTTTATACTTACCAGCAATATTGGCGTTGAATTTGATTAAGGAATCCTTGGAGGTGGTTAATGGTTGATCTCTATTCGTTCTGGCCATTTGCATAAAAAACAGATTGAATTGATCATTATAATCCAAGTCGGCAGCGTGAAATGAACGGATACCCCAAACATCAGCTAATTTTCCCAGAAGTTTGGTGTCCTGGTAATACGTGTCCACATATTTCATCAAATAATAAATTTGAATTCCGTCTCTTAACCAATAGTCTTTTCTTGGATTGATGAGTAAGGTGTTCTCCAAATAATTATTTAAGGCTGTTTTCAGTAACTTTAATTCATATTGAAAATTATCAGTAAAGGGTAGAATGAAATCTGGTAACTGATTCAGCCCATAAAGTGGATCTTTTTTATAATCGTTTTGCGTAATAAGTAAGCGTTCATGAGGATATGCTCCAAGATTATCCGTAATAAATCTGGTGATCTTATCCGTTATTATGGCTTTTTCTTCGGAAGCTATGCCGTCGCTAGATAGATTGGAATAAATCGTGAAATCGTCCGTTTGAACAAATTTGAAATCTGAGTACTTTTTCAGAATCAAGAGCGTATTTACTCGGTTTTTGCCATGAAGGAAAAAGGTTTGTTTATTTTGAGTTTGCTTTACATCCAAAGTATTTAGTTCTGAAATAAGTTGGTAGTTCAGTGGAAATTCTATTTGAAATGTCAAATCTGCTTTCGGTATGAAAAGATCATCTAAATTTTTATTACTGTAATACTGCCACTCACCGTTATAAACCGCAGGAGTAATGTACCAATACTTCAAATTGACGTCATAATTTGTACTAATACCGTAACCCGTAAAGCTATCAGAAGGCATAACAACATCATAAAATAATTGAATATCGTATGAGTCTTGTGGTATTAAAGGTTTTTCTAGTTGAACTTTTATAACGTCAGGATGTGCCTCCACATTGGAAAATGTTAGTTCGTTTTCATTTTGGTCAAGCATTTTAGTCACCACAGTAAATCCGCGTTGATCACTTTTTGCAAAATGAAATTTGTCGCTGAATTCTTCCGTAAAACGTTTGGCTAAAGGAGTTTGCTTGGTGGAGTAGGCATTATTCCAATCATTTAAATAGATAACCGATAAGGTGTCATTACTCGTGTTTTTATAGACAATCCGTTCATTGATTTTAATGCTTTTGTTAGCGATATCGAATTGGGCTTTAAGGTCAATTTTATTTTGTCCTAAAACCGTGTGATAGCTCCAAAAACAGAGTAGAAAAAATAAAACGGATTTTAATTTCAATGTGCTATTATGAATTTTAAAGGTTTCACTTGCAATTTTGAATCTGTAATATAATAGATGCCGTTAGCAAATGAAGAGGTATTTACAGGTATTAACGTATAATTAACGTCGACGGTTTTTACTTGTTGTCCCAAGCTATTATAAATAAAAAGACGCGAGTTGTGCAGTAAGCTGGCATCTGCTTTTAGGACGAGTTGTTGGTCTATCATATTTGAACCCACGATGGTCATACTAGTTTCAGAAAACGTCTCTGGAATTCCAAGTAGGGTTTGGTTGGTTGCCAGTTCTAAAGTCACGGGTAAATGATCACTAAAATTATGAAGGGCATCTCTCAAAAAGAAGGGATAGTCTGATCCATCACAATCTGAAGAATTAATGGCCTGATTATAACAATTTGGGTTGGCATTATTACCATAAACTTGGTAACTATCTTGTACAAAATATAACTCAGGATCAGCGTTCATATTTTCTGAAGTCATGATGAAATCAAATCGATCGTCAAATCCTCCTGTTGTACCACCTAATCCCGTTTGTGTTCTTGTTGATTGCGTCATTACATCCACATAATTCGGATTGTTATGCCAGCTTCCAATACGGTTCGCGGGATCTATAAATTTGATATTGTTATTGTTATCTGCATCCAAAAATTCTTGAAATGCAGGTTCTGAATTCGTATAAACGTTGAAATCTCCAGCTAAAACCACATGACTATTTGGAGGGAAGCCGTTTAGATAATTTGTTAAATCTTCAGCCATTTGAAGTCTATAGGCCTGGTTGTCAGTACCACTAGAAGCTTTTAAATGACAAACGATCACATCGACATACACAGGATTATTTATTTGGTCTGTCGTATTAAGTTTTAATTGATAGTGGTTAAAATCTCTAAATATGGTCGTAACAATAGTTTGACTTTCAAGAATCAACTTTGAACTGTCGTAATAAATAAGTTGTTGCAGGTCATTTTGATCGCTAATGTTGTCATCAGACGTATTTAATTCAAACACGGCACTTTGATAGTCAGCATTTATAAATTGAAGAGAACTCAATAGCGTATTAGCACCTTCACTATTATTTAACTCGCACACCATAAAAAGGTCTGGCCTGTAATCATTTAAAATCAGTTCCAAATCCTGTAAGCGATTCGGTACAGCGTTTTCCAAAGGAAAGTTTAACAGATTATAAAACATAAGCTTTACATGGTCTTGAGCAAAACTGAATTGACCTGTAAATAGGGCACAAGTGATAACCAGCAGATGTAGTCGCTTAATCATTTATAATATTTAGGTACTTGAAATTAGTTTAGAAATTCGGACTTAAGCCATATTCTTTATAGAACTTATCTAAAATTGAAATCACTTCGTCGGCTGTGTCGACCACATGTATCAAATCGAGATCTTTTTCACTAATGTTATTGTTGGCTGTTAAAAGGGTGGTCTTTACCCAATCGATGAGTCCTTCCCAAAAATCAGAACCTACAAGAATGATAGGAAATTTTTCAATTTTATTTGTTTGAATAAGGGTTATCGCTTCAAAGAGCTCATCGAGTGTTCCAAATCCGCCTGGCATAACCACAAATCCTTGAGAATATTTAACAAACATGACTTTTCGAACGAAGAAATAATCGAAGTCTAAGCTCTTGTCGTTATCGATGTAAGGATTATCATGTTGTTCAAACGGCAAATCAATATTGAGGCCTACCGATGTTCCACCAGCAATGTGTGCACCCTTGTTTCCTGCTTCCATAATCCCGGGACCTCCACCTGTAATGACGCCGTAACCATGATCTACAATTTTAGTGGCTACTTCCTCTGCCAATTTATAATATTTATGGTCTGGTTTTGTTCTTGCCGATCCAAAAATAGAGACGCACGGACCTATTTTACTTAGTTTTTCATAGCCATTAACAAATTCACCCATGATTTTAAAAATGGCCCAAGAGTCATTAGTTTTAATCTCATTCCAACCTTTATGGTTTTGTTCTTTTCTCATATATCGATAATTATTTACAACTTGTCAAAGTCACAAATTTAAAGGAATTCAATATAAAAACCGTTACTAATTAGTGAATTAGTTGCACGAGTTATAAACAAAAAAGGCAGCTGAATCAGCTGCCTTATCTATATGTATTACTTGTTATTACAATGGTTTTCTTCCCGTTATAATATTGTACAAAATCACAATTACTGCAATTACCAGTAAAATATGAATTAAATTACTTGTTCCTAATCCAGGAATCACCCCTAGAAATCCTAACAGCCACGCGATTATACAAACCACGGCTACCAGCCAAAGAATACTTTTCATAATAGTTAGTTTTTATGTTATGATACTAATTTAATGAAAATAATGATAGAAAATACATTTTGAAGCGATACGGCAAACAATATAATCAATAGAGGACATATTGCTGCTCATTCCAGATAATACTTAATTCAGCTCTTTTTTCAAGAATTTTGCGGTGTAACTTTTCTTATCTTTTACAATCTCTTCAGGCGTACCTTTGGCAACTATTTTACCGCCACCTTGACCACCTTCATAACCAATATCAATAATGTAGTCACACATTTTTATCACATCCAAGTTATGTTCTATAATCAATACTGTATTCCCTTTGTCCACCAGTTTGTTTAGTACGAGCATCAAAACTCTGATGTCTTCAAAGTGCAAACCTGTGGTAGGTTCATCCAAGATGTAGAAGGTGTTTCCAGTATCACGTTTGCTTAACTCGGTAGCTAATTTTATACGCTGTGCTTCACCACCAGATAAGGTTGTACTTTGTTGTCCCAAAGTGATGTACCCTAGTCCAACGTCTTTGATTGTTTTTAGTTTTTTATGGATTTTTGGAATGTGTTCAAAGAAATCGACGCCTTCATTTATGGTCATGTTCAAAACATCGCTTATCGACTTCCCTTTGTATCTAATTTCTAAGGTTTCTCGGTTAAATCGCTTGCCTTGGCAGGTCTCACATTCAACATAAACATCAGGAAGAAAGTTCATTTCAATGACTCGTAAACCACCACCTTGACAGGTTTCACAACGTCCGCCTTTTACATTAAAGCTGAAACGTCCTGGTTTATATCCTCGAATCATCGCTTCTGGGATTTTAGCAAATAAGCTTCGGATTTCACTGAAGACACCTGTATAGGTTGCAGGATTGCTTCGAGGGGTTCTTCCTATAGGTGATTGGTTGATGTCTATGACTTTATCGCAATGTTCTAAGCCTTTGATGCTTTTGTAGGGCATTGGTTTTTTTACGCCATTAAAATAATGGGCATTCATAATAGGATATAGCGTCTCATTTATCAAAGTAGATTTACCACTACCTGAAACTCCAGTGACACCAATCATTTGACCTAACGGCAGTGTTACCGATACATTTTTAAGATTATTACCAGTGCAGCCCTTTAGCTCAATCGTTTTGCCATTGCCTGTTCTACGTTCTTTTGGAACAGGTATTTCACGTTTACCGTTAAGGTAGTCTGCCGTTAAGGTATCGTGTGTCAATAATTCTTTTGGACTTCCAATACTTATAATTTCACCACCATATTTTCCAGCTTTCGGACCTATGTCAATCACATAATCGGCACGTTCAATCATATCTTTATCATGCTCTACAACAATCACTGAATTACCAATATCTCTTAGAGATACTAAAGAATTAATGAGTTTTTCGTTATCTCTTTGATGTAAGCCAATGCTTGGTTCGTCTAATATGTAAAGCACACCAACCAATTGTGATCCAATTTGGGTTGCCAGTCGGATACGTTGTGCTTCACCACCTGAAAGCGATTTTGAGCTTCTATTCAAGGAGAGATAATCTAAGCCAACATCTAACAAGAATTGAAGACGCGATTTTATTTCTTTAATAATCTCCTCAGCTATTTTAAGTTGTTTTGCGCTTAATTGCTTGTTTAAGGTTTGAAACCATTGCGACAAATCCACAATATCTTTGTTCGCCAAGTCGGCAATATTAAGTTCATTCACTTTAAAATAAAGTGATTCCTTACGTAAGCGAGACCCTTCACAAGTTGGACACTGCACCTTGTCCATATAATCTTTTGCCCAACGCTTTAGAGAGGTTGTTTCAGCATTTTTATACTGACTTTCAATAAAGCTAGCAACACCTTCAAAATCAATTTTATAGTCGCGAGTCACGCCTAAAGTTTTACTTTCTACGGAAAACTTTTCATTACCACCATACATGATCATCTTTCTGGCTTCCTCAGGAATACTTTTGAAGGGATCACTCAAACTAAATTCAAAACGCTGAGCGATGGTTTCAAACTGTTTGAAAATCCAGCTGTTTTTTTGAGGTCCATGTGGCGCTAAGGCACCAGCTTTAATAGATATCGAATCATCTGGTACAATCTTTTGTTCATTGACCTGATACAAAGTTCCAATACCATTACACGTTGGACATGCGCCTTTAGGTGAGTTAAACGAAAAATTATTGGGTTCGGGATTGGGATATGAAATCCCTGAAGACGGACACATGAGGTTACGACTGAAATAACGAGTGTCGTTCGTGTCGTGATCTAAAACCATCAAGACATCCTCACCATGATACATGGCCGTATTGATAGTTTCAGAAAGACGTTTATCGTTATCGTCGGTATCGTCAATTTTTAATCGGTCAATGACAATCTCTATATCGTGGGTTTTGTAACGATCTAACTTCATGCCTTTTACAAGATCACGAACTTCTCCATCCGTTCTAACTTTGACAAAGCCCTGTTTCCCAATCTGTTCAAATAATTCTCTATAATGTCCTTTTCGAGAGCGAATTACAGGTGAAAGAATATTTATTTTTTTTCCTTTGTAAGATTCCTTGATCAACTCCTTGATTTGCTCATCACTATAGCTTACCATTTTCTCACCCGTATTATAGCTGTAAGCATCACTAGCGCGAGCGAATAATAGTCTTAGGAAATCGTAAATCTCGGTGATAGTCCCAACCGTAGAACGAGGTGATTTGCTTGTTGTTTTTTGTTCTATCGCAATCACAGGTGAGAGTCCATCAATTTTATCTACATCAGGACGCTCTAAACCGCCTAAAAATTGTCTTGCATACGCTGAAAAGGTCTCAATATAACGACGCTGGCCTTCCGCATAAATGGTATCAAACGCCAATGATGATTTTCCGCTACCTGAAAGTCCAGTAATCACTACTAATTGTTCTCTTGGAATGGAAACATCAATGTTTTTCAGGTTATGGACTCTGGCTCCTTTAACCTCGATGGCGTCGTTAAAATGACTCATAAATATTTTGGAATAACTCTTTTGGTTTGCAAAGTTGCAAAGGTACTGATTTTGAGTTTAAAAAATAAGTTAACCGTTCTTGTGGTTTTGTTAAAAGTAACACCTAGTGAATTTGTAGAATATTCCCACAAAAAACTCATTTTTTATATGTAAATATCTAATTATCAATTAAATATACGTAGAACTACGTATGGTATGATGCTTCCAATTAGCTTACTTTTAAAGAATTAACAAAATCACATCTATTATGAATAATCAAAGACATCACGGCAGACATAGTTTTGTCGGAAAAAATGAATTGTGTTCAATGAGTTCTTATGACAAAGAACAAATTGGACGTTTTGGACGTATGTTTCGTTCGTTATCACCGTTATATTTAAAACCGAAAAGTCTGGAAGCCTTAGGTAGCGCAGATGGTCCTATGTTATCTGGTGATCCAGCTAATTTTACCAACGATATTCCACTGGGAATGATCTTTTTTGGACAGTTTATTGACCATGACATTACTTTTGATACCACGAGTAATTTTTTCAGTATCAACAGTCCGACTGAGATTGAAAACACGAGGAGTGCTAATTTGGATTTGGATTGTGTATTTGGCGGAGGACCAGAAGACGAACCTTTTTTATATGATAATCCAAATACTAGAGGGCTATACCTTCTAACAGGAAAGACCAACAACAATCAAGGTCAAGGAGTAGCACTTGAGAAACATGATTTGCCCAGAACAGGAACAGGGACTGCGATTATTGGTGATCCTCGTAATGACGAAAACAGAGTGTTGTCACAATTACAATTGGCAATGATTCGATTTTATAATGCTGCCTATGATAAATTGAAGTCAGATTATGCCGCGAATAGTATCAGTAAATCTTCAAAAGACATCTATGAAGAAGCCAGAGAACTCGTGACTTGGCATTATCAATGGGTTGTCATTAATGAATTCTTACCAGCGATGTGTGGTCAAAAAATTGTTTCAGATATTTTAGGAAAGGGAAGGCAGGTTTACAAACCGTGTGACACAGGCTATATTCCAGTCGAGTTTTCAGTGGCGGCTTATAGATTTGGTCACTCGATGATTGCAGAGAATATTAAATTGCAACCTACAGGTACTGAAGGAAGTATATTTTCTCCAGCTATTGGTATGGGATTTTCTCCTATAAAAAACAACAATCAAATTATTGATTGGAAATCATTTTTTGATTTTGATGGGACACATCAAAAAGCTGAACAACTAGACACGAAATTAGCCAAAGCTTTGTTAGATTTAAAATTTATTAATTCTACTAATCCAGCTGATCGCTCACTAGCCACAAGGAATTTAAGACGAGGGCAGAGCTTTTTGTTACCTTCTGGTGAAAGTGTCGCTAAATGTTTAGACCGTCCACAGAGTGAAATCGACGATGTAAAAAACCTCATAAATAACATAGCTCAAACACATGACATTGATTTGTCTGCAGGCACACCATTATGGTTCTATATTTTGGCAGAGGCTGAAGAAATTGGAAAGCTGAACGATTCAGGTGGTTCAACTCCAGGAGAAGGTCTGGGACCAGTAGGAGCGATTATTGTGGCCGAAGTAATTATCGGACTTTTAGAATTAGATCCACATTCATTCTTAGGTAGTAATAGAGATTGGACACCTTCCTTCGGAAATGGCAATGAGTTTACTATGAAGGACTTATTGGAAATGGCAAATACGGCTATCGAGTTATAGCCATTTTTATGTGTTTATTCTTAATTTTTTAGAAACCAATTTTCTTAAGGCATAAGCGGTTTGTTGTTATGATATCGAGAATAGTTATCGATAAAATTTCAATAACAAAATGTAAATAATTATACTTGTGTAAGAAATTTAAAGACGAAACATATGCAATTATTAGGAATAGGATCTAGAATAAACCATAAGGACCATGGAAAAGGCGTGGTGACTAATGTTACCTCTAAACATTATTGGGTCACTTTTATGGAAAGCGGATTAGAAACCATTGATATTGACAGTGAATTCGAAATCATTGAGGCCTGCGAAGATGACGTAGATACCGTAAGTTTTGCTGAAGTAGAAAGTAGTTTGGTCCATATTTTAAAACGTTGGAGCGATGTTAGCGAGGTCGTTCCGATTGGCGAGAAATGGAAAGGTGGACAAATGATCTTGGAACCTGGAGATACCGATTTAAAAGGAAAAACCATACCTATAGACCAATTTTTTCACAAGATTACTATGGTTAGAGATCGTTTACGAGTTATGGAGCAAAAAATCAATTCAAGTAAGAATTTAGATGAACAGGAAAAAATAGATTTGCAACAGTACATCACAAGGAGCTATGGAAGCTTAACGACTTTCAATGTGTTATTTAAATTAAAATCGCATCAATTTGTAGGTCAAAAGAGTTCATAGTTTATCTATTTGACATGATAAAAAAAAGCCTTTCTAATATTTAGAAAGGCTTTTTTAATAAGCTGTGAAAGCTCATTTATTTAGATTAGTCTTTTATAACTCTAATCGTTTTAGTAGCATTACCTACAGTAACTTTAACAAAATAAGCACCTGCTTGTAATCCCGACATATCGATAGTTGAATCTGTTGAATTAGGAGTACTAGTCAGTACGTTTTGTCCAAGCAAGTTCATAACCGTTACATTAGAAATTTCATTTTCAGAATGTAATACCAAATCATCTTTTACAGGGTTTGGATAATATGTAAACATATTAGGGTTGTCAAGATCATCCACACTTAAAGATGCACAGGTAACTGATGCCGCCCAACCTGTTTCTGATACTGAACTATCAGAATTAAATTCAACGGTTAAAGCTCCTGATGGATCTGTAGAGGTAAAAGAATCACCAATATTTAATTCACTAGTGCCTACACTTGGTACGTCACCATCACCACTTTCTTCACCACAAAGTGTTTGAGCTAATACAGGGAAAGTATTGTCTGGACCATTATAAATTGTTAGGAAATCCCAACAACCATCTTGACTACCAGTACCCGTTGAAGCCTCAATATCTACGTATGTAAAGGTGATAGTTACTGTGTTGCCAGCAGCATCTGGAAAAATTGTCGTTGTATAAGACTCATCGTCAGAATAAGTACCAGAGTTACCTCCAGTGTCTAAAAAGATGCCAGTGGTACAATCTGCCGGAACAGGTACATAGGTTGTGCTAAACGAGAACGGACCAGCCCATGCAGAAACACCATCAACGCCACAATCTGCTTGCACATAATACTCATAGATATTATCACCTGCTAAGCCAGAAGCCGTGTAAGGATTACTTACGCCAGTTACTGTAGCAGTTCCAGTGGCGGTTCCTCCAGCAGTAATATCAACAATTTCTATATTCCAAGATGTAGATGCACCGTTTTCGGTCCAACTAAGATCTGCCGAAGTTTCAGTGATGTTTGATGCTGTTAATGCAGAAGGAGCAGGACAAGTCTCAAGAGTTGAGAAAGCAAATGGTCCAACCCATTCGGAAACACCGTCAACACCACAATCAGCTTGAACATAGTATTCATAATTGTTGTTCTCGGTTAATCCACTTAAAGTATACGGATTAGTGACGCCACTATCTGTAGCAGTTCCTGTTGCAGTTCCTCCAGCAGTTACGTCCACTAATTCAATATTCCATGAAGTTTCTGAGCCTTCAGCTGTCCAACTTAAATCAGCAGAGGTGTCTGTGATATTTGCAGCTGTTAAACCCGAAGGATTAAAACAAGAAGGAGCTTCACCAAATACAACCGTATCAATAGCGATATCACTCTCAAAATCTGGTCCTCGAGTTGCTCTAAATGTCACTTGTACTACTGATCCAGCATAGGCTGATAAATCAATAATTCCTGTAAGAAAAGGATCGTTTTCAAGTTGTTGTTGTCCTGAGACTGAAAACTCAAGATTACCATTGACTAAGACGTCTAAGGTACCCATATCACCACCAAACATGTGATAATCAAATGATACAGAAGGATCGGTTAAAGCAGTTAAATCTACTAATGGCGAAAATAATTCTGTTATGGCACCAGCACCTGGTCCAGTTGCTTCTGTGAATAGATAATTTCCATCACTCACGCCAGGTCCAGGACCTGTTCCACCTGAAGAAGTATCAGTAGTAGCTGCAACCTCCCAGTTATAACTATCAGCACTTTCATTGGCAGACCAGCAGTTTTCAGAAAGGAAACTCGATCCAGCAACCGTAAATGTTTCAAAGGTTTCAGTGTATGGGGCTGCAAACACATCACAAGCTGTTCTAAATGCAAATGGACCAGCCCATTGGGATACACCATCAACACCACAATCTGCTTGTACATAGTATTCGTAGTCGTTATTAGCCGCTAAACCACTTACTGTGTAAGGATTTGTAACACCTGTATCTGTAGCAGTTCCTGTAGCAGAACCACCAGCCGTAATATCGACAATTTCAATATTCCAAGACGTTGCTGCGCCATTTTCAGTCCATGACAAGTCTGCATCCGTATTGGTAATATTTGCAGCCGTCGGATCGCTTGGTGTCGGACAACTTTCAATAGTGGTAAACGCAAAAGGTCCAAACCATTCAGACACGCCATCAGCGCCACAATCAGCTTGCACATAATACTCATAATCGGTCACTTCCGTTAACCCCGTTACCGTATAAGGATTGGTAACTCCTGTATCTGTAGGTGTTCCTGTAGGGGTTCCACCAGCAGTGATATCCACAATTTCAATATTCCAAAGTGTTTCAGAACCTCCAGCAGTCCAACTTAAATCAGCCGTTGTATCGGTAATATTGGCGGCATCTAAATTAGTAGGCGTAAAGCAAGAAGGTGCTTCATCAAAAACAACCGTGTCGATAGCAATATCACTTTCGAAATCAGGTCCTCTAGTCGCTCTAAATGTCACTTGTACTATGGATCCAGCATAAGCTGATAAATCAATAATTTGAGTTAAAAATGGATCGTCTTCGAGTTGCTGTTCTCCCGAGACTGAAAATTCAAGATTACCATTGACCAAGACCTCCAGTGTTCCCATGTTTACACCAAACATGTGATAATCAAATGATACAGAAGGATCGGTTAAAGCAGTTAAATCTACTAATGGTGAAAATAATTCTGTAACGGCACCAGCTGCTGGTCCAGTTGCTTCGGTAAATAGATAATTACCATCACTCACGCCAGATCCAGGACCTGTTCCACCTGAAGAAGTATCAGTAGTTGCTGCAACCTCCCAGTTGTAACTATCAGCACTTTCATTGGCAGTCCAGCAGTTTTCAGAAAGAAAACTCGATCCAGCAACGGTAAATGTCTCAAAGGTTTCAGTATACGGAGCGATAACTGCAGCACAAGCTGTTCGCAAAGCGAAAGGTCCCACCCAATTGGAAGTACCATCAACACTACAGTCTGCCTGAACATAATACTCATAGTCATTATCCGGAATTAAACCAGTAGCTACATAAGGATTGGAAACTCCTATATTTGTAGGGGTTCCAGTAAATGTGCCACCTGCGGTAATATTAACAATTTCGATATTCCATAAAGTTTCTGTATTTCCAGGAGTCCAAGCCAATTCGGCAGTCGTATCAGTAATATTTACTGCGGTTAAATCCGTAGGATCAATACAAGCTGGAGGAGCTTCTGATGTAATTGTTGGAGACTGAAAGCAGAAGCCGTAATTATAATCAGCACCAGCTGGGTCATCGTTATAGCTAATTCTATAGCGAAACCCTGATAATTGTGTTGCACTAAATCCTGAAATATCAAGGATTACGGTCGTAAAGCTTTCTGGAGTCGCTGCACAATAATCATTGGTAGGTGCTCCTGCTGTACCAGCATCAAACTCTGGTCCCCATGCTAACCATGTGGCGCCATCAGCGTCCCAATATTCAAATAATAGGGCATCATTGGCTAAATATCTATACACATAATCACCAGATACAGTGAGCCAAGTTTCACCTGCATTAAAAGCGGCAGTTAAATCGATAATTGGAGATTCTGCCGCAATGTCATTGTCGACACCGCTTCCTGCATCATCATCATCGAAGGCAAAGTTAGCGTCGGTAGTTGTTGGATTCCCTTCTAAGATATCTGGGTTTGTTTCACCAGCATCAGTCCCAGTGAGTGTCCATGCCGCGTTGGGCCAATTGGCGTTGTCATTTAAGGTTTGCGCCTTGACTTGAGTCATGATCATCAAGCAAAACAGCAAAAAAGTAATTTTTTTCATAATTTTTTCGTGTTAGAATTAATTAAATTAATTGGTGTTTAAAAATATTAAAATTTAATCGATTATCTTAATCTTAAGACGATAATTTCTTGTGTTTTGTAACGAATAAACTATTTGTAAAAGTTAGTCTTCCATAAATTTCGTTTCGATTTGCTCTAACTCCAGTCCGAACATAAAAAATTTATGAAATGTTGGTAGTTGAGCACCTGTGTTGGTAGTCGTCCAGTCTTCCCAAGTTGCTTCGAGGCCGTCAATAGGAAGAATATCTACCCACATTTGAAAACTTTTTGGTTTTCCATTAGTATCTAAGTGCCATAGATAGGAGTCTCCTGGCGTAGAACCACCAGTTGTGTAAGTAACGAGTAAGGCCTCTTTATTGTTTTCTGTTGTTACAAGTCGGCGTTCAACACCTTGATCAAAAACCTTAAAAGGGCCCACAAGCCAAAAGGTATCATTGTTGAATAAATTTTGAGCTTTTTCAATAAGTTCAACAGCATCCTCGTGGTCTACTGGAAGTTCATTTTCAAACGCCTCACTAGATGAAGGTGTCGTCAGATTTAAATGCACTTTATAATTTTTCCAATAGACCTCGCAAGTATTTTGGGATTTGTTCCATTTAAAATGATGCCGTTTTTTAAATGTGAACTCTATATAGTCTGTAGCTTGATAAGCCTCGTAATTTAAGGATTTTAGCATCTTTTGCGCCAGCTTGTCTGCGGCTTCACCTTGTATGCTTTTCGGGAGTTCTTCGTTGTATTTTACATACATAAAAGCAAAGAGAAGTAGGGTAGGTAGCGTAAAGAAAATGATGATACCGCCTATTATTTTTAGAATTTTTTTTGGTTTTGGCACTATTGTTTTAATTTATAATTATTTAACTTCTGTTTAATACCATTCGCTAGTGTGAGCGCTGCCTCGTTATGATATCGAAACCACAATTCAGGCTCAATAAGTTCTAGTTCAGAAAGCGCAATGTGTCCATTATTATCCTCGAAGATATCTACCCTCGCATATATAGGAAGCTCAGGACAAGCTTGAACCGTGAGTTCTGAAAATTCAATTTCATCATTTGTAGGCAGGTAATGATGTACCGAACCTCCAAAATCGTCTTGCACTCTAAAATCACCTTTTTTAGCCTTTTTCAGAATAGCATAAGAGAAGAAACCGTTGAAAACCATCATGGATACTTCTCCTTTTTTTACAATATTATGTTGAAAAGGTTGAAGCATCATGGCTTCATTTCGTATTAATTCCTGAAAAATTTGTTCATGGCTTTCGAGTGTTTCAAGATGTAATTTGTAAGTATGTCTTGCAGCGCCTGAAACACAAGGTTTTAAGACAGTGTCATTCCAACCTAAAATATCATGTAATTGAACAAGGGTCACTTTGGCACCCTTTTCTATGAAATGACTTTCAGCAATATGTATCTTTTTCTTTTGCAGATCTAATAGATAGTGTTTGTCTAAGTTCCAACGAATCAGCGCTTCAGAATTAAAAAGGATGGTTTGAGTAGCTACTTTTTCTAACCAGTTTAAAAATTCCTCAAAACGATCAAAATAGTCCCATGTTGTTCGGAACAGTACTGCTTTTGTAGTAGACCAATCAAAAAACATATCATCCCAAGCTAACCGAATGGTTCTCAAACCCAATTGTTCTAGAGCGTGATAGACCAATCGATCTTCATGGTATACATTATGTTTATAGATATCTGTTTTAGAATCGTTGAGATAGCGATGATCTGTTAAGATCACGACATCATAATTTGTTTTCAATTTAATTGTCGTTTTTGTAGCCATCTGGGCGCCTTGATCTTATAGGAGCCGCAGGTTCTGGCATTAATTCAAATTCATTGTTTTCAAGTTGTTTCAGCGCTTCTTCAACAGCTCGTTCCAACTGTGGATCTTTCCCCTCAAGTACTAATTTTGGATGTTGAATGACTTCAATATCTGGAGCAATACCTTCACCTTCAACCGCCCAATTGCCATCAACATCATAAAAACCACCACGAGGCGCTACCATGCGACCACCATCAATAAAAAGCGGTGTATCCCAAGTCCCTACAAGTCCTCCCCAAGTTCTCGTGCCCACCAGTGTACCGAGATTTGCTTCTTTAAACATGTAAGGCAGGAGGTCACCTCCAGAGCCTGCACGTTCATTTATTATCATGACTTTTGGTCCCCAGATTCCAGCCATTGGAGTAGTCCATGGTCTATTGCCTTTCGTTTTACTATTAAAATAACCAAATAGTTTACGTGACATGATGTCAATCATATAATCAGCAGCAGAACCACCACCATTATTACGTTCATCAATGATCGCTCCTTTTTTATCCTGTTGGGAGAAGTAATAGCGATTAAACGATGTAAAACCGCCACCTCCTGTGTTAGGCACATACACATAAGCTAATTTGCCGTTAGACAATGCATCTACTTTACGTCGGTTTCCTTCAACCCAGTCCACATAACGGAGTCCTCGCTCACTGCGAATCGGCTTTATTAATACAGTTTTAGCGCCTTCCATCGTAGGTTGGTTATTTACCGTGATATGTATTTCTCTATCTGCAGTCTGTTCTAACAATTGATAAGGGTTTTGATTCGTGGATAAAGTCGTGCCATTTATGGCCAGAATATAATCACCTTCATTAATGTTCGCACCAGGTTGCGCTAGAGGCGCATCAGTTCCTGGGTTCCATCGTTCGCCCGTGTAGATTTTTTCAATTTGATAATAATTTTTGGTCGCTTTTAAATCGGCACCCAATAATCCAACAGGCACAACATCAACATCGGGTAAATCACCTCCAGATACATAGGAATGACCAACTGCAACTTCACCACTCATGATGTCGACCACATAATTTAAATCGGTTCTATGACGTACATGATCAATCCAAGGTGCATACCATTCATAGACGTCATCCCACGGTGCACCATGAACATTATTGACATAAAGGAAGTCACGCATATAACGCCAGCCTTCCTTAAAAATTTGATGGTATTCCTCTTTGGGGTTAATTTTTACCTTGAGATTGGTATTTATTTTATCTTTAGAAAAATCTGGTTTCCCCTTGGTATTGGAAATGGACCATTGTCCGCCTTTATTTAAGAGCACAGATTTTCTATCTTCAGAAACAATCATATTTTGGATGCCATCAGCGAAATCGTCAGCTTTATCTTTTTCCAAATCATAATCATGAATTTTCATTCCATTGCCATTTTCGATGGCTTCAGCAATAAAGACATGACCTTTTGGAGCTTTCGCGAGACCAACATAATTACCATCAGGTAAGCTCATTGCAACGGCACGATCAAAAAGGCCATCCGTGTCAATCGTAACCAAACTGTCTTTTTTGTCTCCATTATCTTTGTCTTTGTCTTTGTCTTTGTCCTTGTCTTTGTCTTCCTTTTTTTTATCCTTTTCTTCGGAACTTTCTTCGTCTGACTTTAAGTGATTTGGCGCTTTATCTTTTGAGTTAAGAACAATGGTATAAAGACTACGTGTTGTTTCTGGATCATAAGAACTCATGTCAAGCCAGCCTGTCGCTAAACCATAATTGGTACTTGCTAAGGTATATAAATATTTGCCAGACGCATCCCAAACAGGACTGATTGCATCTGCAATAGGATCTGTAATCGCAATGATTTTTTTAGAATCGATATTGTAGGCATAAATGGATTTAAAGCTGCTGTTGTTTTGTTTTGCATAGGCTATCCATTTGCTATCTGGTGACCAGACTGGATTCATACTACGATTTGGATGAGCATAGCCTTCCGTATCGGCAACATAGGCTTTTTTACTTTCCAAATTGATAATCCATATGTTGAAATCGGTATCTGTATAAGCAAGATGCGTCCCATCTGGCGACCAATCTGGTTGAAAATAAAACGTGTGATTAGGCAGTTTAATGAAGGTTTCATTTTTACCATCTTGATCTGCAACAACCAACTCATATTCGCCGTTTTTATCTGAGAACCAAGCAATTTTATCACCTTTAGGAGACCATATTGGTGTGCGATCTGCAACACCTGAAGAGCTTGTCATATTTATCCACGTTCCTTTTACTTTTGATACGGTGAATATTTCC
>JAAEZI010000023.1:16383-48327 GCA_018222915.1 Algicola sp. | reverse complement strand
TTCTTGTTCTTCAGCCAACTTCTCCAGTTCTTTCATAAGCTTTTCAGCCTTCTTAGCCACATAAAAACGCTTTGTTAATTCCAAAAGCTGCTGTAAACTCTTCTCTTTATTTTTATTTTGCTTTGCTAGTTCTTCAAGTTTTTGAGTAAATTCTTCCTTATTAATTTTATCCTTCATTTTTTCCAACTCCTCCAATAGCTTTTCGTCTTTTTTGAGTTGTTCTTCATTCTCCTCTAATCGTTTTTGCAAATCTTCCTTAAACTGATCTTTCTCCTTATCCTCATTTTGAAATTCTTCAATATTCTCTTTGAGTTTTTTATTGAAGTTTTTCATGAGTTGCTCCTGCTCTTTCTGACGCTTAATGAAATTTTCAAACTTCTTTTTGTCGTTAAAGTTCAATTCCTTCTTTTCCTTTTGGGTTTTTGAAAGCTCTTTTAAGTCTTTGTCCTGTTCCTTAAGCTTATCGAAAGTTTTACTGATATCTTTAATCGTTTCATTCTGTTCTTGTAATTGCTTTTGTTCCTCTTCATCCTTGGTTAACTTCCTGTAGCTATAAACCGAACTTTTAGCTGATTTGTAATTGTGGAGCACATCATTATCAAATACCTGAAAATAAAGCTCGTAATCAACACCTTCCTCTAAATTCAATTGATTCGGAAAAGCGCTAACAAACTCATCAAAATTAGATCTTGAAACAGGAATAATTTCAAAAGATTTGGCATCAGGATTATCACTTGGATAATATACCAACTGCAACTTACTCAAACCATAATCGTCACTTACTTGACCAAAAAAATACAGTGATTGGTTGTCCAAAGAGTCCTTTTCCATCTTGACATTCATTTCAGGATAACTATCTTTAATAGCCTTTATGGAAAACGACAAATTTTCATAATCTTTTAACGCTTGGTTACTTGTGGTGATACTGTAATCTGTTGTACTGAAAATCCGCTTCGTTGTCTCAAATTGTCCCTCCGATATCAAGTCAAAATTGAGCGTATCTGTCGCATATAGCGCAACACTTTCAGTGGCCTTGGTAGTTACTTTCCAGGTCACATTGGTACCTTCTGGGACGGTTGCACTACCAGTGCTCTTTAACAATTCATCTTGTTTTTTAGTATAAGCTGGATAATCAAGCATCATCTCAAAGTTGACCAAAGTAGGTACTTTAATCACCTCTAATTGATAGTCTTTCGAAACAACGCCATTGGCAGATAAGCTAAATGATAAGGCTGTCTTAGGTTGTGCAAAATCAAACTCAAATTGTCCAGGAGCCGTTTGCTGCATAAAAAAGGATTGGTTATTAAAGTGTATTTGGGCGTTTTCAGGCACCACATCTCCAGCGGTATTAACGACCACCTTAAAGTCTTTGTTCTCAATCGCCTTTAACTCATTATTTATCACAAAAAATTGAAAAGGCGCTGGTGGTTCATAAGCCGTTTTGTAGTTAACCACACGTTCATAACTGTCGCTAAACCAATTGATTTTACCCGTAAGAACCGACAATAGTAAAATCGCGACTGGAATTGCCGCATACTTCAAGTATTTGGCGTTTTTCTTAAAATTAATCGCTAATTTAAAAGGAATTGGGCTTAATTCGGCGGATTTTTGCTCTATACTCGCTTCTAATAATTCTGATTGGGCACCACGTTCATTCAATTGAAGTACATTAAGCAGCTTGTCATTGACTTCTGGAAAATGATTCCCTATAATCTGTGAAGCTTCTTCATAATTAATACCTTTTTGAAGCTTAAATAACTTCGCTAATGGGAAGGCGATGAATTTTGTAAACAAGGCTAATTCCACAGCAATGAACACCCAAAACAAAATGGTTCGAGCCGTTGGTCCCAACCACAAGACGTATTCAATGAACAAGGTCACCATAAGGTAAAGTAGTCCTATCGCAAAAAACAAGATAGCGCCTTTTAGCAACTCGTTTGTGTAAAAGCGCTTTATAAATTGCTCTAATTTGCCTTGAATTTGTTTGAAATTGCTCACCATATAACTAATTAACTCACTAATATAAAATTTATTTTTGTCTGTAAATGCTTAATTCTGGTAAGATTCTGTTAATTTCGAGGAGATGTGTTAAAATAGAGACCACGAATAATTCCATATCATGAAAAACCTTAAATATCTTGCTGCATTTTCTATTCCAGTAGCCGCATTTATTAGTGTCTATTTAAAAGGACCTTTTTCATATATAACGCCTATTTACGCTTTCGTCTTCATACCTATTCTAGAACTACTAGTTCCTAAAGACAACCGCAACTTAACCTCTGAAGAAATCGATTCGAAATCAAACTTGCGTCTTTTTGACTGGCTACTATACCTCAACTTACCCATTGTTTACAGTTTAGTTGTGTTTGCTCTCATTGAGGTAACATCGACTTCTATTACAACGTCAGAATTTGTTGGTATGTTCGTGTCTGTGGGAATTGTACTCGGTGTTAATGGCATAAATGTTGGTCACGAATTGGGACATAGACAATCATCAAATGAACGGTTTTTAGGTAAAGCACTTTTATTACCGTCTTTATACATGCATTTTTATATTGAACATAATTACGGACATCATCTTCATGCCGCTACCCCTGAAGACCCAGCAACAGCAAGGTATAATCAATCGGTTTATTCATTTTGGATTACTTCCACTTTTAGACAATATGTGAGCGCTTGGCGCATTCAGAAAAAATTACTCAAAAACACCAAAAAATTCTTTTTTTCAATTAAAAATGACTTGTTTTGGTATCATTTTCTACAATTAAGTTACTTAATTACTGTTTTTTTGTTCTTCGGAAAAACAGGGTTACTCTTCGCATTTTTTTCAGCCATTATCGGGTTTATTTTACTTGAAACTGTCAACTATATAGAGCACTATGGTCTTAAGCGATTAAAAATGACCTCAGGACGTTATGAGCGGGTGAAGGAAATTCATTCATGGAATTCTAATCATGTGATTGGAAGAATTGTTCTGTATGAACTTACAAGACACAGTGACCATCATTATAAAAGTTCAAAAAAATATCAAGTTTTAGAATGTCATGCTGAGAGTCCGCAAATGCCCTATGGCTATCCTACTTCTATGGTTTTAGCCATGATTCCGCCTTTATGGTTTCATATTATGAACAAGCGCGTTCCGAAGGAAATGATTTTAACTTAACTATTTCTATTCCTAAATATCGTTTTATCTTTGCGAACGTAAATTGAAGATCATGACCAAACCTGTTCGCGTTCGTTTTGCGCCAAGCCCAACTGGACCATTGCATATTGGAGGTGTTAGAACCGCCCTTTTTAATTATTTATTCGCTAAAAAGCATCAAGGTACTTTCGTACTCCGAATTGAGGATACCGATCAAACACGTTATGTAGAAGGTGCCGAAGCGTATATCAAAGAATCCTTAGAATGGTGTCAAATTCCTTTTGATGAAGGTCCTAATAAAAAAGAAAAGTTTGGTCCTTACAGACAAAGTGAACGTAAACATCTGTATAAAGCGTATGCTGAAGAACTCATCGCTAAAGGTCACGCTTATTATGCTTTCGATACAGCAGACACGTTAGATTTCCATAGAAAAGATCATGAAGCGAATGGTAAAACCTTTATCTATAACTGGCACAACCGTTTAAAGTTAAGCAATTCTTTGTCGCTATCAGCGTCTGAAGTTAGAGCGAAACTGGATGCAGGAGAGGATTATGTGATTCGATTTAAATCACCACAAGATGAAACACTTCATTTGCAAGATCTTATTCGTGGTGATATCAAAATAGATACCAATATTTTGGATGATAAAGTTTTGTTTAAAAGTGATGGTATGCCAACATATCATTTGGCGAATATCGTAGATGATCATCTTATGGAAATTACGCATGTCATTCGTGGTGAAGAATGGTTACCCTCACTAGCTTTACATT
The DNA here is from genome assembly GCA_018222915.1 of Algicola sp. Lineage (GTDB taxonomy): Bacteria > Bacteroidota > Bacteroidia > Flavobacteriales > Flavobacteriaceae > Psychroserpens. The sequence goes on along the minus strand of JAAEZI010000023.1, from coordinate 44,415 downwards.
ATCAACTATACAACGCTTTTGGTTGGGATGCACCAGAATTTGCACATTTACCACTCATTCTAAAACCCACAGGAAAAGGTAAGTTAAGCAAGCGTGATGGTGATAAGTTAGGGTTTCCTGTATTTCCTTTAGAATGGAAAGATCCTAAAACAGGTGATATTTCTCGAGGTTACAGAGAAGACGGTTATTTTCCGGAGGCCATGGTTAATTTCTTAGCATTTTTGGGATGGAATCCAGGAACTGAGCAAGAAATTTTCAGTTTAGATGCGTTAACAGACGCCTTTGATCTCGCGCGTGTTAATAAAGCTGGCGCTCGATTTGATCCTGATAAAACGAAATGGTTTAACCATCACTATATGCAGGAACAAGAGAATCACGCTTTGGCGCTAGAATTTCAAAAAACAAACGTTCTCTTGGCAGATATTGACATTCAATACATAGAAATGGTTGTTGCCTTGATCAAAGAACGCGCGACATTTATTAGCGATTTTTGGGAACTGAGCCATTTCTTTTTTATGGCGCCAACAGCCTATGATGAGAAGGCCTTTAAGAAGGCTATGAAAGATGATACTAACGAGATTTTGGGAACACTAAAATCATTAGTATCAAGTCTAGATGATTATACGGTAGACCATTTGCAAAATACCATAAAAGGATGGATTACGTCCAATAATATTGGGTTTGGAAAAGTTATGATGCCATTACGTTTAGCGCTCGTAGGAGCGCTGCAAGGACCTGATGTTTTTGATATTATGTTTATGATTGGTAAAGCAGAAACCGTTAAGCGAATAGATGCTTTAATGGCTCAATAATATTTAAAAGGTAATCATTAGCATAAATGCTAGCATATTTTGGTGGCCTTCAAAGCGATCGCCATTATTGAGATTAAAATCATTGTCGTTAAGCTTCCCTAAAATATTTGTAAAACCGTAGCTATAGGTTGCTCTAAGTCTAAAATTGCCTATACCTGCGGAAGCACCAATAACGCCATTGGCATTGAATTGTGAAATGCCACTAATATTCTCAGCAAATAGGTTATCATAGCCTTGAATCACAAAATTACGTTGATTGTCATTTTCTAATTCTAATTGTCCGTTGTATTGCAACTGAGGTCCTACATCAAGTGTTAAATGATCACTCAAAAGTTTTAAGTGAAATAAAAAAGTGGCTTGCACAGCCATCAATTTATAATCTACAGGCACCTGTGTAATGGTTGCAAGAGTTGGGCGACCTGTAATTTCCAAGTTGTTTTGTGAAAATTGAAGTCCGTAACTTACAGTATACCACTTATGTGGTATATCTACAGTTGCAATCATACCTCCTGTAAATCCACTCCCACTTTTTGTTTTAAAGTTATCTGTAGTAATATCAAATTGCGTAAGGCCTCCAATGATGCCAATACCATTTTTAATGGCGTATCGTGTATGTTGTGCTACTGAAACTGTAACAAAACCAATACAAAAACCTACTAATAGAATAAATTGCTTTTTTTGCATGAGTTGAATGTGTGATTTGAGCAAATATAACTTAATTTAGTAACTGATTATTTGTTGCTATCAGGATTTCAACAGAACCCATAGGTAAATTAATCAAAATTATCGAGTCCATCAAAATAAGACTCTTTTCTAACCATTTTTAAAAACTTGTTATGGGACAATTTATTTTAATACCAATTATTTTCTTCGGCTTAATCATATTGATTTCGTCATTATTTATTGTAAAACAACAAACAGCTGCTGTAATTGAGCGTTTCGGACGATACCAAAGTATTAGACAGTCTGGCCTTCAATTAAAAATTCCTTTGGTAGACCGTATCGCTGGAAAACTCAGTTTAAAAATTCAACAGTTAGATGTCATTATTGAAACAAAAACTTTGGATGATGTATTTGTAAGACTCAAAGTATCCGTGCAATACCGTGTAATTAAGAATAAAGTATATGACGCGTTTTACCAGTTAGATTATCCTCATGATCAAATCACTTCTTATGTTTTTGATGTTGTGCGTGCTGAGGTTCCTAAAATGAGATTGGATGATGTGTTCGTAAAAAAGGATGATATTGCGCTTGCTGTTAAAGCAGAATTAAATGATGCGATGTTGGAATACGGTTATGACATTATCAAAACCTTAGTGACTGATATTGATCCTGATGCGCAAGTAAAAGCCGCTATGAACAGAATTAATGCTGCAGACAGGGAAAAAACTGCGGCACAATTTGAAGGAGACGCACAACGTATCCTTATTGTAGAAAAAGCCAAGGCAGAAGCTGAAAGTAAGCGATTACAAGGCCAAGGTATTGCTGATCAACGTCGTGAGATTGCACGTGGTTTGGAAGAGTCTGTAGAAGTCTTAAATCGTGTTGGTATTAATTCACAAGAAGCTTCCGCGCTTATTGTCGTAACACAACACTATGATACGTTGCAATCTTTAGGTGAAGAAACCAATAGCAACCTTATCTTATTACCAAATTCTCCTCAAGCAGGTAGTCAAATGCTTAATGAAATGGTTGCTAGTTTTACCGCGAGCAACCAAATTGGTGAAGCGATGAAGAACGCTAAAAAGAAGAAAGAAGAGTAACCAAACTTTGTTATTTATAATAAAGCCTTGACACCTATTGTTTCAAGGCTTTTTTTAATGCTTATTCTCGTATTTTGAAATCATAGATTTCAGTTCTTGCAAGTAGTTTTCAAGGTCTTTTAAATCTAAACTTCCTTCATCATTATCATGAGGTAGTGTGCTTCGAGTTTCATCCAAATACTTCTGTAATTCAGGATACGAATCCTCAATAGTTCTAGTGACGGTCGCTATTTCAGTTAATACTTTTCGTTGTTTATCGTTATTCATATGTCTTGATTTTTACTGAAGTTATTGAAAAAAGCGCATAAACTCAAACAAACACCTAGTTTTAACCCATTTTAAACACGAAATGGGTGTCTTTCCTCCCATTCTCGAATTGGATTTCCGTACTTCACAATAAGCTTTAAGACCGTATTTGCTATAACACTATTGGTATGTTTGACGTAAATATGCATAGGAAAAGGTTCTGCACCAATGGAACTTTTGATTTCCATGGCAGTTCTGGCATAAATGACACGCTCAAACTGGTGTTCAATTCCAAAAAATGCCATATCAAAAAGCATGTTTAGATACATTTGATACTGATGCTGTAACTTTTGATCATAACCCAAAAAATACGTTTCCAAATCTCTACCGTTTAGAATCAACGTATAAAAACCCACTAATTGCTTCTCCAAAAAATACCCAAAAACTTTAAATGCACCACCAAGTTGTAATTTCATATGAAGAAAATGTTGTTGATGTAACTTAAAAGAATTGATTCCTGCATTATCAGACACATTTTCATACAGTCTATAAAGTTGATCAGAACTATTTTTTATATCCTCTAAACTTAATTCCTGTCGCGTTAAATCTTGACACTTCTTTCTGGCGGTTTTATAGCGTCTTCGGTACTTTTTATTAAATGCACTCACATAATCTGCTGGAGACTGCCAAGTATGTTTGATGTCAAAAATCATATTGGGTTGAACTTGGGCCTTATAAAGCCGTTCTGTTTTAAAAAAAGCTAAATTTCTATGTATTGGATCCTTTTCAAAATAGTCTTTAAAAGCAACGATTCTGATTTTCTTTCTGGTTGTTTCCTTAATTTGCTGTGAGAGTATTTTAATACTTTTGGACACTTGCTGAAGGAATTCATCTTGACTGATACTATCTGAATCATAAAATAGACCATGCTGTCCCGTATGCATTAAATTTCCAACGATTAAGGCATTGCCTTTTACAATTTTCTTTAAAAAAAATTTTCCACAGCGCTTAAAAAACTGATTGGATGTTTTTCTAAAGACATCATCCATATACATTTCAACACGTTGTAAAATAACGATACCCACTAGGACTTCCGAAGAAAAAACACCTACATAATAAGGGCTTATATTCGAAGGACTTGAATCTTCCAAAGCTTTTAAAAACTTCGATTTTAAGAAGAGGTCTTGAACTGAAAGTTGGTCCCAAGAATGGGGTAATTCAGTAACCGAATGATATATCTTTAGGTGTATCAATAGCAAATATAAAGGCTGAAAATTACAATTCTCAGCCTTTAATTAAGTTAAATTTTTTAAAAAATTAAGCGGTCCATCCACTGACTATACTTCCCATAATAGCAAGCGTAATAATCCAATAGCCTGCATTAATTAAAATATATTTCCAGTTTTTCCGCTCGAACATAGCATTGATTCCTAAAACAGGCAATACAAAGAAAACTCCAGACATAGCGCCATGTAAGGCACCATGCTTAAAAGAACGATATTTTCCTGCATACTCTTCCATAAATGCTTGGTAAGTTGCAGAAGACACATCCCCTTCTACCATACCAAATGCACCCATTTCATGGATCACCAAAAAGTGCACGAAAAAAGAAAGAAGGAATGACAGCAGGAGTGAAACACCAAAAATCACGGCCATATTACCGCTTTTCATTTTTGCTTCGGTCATTTCGGCTGTACGAGCCCATGCCGTTCCGAATACCTTTGGATTGTACCAAATAAACCCCATGACTAATGGGATTACTGCAGCCACTACAACTGCTAAATAATTCATTTCCATAATATGTTTTGATTGTAGTTAGTACTATAAATATAGTGGAAAATGGCAAGTGTTCCACTTTTTTTTAACATTTACACAAAGGCACTGCATTAAAAAAGTCCATATAACGATTGTTATATGGACCGATTAAAAAGGTTATTGATGGTTTTAAAGCTTGCTTGCTTCTGCCACTAAGAGCTCATGACTATCCGCTTTTGCTTTTTCTATAAAAGCATCAATATCGTCATTGCGATTTTGGCCATTTTTAAGCAAAACACTAAGCGCTAAAATCGTTGCAATTCGTGTACCTACTTTTTTAACAGCCGTGTTAAACAGCGGCTGTAACTCATCATAACTCACCTCTTCTGCCAATTTTAGAATCTCAGTTTTTGATTTCTGTTGTTTGGCTTCCGGCAGGTTTGTGTATTTTTTACCTAATTGCTTGATGACGTCAATAGCAGGTCTTTTTTGTTGTTGTTGCGGTTGTTTGTTTTGCTGTTGCGGCTTTGGTTTTTGTTTGGCCCAGGAATCTCGTAAACCTACCGTTTTATTAAACACTAGATGATCCTTTGTTGAATCATTATCAACATTGAAATATCCTATGCGTTGAAATTGAAAACGATCACCATTGGTAGCATCTAATAAACTTGGCTCTACAAAAGCTTCTATCGTTTTTAACGAATTCGGATTTAGAAACTCCATAAAATCCTTATCCTGATGACTATCTGGCGCTTCGTCCATAAATAATCGGTCATACTCACGAACTTCTGCCTTAATTGCATGTTTGATAGACACCCAATGCAAGGTACCCTTCACTTTTTTCTCAGTATCGGTTGAATAGCTACAATGTATTTCAGTAATGCGTCCATCAGCATCCTTAACAACAGATTCACCTTTGATAATGTAAGCGTTTTTTAATCGAACTTCACCACCTAGTTGCAGTCTAAAAAACTTTTTACTCGCTTCTTCCTTAAAATCGGCACGTTCAATATAAAGTTCTTTGGAAAAAGGCACCTTTCTGAAACCTGCAGAGGGATCTTCCTGATTATTTTCAGACTCCAACCACTCTTCTTTATCGTCAGGATAATTGGTGATGACCAATTTAACAGGATCCAAAACAGCCATAACCCTTGGCGCAGATTGATTTAAATCCTCACGAATACAAAATTCCAACAAAGAGACATCAATCACATTTTCACGTTTCGCAACACCCACCTTTTCGATAAAATTTCGAATAGAATTAGGCGTGTACCCACGTCTTCTTAGTCCAGAAATAGTTGGCATTCTTGGGTCGTCCCAACCTGCTACAATTTGATCTTCAACCAATTTGAGTAATTTCCGTTTACTCATGATGGTATAACTTAAATTCAATCGTGCAAACTCACGTTGTTTAGGCAGCATAGGAAGTCTTTCCGACGCATAAACATACACTTGCTCTTTAAACCAATCATAAAGCTCTCTATGCGGCTTAAATTCAAGCGAACATAATGAATGTGAGATTTGTTCTATATAATCGCTTTCACCATGTGTCCAATCGTACATTGGATAGATACACCACTCATTTCCAGTTCTATGGTGGTGCTTTTTCAAGATGCGATACATGATAGGATCACGCATCAGCATATTTGGATGTTGCATGTCTATTTTGGCACGTAAGATATGCGTCCCTTCATCAAATTCACCAGCTTTCATACGTTCAAATAAATCGAGGTTCTCTGCAACACTGCGATTTCTATAAGGTCCGTCAACACCTGGTTGTGTTGGCGTTCCTTTTTGCATTGCCATAGCTTCACTCGATTGTGAATCTACATAAGCCTTCCCATCCTTAATTAGTTGAATGGCCCAATTGTAGAGCGTTTCGAAATAATCTGAGGAGTACAACTCATTCGCCCACTCATAACCCAACCAGGCGATATCTCGTTTAATGGCATCTACATATTCCTGTTCTTCCTTCGCTGGATTTGTATCATCAAATCGTAAATTTACAGGTGCTTGGTATTTTTCACCCAAGCCAAAACTAATTCCAATGGCCTTGGTATGGCCAATATGTAAATAGCCATTAGGTTCTGGTGGAAAACGAAAACGCAGCTTATCTTTTGCTAAGCCATTCTTAAGATCTTCCTCTATGATGTGCTCAATAAAATTGAGTGATTTTGTTTCTTCAGTCATATGGACAAATTAAAGCACAAAATTAAGTAATTCTGAGCTTTGTAAGCTATAATTCTATTTCAGTTTATGTAATTTTATGGAAATTTTAAATATATGGAACATATGAACTACAAATGTCCGAAATGCGACAACAGAACTTACAAAACTGGTCAGATGCGTGCTACTGGAGGCACTTTATCTAAAATCTTTGATGTTCAAAACCAAAAATTCACCAGTGTTACTTGTGAACGCTGCACATATACTGAGTTCTTTAAAACCAAAACCAGTGCCATTAGTAACGTCTTTGACTTTTTTACCAACTAAGCATGGGTATCATTAAAGTTGAGAACATTCGTGTGTTTGCTTATCATGGGTGTTTAAAAGAAGAAACCAAAATAGGTAGTGACTATCGGGTGGATTTAGAAGTCGAAGCCGATTTACAGACATCAGCTCAAACGGATAACTTAAGAGATACGGTAGATTACGTATTTTTAAATAGAATCATCAAAGAGGAGATGCAAAAACCTTCGAAATTATTAGAGACCGTTGCGAAACGTATATTAAACCGTATATTAGCAGAGGATCATTTAGTAACAACGGCGACGGTGAGTGTGAGTAAATTAAATCCACCTATTGGAGGTGATGTTGAAAGCGTAACGATAAAAATGACCGAAAGACGAAAAAACTAAGGGTTTATGGTGTAAAATGGTAATTTTTTATACATTTGCCTTCCTTGTTTGTAAGAGCAAGTTTACTGGCATCTTGGCCGAGTGGCTAGGCAGAGGTCTGCAAAACCTTGTACAGCGGTTCGAATCCGCTAGATGCCTCTAAAAAAGAGATACTGATAGTATCTCTTTTTTTATGTCCATTCCTCAAAAATGTCTGTCATAAGGCTTAAAATTTCACGATATTCTTGTATGAAACTTCTTATTATAAGTTTAAAAATAGCATATTTGCCATCTAATTTTAAAAAATTCAAAATGAAAGCGATTAAATTATTAGCATTTGTAATGCTATTTTCAAGTTCTATTGTAATGTCATGTTCAGATGATGATTCAGATGGTGGGTCTTCATGTGTCGATTACGTAGATCAAGCTGTACAAGGTAGTTTTAGAGGTACTGATTTTGTGTCTCCAGAGGCCTTCTATAAAGTATTAACATTTGGTGAGACGACGTCAATAAGAGGAGAAATATACGTGAAGGAAAATTTAGATTCTGATTGTAGTTTCCCAACGTTTGCAGGTGATCAAGACATCATTCTTTTTCCAATTCCATCCTTAGAGACTCAAACAATTACCTTGGAAGAATTTGGAGAAAACACCTTAAACTTCAACAGAATAACGAATACAGAAACAGGTCTCGTTACTGAAGTTGAATTGGCAGAATGTGGGACGATTCAAATTACTAGTTACGATGCAGACGCTGGAATTATGGAAGGTACCGTTGTTGCTAGAGGGCAATTTGGTAGCAATGTGAATGGTAATTTCACGTTAGTGTTATGTGAATTTTAAAGCAACTATCATTGCTATTCAAAAACCTCTACCTATTAGAGGTTTTTTTATGTCTTTTTAATCGCGAAGTAATCAACGATTAAGAGCAAACTCGCGAGTAATATTCCTAAGGTAAAAATGATGGAACCATAAGGCCAATGTTGAATTTTTAACAATATGCCCATGAGTATCAAAGCTACAGCGGAAATAACAAACCCGTAATAAAAGAATTTTAAAAACCCATTGTCTTTAAGTTGGCGTTTAAGAAAATACCGAGGACCTTCTTCAATGAACCACCAAATAAGTAGTCCTAATATAATAATTTGAAAAAAATAAGGGACACTTATAAGATGCGTTAAATCGACTATATAGCTCATCATCCAAAGTAATACTAGTCCCAGTTTTACATAATCCAATCGTTTTTTTTCCGCTTTCAACAAAAACCTAAAAACATATAAAATCATTGTCGCAACGCCAGAAATCACTATAATTTCTTCTCCGTACGGCCAGTGCATAACTCTAAACAATATACCATAAAGGAAAAGCGCAAGTGCCAGTCTTAATGGTAATGTCACGATTCGGTTGGATGTTTTCAAATGTAATTACTATTAGTTTCCTATAGGGTTTACCCGTTCAATTTGCTCCTTACTTTTTTCATAAACATCTGGGAACAAACCTTGGGTTAATAATAAAATTCCAAAGCCTAGAATTACCAAGGCGATTATTTTTTTTGTTTTAAAAATAAGTCGTGGTGTCAGTTTGCTCTTTAATCGCTTCGCTAGGGCAATTTTTATCAAATCGGTTAAAAAATAGACGGTGAGCATGGTCACAATAAAGATAAAGACGCCATTATCGGATTCTGTAATTGAGCTCCCAATAACTATAAATCCTAACCAGCCTAACAACACACCAATATTGATAAAATTCAGCAAAAAACCTTTAATAAAGAGCTTTCCGTAGGCATTTTTTTGAATCTCAACACGATGATATTCTTTAACGATAGATCGAAAAGATTTTGATGTTTTGATAAAAGAAATAAATCCGTAAACAGCTAATAATACACCACCAAAAATAAGGAAGTTAGGATCATCTTTAATTTTACCAATGAGATTATTGGTGCTGTAAAATGCTAAAAGAATGAATATAATATCAGCTAAGATAACACCCAAATCGAAGATTAAAGCACTCTTAAATCCTTTGGTAGCACTGGTTTCGAGTAATACAAAAAACACAGGACCTATGGTAAATGCTAAAATGATTCCAAATGGGATTGCCGCTAAAATATCATCAAACATATAGGAAATAGCTTTCCCACAAAATTAATAAAAAAGAAGCGGCAAACATACCTAATGAACAATTGATTAGTTCATACGCTTTATTCGACCTCCTAAAGTGGTCTTTTCCTTTACGCTTTCTGGATTTCCGTAGATATTGATGTCACCACCAGCCGTCACTCTTGCATCTACAGATTTTGAGGCGTTCACATCGGCTTCTCCGGCTACTTTAATATTCACCGTCGTATTTTTAGTTTCAAATGCCTTTCCTTCATACACACCTCCAGTGTTTAAAGTGATATCTTGTGAAATAGCTTTACCTCTCGTTTCTATGATGCCACCTGAAACAGCCTTAATATCGACACGATCCACATCTAATCCTATTTTGAGATGTGCGCCTTCCTGTGCACGTAATTCAATTTGATTCTGTTCTATAAGTTCATTAGCGGTGATAAATGCACCTTCATTACCATCCACAACATTTAAAGAGGTATAATAGACAGACACAAATGTTCGGTCACCATTAAAAATTTTATCCGTCTTCATTCTAACTTTTAAGGTGCCATCTTTGTTCACTACAACCACATCTTCAATATCATCTCCAGTTATTTCTACCTTTGAGGTGTTGGACTTTATTAAGTTAACAGCAATTAAATCGTAAACCTTAATTTCATTAAAATCTCCAACGGATTGTTCTTTTGGGTTTTGAGCAGAAAGTAAGACTGTTGTGAGCAATAAGGTAAGTGTTAAAAAAGTTTTCATCTGAATCGTGTTTATAATAGTTACGTTAATCATTATCATAAAGATGTGATAAATCAAAATTTGTTACACTTCAGAAGAAAATAACCTTTAAGCAACGGAAACGGCTGTACCAGTAACTGAAACAAAAAAGTACGAACCAGCTGCCGTTTCAATATCTACGCTAATACCAACAACAGCATTAGCATTTAAATTGATGGCATTCGTTTTTAATTTCTGAAATGCTTGCTCTTTAGCCTCATTCATTAAGTCCTCAATAATTTTCATATTCTTATCAGACTTGAATGAAAATTTTGTTTTTAATTCTGAAGAAGTTCCAGTAACAATACCCTTATATTCGGTAATCTTAAAGCCTTCAATAGTATTTGTTGTGGTTAAAATCATGATGGTTTATTTTTTAAAATAAGTATCACTTTGAATGTAAACGTTACAATTTAGTTAGATCTATGTTTTCCTATCAATGTAAAATCGAGGTGTTTTTTGACCAAATCGGTACTCTTCACTTTTACAACCACTTCATCGCCTAATTGGTACATTATTTTAGAGTTTTTACCAATCAAAGCATAATGGTCTTCATCAAACTGGTAATGGTCATCTTTCATATCACGCACACTTACCATACCTTCACATTTATTTGCTATAATTTCTACATAAATACCCCAATCAGTCACACCAGAAATCACACCAACAAATTCCTCATTCTTATGGTCTTCCATAAATCGGATTTGCATATATTTAATAGAATCTCGTTCTGCTTTTGTCGCTAAGTTTTCCATATTACTGGAATGATTACATTTATCTTCATATACCTCTTCATTAGCTGATTTACCACCATCTAAATAATGCTGTAACAAGCGATGAACCATGACATCTGGATAACGACGAATGGGTGATGTAAAATGGGTATAGTAATCAAAAGATAATCCATAATGTCCAATATTATGTGTGGTATATTCGGCCTTACTCATAGAACGAATGGTAAGCGTATCTACTAAATTTTGTTCTTTTTTCCCACTGACATCCTTCAATAAGTTATTTAGTGAATTTGAAATACTCTTTCGATCCTTAAAGTTGAGTTTATAACCAAATCGACCCACCACATTCTGAAGCGCTGCTAATTTACTATCATCAGGCTCATCATGTACACGATAGACAAACGTTTTTTTCGGATTTTGTTTTCCTATAAATTCTGCCACTTTTTTATTTGCTAGTAACATGAACTCTTCAATGAGCTTATTCGCATCCTTACTGGTTTTAAAAAACACACCAATAGGATTCGCTTCTTCGTCTAAATTGAACTTCACTTCCACTTTATCAAAGGAAATAGCACCAGCACTCATACGTTTACGACGCATGATCTTCGCTAAATGATCTAATGCTAAAGTCGCTTGAGCAATATCTTGACTTGTTTGATAGGTATTTCCAGATAAGGATACATCCTTCGGAATGGTTTGATCAATCTTTTGAGGTTGCTTTAATACATCAACCAATTGTAACCCTTTATTTTGTTCAATAATGGCTTGAGCTTCTTCATAAGCAAATCGCGCATCCGAATAGGTCACAGTTCTTCCAAACCACTGATCTTTTATTTCGGCTTTTTCATTCATTTTAAACACTGCAGAAAAGGTATATTTCTCTTCATGAGGTCTTAAAGAACAAGCACCATTTGATAAAATTTCAGGAAGCATTGGTACGACTCTGTCTACTAAATAAACAGAGGTCGCCCGTTCATAAGCTTCATCATCTAAAACCGTATCTTCTTTCAAATAATGCGATACATCGGCAATATGAATACCTATTTCAAACAAACCATTATCTAATACTTTAAACGATAAGGCATCATCAAAATCTTTAGCATCTTTAGGATCTATCGTAAAGGTGAGATCCTTTCGCATATCGCGACGTTTGGCTATTTCTTCTTTGGTAATAGAGGTATCTAATGTGTTTGCAAATTCTTCGACTTCATGTGGAAACTCCATTGGTAAGCCATACTCAGCCAGAATGGCATGGATCTCAGTATTGTGTTCTCCAGGTTTACCGAGAACTTTCAGTACTTTTCCATAGGGTGAATCCGCTTTTTCTGGCCAATCTTCTAAAGAAACCAAAACTTTATCACCTTCCTCAGCCTTATTTATTTTGTTAATAGGCACAAAGATATCTGTGTACATTTTATTTCCGTCGGCTACAACAAAGGCATAATTTTTATGGATTTGTATGACACCCACATATTCACTTTTAGCACGCTTGATAATATTGGTAATCTCACCTTCAATTTTACCACGTTTTCTACGCTTATACGCGTAAAATTCAACTTCATCACCATGAAGGGCCTTATTCATATTATTGGAAGCTATATATACATCTTCATCGAAATCGTCGCTAATAATGTATCCAGAACCTCTAGAGGCCATATCAACTTTTCCTACATGGTATTCTGTATTAACAACCGCTTTAAATTTACCACGATCTACTTCTTCAATTTCTTGTTTCGCTTTTAGCTGCTGAAGTTTCTTTATAATTTGATTTCTACTGCTCGCATCATCAACACCAATCTTGGCAGCAATTTGTTTATAGTTAAAAGTTTGGTTTCTATCTTTTTTTAGAATACTTAGAATAGTATTTGTAAGGTTGGAAATCTTTTTGTTTGAGGATTTCCTTTTTTTCTTTCTTGTCATTTATTTAATTGTAATCATTTTCGTTTCCTAAAAGTGTTAGGAATTCTTTCTTAATCAACTTAATAATAGGAGGAGAGAAGCTATTAAGTTTCTACAAATCTACGCTTTAATTATTTATTAGTGTTTAATTAGTGTTAATTTAATAAAAAAAGCCATGTAAATAAGACAAGGCTTTACATATTTTTACGACTCATAATATGAGCGTATGTTTCATTGGAATTCAGCGGGATTAGATTAACTTCATCTGCATAAGTACCGTGATCTAACCGTATGTATCATGTATTCCTTCAGTCGCTATAAGATCTCCATCAGCAGTTAAACCAACTGAAACAACAAAGTAATCTTTGTTGATAACCTGACTAATCTGAAACTGTCTCGACCCTAACAATGCTAACCAAAACAATGTCATTTTTTTATCCATCTAAATTAAGAAACGAATATATCCTAATTTCCATAGTTTCAATTATGGTTATCAACATATATATACATATCATCTTTTTTCTTTTAAAATTTTAAAAAATAAATGATGATGATTATAGGCTGTTAATAGAGGTATAACTTTTTTAATTTTTATTTTGAAATATGACTTATGACTTTTACTTCATATTTAGTTAACATTAATTTTACATATAAATTCCTCATTTTTAAGCGTATTTCAAATGCTATTAACAGCTGTTTATAACTGATGTTGACAACTTACATTTGATAACTATTTTAAATTTTGATGTTGGTATCTTTAAAGTTCGATGCTCATAACTTCACTAAAAAAAATGACTAATTTTTTAGGTTATCATATTCTTGTTTTTGTTTGAAAAATAAATTAAATAACGCAAGAAAAAGTTGTTACAAATTACAATGAGATATTAACAAGTAATGAGATAAAAACCCTCTATTAGTTAACAATGCCTTTAGTGACTATTGTGAGTTAAATCTAAATCAATTGAATAAGTTATGATGTTTTTGACACTATTATTTATAAGCAATTAGTAACTTTAGGGTTTTAAACAACACGTTGATATGAAGACAATTTCTATAGGTAATGATCATGCTGGAACCGAGTATAAGCAAGCTATTGTAGCACATTTAAAAGCTAAAGGTTATACTGTTAATAACTATGGTACAGACACCAATGATAGTGTGGATTATCCAGATTTTGTTCATCCAGTAGCGACAGATGTCGAAGAAGGCAAAGTGCCCTTTGGAATTCTGATTTGTGGCAGTGCTAATGGTGTAGCGATGACTGCCAACAAACATCAAAAAGTGAGAGCTGGTATTTGTTGGTCTAAAGAGATTACAGAGTTAACCCGCTTACATAATGATGCTAATATTTGTTGTATTCCTGCGCGATTTACAGCCTTACAGCAAGCCATCCAAATTGTAGATACATTTTTAAATACGAAGTTTGAAGGCGGTAGACACCAAAACCGCGTTGATAAAATTCCTGTGACTTGCTCATAGATGGGACATGCTCATAGCCATAATCATTCTCACGAGGATTTAAAGGGAAGAAATCTTATAATTTCCATTCTTTTAAATATACTCATTACGGTGGCCCAAGTCATTGGTGGTGTAGTATCTGGTAGTTTATCACTTTTAAGTGATGCCCTTCATAATTTTAGTGACGTTTTATCTTTGATAGTGAGTTATGTAGCAAACAGGCTTTCCAAAAAAAAAGCCTCACTACAAAAAACATTTGGTTATAAACGCGCGGAAATTTTAGCAGCTTTCGTGAATGCTGCGACACTTATCATTGTTGCCATCTTATTGATTATTGAAGCAATTGAACGTTTTCAAAATCCGCAATCTATAGATTCTAGTTTAGTTATTTGGTTGTCTTTAATTGCTATTTTAGGTAATGGATTTAGTGTGTTATTGTTGAAAAACGATGCAAAAAATAATATTAATATGCGATCTGCCTATTTACATTTACTAACAGATATGTTAGCAAGTGTCGCTGTTTTAATAGGAGGATTACTTATGAAATACTATCAGTTATTTTGGGTGGATAGTGCTTTAACTTTACTGATAGCGCTATATTTAATTTGGGTAGGTTTTGATTTGTTAAAAACGTCTACTAAAATGCTCATGTTGTTCACTCCAGATGACATTAATATCAAAGAAGTTGTACGAGCCGTCAACAAATTGCCTAAAGTGAGTAAATTACACCATGTGCATATTTGGAATTTGAGTGACAATGAACTGCACTTAGAAGCGCACTTAGATCTTAAAGAAGACATCACAACCACCATGTTTAATGAGTTACTTACAGATATTGAAACGATCTTACATGAACAATTTAATATTAATCATGTCACCATTCAACCTGAATTTAATAAAGAAGATCCTAAAGAGGTTATTGTTCAGGACTAATCGTCTAAAATTTTAATTATGGCATTAGACATCAAAATCAAATCGTTTGGAGAATTGACCACTCATGAACTGTATCATCTATTACAACTACGCAGTGAAGTTTTTGTAGTGGAACAAGATTGTGTCTATCAAGATATGGATGGTAAAGATCAAAATGCCTTGCACATTCTAGGTTATAAAGAAGCTAATCTCGTTGCTTATACACGTGTGTTTTCTCCAGGAGATTATTTTGAAAACGCCAGCATTGGTAGAGTAGTGGTGCGTGAAAATGAACGCCATCATCAATATGGCAATGCTATTATGAAGGCATCTATAAAGGCGATAAGAGACGCCTATGGTGACGGTCACATTAAAATATCAGCTCAGACCTACCTAAAGACATTTTATAATAATCTTAATTTTTTTGAAGTAGGAGAGCCCTATCTTGAGGATGGCATCCCACATATTGGCATGATTAGAAGGAATTAATTACTATCGCCTACATAGGTAATTAAAATCTCCACCCTTCTATCTAATTTGGGTTCACCACCTAAGGGAAATTTACGACGCATACCTACATACTTCATACGTCTTGTACTAACACCTTTTTTTGCTAGGTAATCATAGATATATTTAGCTCTAGCAACAGATAAATTTCGTTTTTTAGTTTTACGGTCAATCGCATCACGACTGTTTTTCGTACAACACACATGACCTTGAATGGTGAAATAAATGTCTTTTCGCTCTACCAGGATTTCTGCAATCTCTTTGAGCGTTTCTTTGGATTCTGGCAGTAATTTGCTGTAACCTGTTTTAAATAGGATATTATTGAGTTCAAATTTATCTCCAGCTTTCAATTCACCTCTTAAAATTTCTTTGGCTTCACGCTTTTTAGCTTCAACAATTTCAGGAGAATCTTTTGGTTTAGGAGGAAATACTGAAGACACAATAATCTCTACTTTTCGGTTGAGACCGCGAATTTTATTAAGATCATCTTCCTTTACTAATTTCAATAAGATTTTACCCTTTCCATCAACGTTGGTAATTACGGACTCATCAAACTCATTATTTGAGAAAATAGTTTTGATGGAATTGGCACGTTCTTGAGATAATACTAAGTTATAGTTGTCACTACCTCTATCGTCTGTAAATCCGTAAATGGAAACCTTTGCAATATCCATACTCTCTATTTGGGATAAAAATAATAGTAACCTATTGTGTTCAGTAGGAGGCACTTCAAACTTATCTGTCTCAAAATACACTTCATGACGCATTTCCTCTTGAGCCATCAAAAGTTGTGTGAATAGAAATGATATTAATAGTATTTTCTTCATTTTTTTATCGAAAACAGGAATTAAATATAGTTTTTTTAAAGTTTTCGTCAAATATTAAGTCTGTTATCAGTTCAAATAACTTAAATAATTAGTAGGATCTTTGAGAATTTCAACACTTTTTTGAATTTCAAAATTGTTCGCCACATAGTATTCATATAATCCTTCTCTATAGAAATATCGTTTGACGATTTCATCTGAAAGTAATGATAATAACTGTGCTTTGTTGGCGTCAATGGCTTTGCTTTTATATTGATTCAAAGCGCTTACTAAGTTCGCATAGTCCTCGTTAATTTCGCCAGCTAGTTGCTCTTCTTTAGCCACATTTAAAGCCGTAGCAAATGCTTTTTCGGTTTCGGTTTCAAAACTAAAATCATTATCGATTAAGAAATTTTTAAAACTATTGAATTCAGCATCCCGTAATTCGAATGTTTTTAAGTCTGAAGGCGCAGGATGATTGTAATAGTATTCGGTTGCGTATTTAAAAATCAAATTTTCATTGATGATTGCTTTGGTGATGGTACTGAGTTTGGTTGCATCTAATTCAAGATCAGGCTGTACACCACCACCATCGTACACCGTTCTGCCTTTTTTGGTTTTAAAAGCGTTATAATTTTCTTGTTTTACACGTGTTGCCTTACCATTTTCATCACGATTCCAATAGTCTAATGCTTGAATGCAACGTCCAGAAGGTGTGTAGTATCTTGAAATGGTTATTTTCATTTGGGTACCATACGTCAGTTTTTTAGGGCGTTGTACAAGTCCTTTTCCAAAACTACGTGCACCAACAACAACTGCTCTATCTAAATCTTGTAACGCACCTGAAACGATTTCACTCGCAGACGCACTACTACCATCTATAAGAACTACCAATGGAATTTGCGTATCGATTGGCTCTTTTTGTGTGTAATAGGTTTTATTATATTTTTTTACTTTGGACTTAGTAGTCACAACCAACTGATTTTTAGGCACGAATATATTTGTGACATTAACAGCTTCTCGCAGTAAACCTCCTGGATTACCACGTAAATCTAAAATCAATTTTTCGGCACCTTGACTTTTTAAGGAACGCAAAGCGCTAATGGTTTCTGAAGACGTTTTTTCATTAAATTTTCTCAGAACAATATAACCTATATTATCATTTACCATTGAAAAATGAGGCACGGCATGAATATCAACAGCCTCTCTATTTATCGTAGTTGTTTCCGTTTGTCCTTGTCGGATATAAGTCACATTTACGGTGGTTCCAGCAGCTCCTTGCAATAGGTTTCCGGCATCATCCTTAAAATCTGCAACTGTGACATTATCAACTTTAATGATTTCGTCACCAGCCTTTAAACCTGCTTTATCTGCAGCATAGTCTTTATAAGCCTCAACAATTACTAATTTATCTTTGAGTGTTAATACATTTGCTCCGATTCCTGTGTAATCTCCAGCGTTGTTAATTCTAGCTGCCTCAACATCTTGTTCATTGTAGTAATTTGTATAAGGATCCAAATCATTCAACATACTTTTGATAGCGGTATCCATGAGGTCACCCGGATTCGTTTCATCCACGTAATTCATGTTAAGCTCCTTAAAAAGCGTTGTAAAGATTTCAATCTGTTTAGCAATCTCAAAGAAATCACTTTTAAAAGCGGTTCCACTAAAGAAGATAGTTAAGGCGACAAGAGGGATGATTAGCCTTTTTTGTAGTAGTTTTTTCATGATTTACAACCATTTATCATTAGTCAACTTTTTTAGAAAAAGCAGCTAAAAGTTCATTCATTTTTAAAGTTATGGAATCAAAATCTGTTCCATCTTTACCAATGTACAAAATCATTAACGCATAACAAGACGAAATGTTGTTAAAATGTACGGTTTTATTCAGTCGGTAAGCTTCTCTTAACAGGCGTTTGATGCGATTTCTATCGACCGCACTTTTAAAATGTCTTTTACTTACTGAAACCCCTGTTTTGAATTGGGTGTCTTCGTCAAATTCAGTTTTGAGATAGACCATGCGCAATGGGTAAACAGATAAAGATTTCCCTTCGGAAAACAATAACTCAATTAATTTTTGACTTTTCAGTTTTTCCTTTTTTGGGTAAGAAAACGACATGTTAGTTTTTGGGTATTAAATGTTCGAGATTGGCGATTTTGTGTTCCAAATCTTGAAGTTTATCATTAACATCTGAAGGTTCTGGCATTTGCTTTGATGCGTACATGGTCACATACCAAATTTCGAGAATATCCTCTACCGGAATATTAAAATCTGGATAATTTCCATCTTGGTTATCGCTTTTTAGAAGAAGGCTACCCTCTTCTTTTATGCGATTAATAACACGTTTTAATACAATTCCGTCATTTTTACTAACGACCAAATAAACCCTACCATCTCGAAGGTCTTTCAAATCTTCTACATAAGTACCGAAAACAAAATCACCATCATAAAAAGTAGATAGCATAGAATTCCCTTGAACTTCAAAACATCTAAAGGTGCCATTGCTGAGTTGTGGCATATGAAAATTAGGTAGACTTTCCATAAATTCAGGATCACCATAACCATTTAAGTAACCAGCTCTTGCTTTTGCAGGAACATAAATAATGTTTTCGATATCATCGTTTGAAGAGGCGATGATTTTCGGCATTCCAGAATATGTTGGGTTTTTAGGTAGATCGGCTTTGAGCATGATGCTACTTTTTCCGAAGAGATAATCAGGATTGATATCAAACTCATTGATAATAGATGAAAGGACATCATATCCTGGTTTGGTTTTCTTCCGAGTACCATTTGCTTGAGGTCTCCCATTAACAATACTGTCAATGGTAGTTCCAGTAACACCAATACGTTTTGAAAACGCATAATTATTTAGGTGAAAATGGTGAATTATCGCGGCTATTTTTTGATTTATAGATTCCATAATGAGTGTGGTGATAAATGTAATTAAAATTCAAACATTTGTGGTATTCTTTCTCAATATATTCCATAGCTGTATGATTAAAATCATATTTTAAGCGCTAACATTGATGTAACTTTAATAACATAAATACCGCGTTATTATGGGACATTTACACGTGACTAAACTTTCTAAAAAGAAGGATAAAGCCAATTATATCCATCAACTTACTAAGGATATTGAAGCCTTGGATTATATGATTGATCATGATATGATTGAAAAAACACCAATTCGTATAGGTGCGGAGCAGGAATTTTGTTTAGTAACTCCTGAATTTTTACCGAACAATAACGCTTTGGAACTTTTGAAAGCAATCGATGATGTACACTTTACAACGGAAATTGGAAATTATAACCTCGAGATAAATTTAGACCCACTAGAACTAGGTTCTAATTGTTTTTCCCTTTTACATGAACAGTTGAAAACGTTGTTATCAAAAGCAATTTCAGCAGCTAATAACCTCAACACCAAAATTGCATTAACAGGCATTCTGCCAACTTTATCCTTAAAGCACATTGGTATTGAAAACATGACGCCTATTCAGCGTTATTATGTGTTGAATGAAGCGATTAAGGCATCCAGAAAACAGGACTTTGATATTCACATTAAAGGCGTTGATGAACTGAATTTACTACATGACACCGTGATGCTGGAAGGCTGCAATACGAGTTTTCAGACCCATCTTCAAATTGATCCAGATGATTTTATTAAAAGCTATAATTGGGCTCAGGCTATTTCAGGTCCAGTTTTAAGTGTTTGTACAAACTCACCGATGCTCTTTGGAAAGGAACTGTGGAGTGAAACACGAATCGCACTATTCACACAAAGCGTAGACACTAGAGCCAATTCGTTTTTACTGAATGAAAAGCAATCTCGCGTGAGTTTTGGAGATCACTGGGAAACAGGAAGCATTACGGATATTTTTAAAGATAATATATCAAGATTTAGAAGTCTTCTCACCTCAGAATTTACCAATGACAGTATGGAAATGATACAACAAGGAATCATTCCAAAATTAAAGGCCTTAAGTCTGCACAATGGAACTGTTTATAGATGGAATCGCGTGTGCTACGGTGTTGGAGATGGAAAGCCTCATCTTAGAATTGAAAACAGATACTTACCTTCTGGACCAACAATGACCGATGAGATAGCTAATATGATGTTTTGGGTAGGCCTTATGGTAGGTCGACCAAAAACAGAAGATCATATACATAAGACTATGGATTTTAAGGATGTGAAGACCAATTTTTTTACAGCCGCTCGCTATGGAATGGCAGCACAATTTCACTGGAAGGGCCAAACCATTTCTAGCCAAGAACTTATTCTGGACGAACTTTTACCTATGGCTTACAGAGGTCTTTACAAAGTTGGAATCACGCCAAAAGACGCTGAATATTATTTAACAGTGATCAAAAATAGAGTCAATAGTAACAATGGCTCCCAATGGTTTATAAAAAGTTATAGAAACCTTCTCAAGTCTAAAAAACGCCAGGAGGCACTACAAGTTTTAACGGCTAATATGTATTTAAAGCAGGAACATGATTTTCCTGTTTCAACTTGGAGAGAGTTAAATGAAAATGACCATACCACATTTGATATCGACAAAAAAGTATTGCATGTGATGACCACAGACTTACTCACGGTAGATGCCAAAGACAGCTTAGAATTAGTGTTACATATCATGCAATGGAAGCACATTCATCATATACCAGTCATCGATAAGAACAAAGACCTTATTGGTTTGTTAAGTTGGTCTGATATAAAAAATCATATCAACGAAATTGAAGAAAGCACCAAAAACGTCCAAATGTTCATGCAAGATGAGGTCATCACTATTCACCAAGACGCATCATTACAAGAGGCACAAACACTTATGGTTGAGAATCACATCAGTTGTTTGCCTGTGGTTAAGAATAGAAAATTAATAGGAATAGTCACCACGAACGATATATAAATTTTATGACATTAGTCAAAAACAAAGCGCTTGATAAGACCATATCAGTCGGTCGTATTATTCATCATGTGCAAGGAACTTCTAAAGGTCCTACAATGGTCTTTTTTGCCGGTTTACACGGTAATGAAACCGCAGGTGTTTTTGCACTGGAAGCCACTTTAAAGACACTCAACCCTGAAATTATTAACGGTACTATTTATGGAGTTTCCGGTAATTTAAAGGCGCTAGAAAAAAACCAAAGGTACCTGGATGTAGATTTGAATAGATTATGGACAAAATCACAGCTAGAAGCCCGACATAGTCATTCAGAATTGAATTCGGAAGAAATAGAAAGAAACGACGTATTTCAGGTATTGCAAGCTATTATTGCTTCAAATTCAGGACCGTTTTATTTTATAGATTTTCATACGACTTCTAGTAAAACATTTCCATTTATTACCATCAATGATGCTTTGATTAATAGAAAGTTTTCAAAGCTTTTTCCCGTACCCATTGTTTTAGGAATTGAAGAATACTTAAATGGTCCTCTATTGAGTTATATCAATGAGCTAGGCTACGTGTCATTGGGTTTTGAATCAGGTCAGCATGATGAAAAAGAAGCTGTAGAAAACTGTGTTGCCTTTATTCATTTGTCATTGGTATTTACTGAAATGCTCTCAAAAGAAAACAGTCCACAATTTCTGAATCATTACCAGAACTTACAGCGAAATGCACATTCCATAGCTAAAATATTTGAAGTCACTTATTTACATCAAATCAAACAAGGAGAAACCTTTACAATGGAACCTGGTTTCAAGAGTTTTCAACCAGTAAAAAAGGGCACCTTGCTCGCTGTATGTGACGGCAAAAAAATCACATCACCAGTAAGCGCTAGATTATTTATGCCGTTGTACCAACCGAAAGGCGCGGAAGGTTTTTTTATCATTAAACCGATTCAACCCTTCGTACTGTTTCTTTCGGCAATTTTAAGACGCTTAAAATTTGATAATTTACTCGCGATTCTTCCTGGGATTTCTTGGTTAAATTCCGATAAAAACGGGTTAAAAGTGAACTTGGGAATTGCAAGGTTTTATGCAAAGTCTATTTTTCATTTATTAGGATATAGAAATAGGCAAATAAATTCCAAATATCTCGTATTACAAAATAGGGAACGCACTTCGAAGACAAAGAGTTACAAATCTGAAATTTGGTATAAAAAAAGCCTCATCATTCGATGAGGCTTTCCGTTAAGCTGGCCATGAGTTATTCTGAAATCGTCAATGAATTATTCTCTTTATTCACATCAGCCATGTCATTATTAGGATCAATACGCACTGAATCTACAGATTTCGAAACTTCGAAAGTATAGTTTGGAAATGCCCAAGCCCAATCTTCCAAAACAGTAGCTGATGTAGGCTTTTCACCACGCATCATTCGCAATGGGATGTAAAACGCTTCTGTAGTGCCATCGGTATAAGTAACCACTAAATCAATAGGCATTGGCATGGCACCGTTTCTTTCTAAGGTCACTTTGTTATCATCAATGTTGGTGACACCATAATCAATGATATTTGTGGTTTGTGCAAAATCCATAAGATACCAGTCTAATTCAAGTCCAGAGACTCTTTCAGCAGTACGTATGACGTCAAGAGGTTTTGGGTGTTTAAAAGCAAAATCTTTATAATACTTTTTTATCGTTGTTTTTAAATGGTCTTCGCCAATTACATAGCCAAGCTGTGCTAAAAACACAGCACCTTTGTTATACGCTGAAATACCATAGGTTTGATTGTAATTGTAACGATCGGCATGTGTTGTTAATGGCTGCTCATATCCTGAAGTCGCCAATGAAAGGTATCGATTGTATGCCCTTTCTAATGGTTTCCCTTGCTCTTGCATTACCTCCTTCATTGCTAAGTCTGAAATATAACTTGTAAATCCTTCATCCATCCATTCATGTTTAGCCTCATTAGTGGCTAATAGAAACTGAAACCATGTATGTGCCATTTCATGGGCAGTAACACCTACTAAACTACCATAACTACGCATTCCTGTGATAAGTGTACACATAGCATATTCCATACCACCATCACCTCCTTGAATTACGGAGTATTGATCATAAGGATATGTACCAATATGCTCACTAAAGTACTGCATTAGTTCAACGGTTTTAGGCTGCATTTTTTTCCAATTCTCAAGATTTTCCTTAGGCATCGCCTTCTTGTATAAAAAGTGAAGCAAAGGCCCATTTGGAACCTGCATGGTGTCATGCTTGTAATCTGGATCTGCTGCCCAAGTAAAATCATGAACATTTGGCGCTATAAAATGCCATGTGAGTGTTTTACCCTTGGGCTTTTTAACTTTTTCATTGGTATAGCCATAACCAATGTCGTTTGCATTTTCAAGGTAACCTGTACCACCAAGAACATAATCTTTGTCTATGGTGATCTTAACATCAAAATTTCCCCATACGCCATAAAACTCTCTCGCTATATAAGGGTCGGCATGCCATCCTTCATTGTCATATTCGGCAAGTTTAGGATACCACTGTGTCATAGATAATGCCACACCTTCTTTATTATTACGTCCCGCTCGACGAATTTGAACAGGCACCTGTCCTTTAAAATCCATATCAAAATTGACGGTTTGACCAGGTTGAATAGGATCATTTAAATCTACAATCATGACCGTACCTTCAACGGTATAATCTAGAGGCTTGCCATCTTTTTTGAGGCTATTTACCTTAATAAATCCAATCTCGTCGTCTTTGAGTTTTGCAATACGACTCTCATATACTGGTGCTTCCTTCGTACCAATATTGTTGGCCATTCTGGAATCTGGATCCACAATACTTTGCAGTCTTGCATCCATTTCACTTCCTGGCTGAAAGGCATTAAAGTATAAATGATAATACACACGATTTAAGACATCTGGTGAATTATTTGTGTAAGTAATGGTTTGTTTTCCTTCGTATTGATAGGACTCAACATCCATATCTATAGTCATTTTATAATCAGCTTGCTGCTGCCAAAAGCCATCTGATTTGTAGATAATGGTTTGTTTTTGTGCATTGACACTCAAAGAATGCCATATCAAAGACACAAACAATATTGAGGTTAATCTAAATTTCATAGTTTATTTATTTGGGTAGAATTATTTCGAATTAGCCATTTGAGATGCTAAAATTAAAGCGTTATAGGCATTTACAATTCTTCCTGATTTAGAGATTTCAGCTAAGGATTTCACGTCTTTATTTTTACCTATGGCAACCTTGGTCGTGATAGGAAGTCCAGAATCCATTAGAACTTTTTTGACTTGACTAGCAGATAAACTAGGGTATTGAGACCGAACTAGAGCCGCCACACCAGCTACATTAGGCGCAGCCATCGATGTACCACTGTTAAAGTCATATTCATTTTCTGGCATGGTTGAGTAGATATCACTCCCAGGAGCAAATACATCCACATTGACTTTTCCATAATTTGAAAAACTTGACACCATATTAGAACCATAATCATAAGTAAGAGCACCAACAGTGATAAAATTATCTGCTACCTCTGGACCTGTACCAACAGCATCATTTGGGAAGTTTTTAGCAACGTCTATATCTTCACTATCATTACCTGCTGCGTGAACAAAAAGTACATCTTTTTCAGCAGCGTATTTAATAGCATCACGTACCCATTCGCTATGAGGTGAGTAAGACTTACCAAAACTTGCATTGATGACCTTAGCACCATTATCAGCAGCATATCTAATAGCCAATGCCACATCTTTGTCATATTCATCACCGTTAGGTGTGGATCGGATGGCCATAATTTGAACGTTGTTAGCCACACCATTCATGCCTATACTGTTGTTGCGCTCTGCCGCAATAATTCCAGTGACATGAGTTCCATGGCTTTCGCTTTTTATTGAGGGTCTCGGATTATTATTACCATAACCAGGCATGTCATTGATGTCATTTGGATCATCACCTGTTTTACGTCCGCTGAAGTTTTTATTAAGGTTGTAATTAAGGCGGTCATTGATTTCCACTAAACCATCAGTCAATTCTTTTTTAGCGGAAGCTAGGGATTCAATATCATTACTATAGAAGTACTGTGCAATCTGTTTTGCTTGATCTATTTTTTGATCTTCAGTTTTAATGGCAGCAACCTCCTCTTTGGTATAATCTGCTTTTCCGAAGTGACTGGTTAATATATCATCAGCAGCTTTTACTTGTGTTAGAATTTGTTCATATTGCGTTTTATACCCAGTATATTTCTGATATTCAGATTTGTATTCGGCTTCGGCCTCGGCATATCTCGGATTGCTTTTATCTCCTGAAGCCAAAAGACGCACAAACTCCAATTGTTCATTATAGCCATCTCCAACAAAATTCCAGCCATGGATATCGTCTACATACCCATTGTTGTCATCATCCTTTCCATTGTTAGGAATTTCATCCTCATTTGTCCAAAGCACATCGTCTAAATCTTCATGATCGATATCTGTTCCAGAATCTATAACTGCGACAATAACTGTTTGACCTTTTTTATTTTTTACAATCTCTTTATAGGCTTTTTCAACGCTCATTCCCGGAATGGTATCTGTTGCTAAATCCAAATGAGACCATGTTTTCTTTTCACTATCCGTAAGAGGTGATACCTTTAACGGTGAAGAGTCTATATTTTCAATAGGTGTTGATATGACACCAGAAGAGCTTCCACAGCCAAGTAGAATAATTGCGGCGAAAATTGAAAACAATAAGGGCTTAAAATAGTATTTCATAATAATGTTTAATTAAAAATATCGTTAGTTTTAAATGTGTCTTTAAGTCTCACACCTTTTTCGGTATGTTGGACGGTAATAATCTCATTGTGGGCATCATGCTCCAAATAAAGATAAAAATTTTGATCGGCAGCCATATTCAGAAATCGTTCCTTTTCGTCTAATGTGAGTAAAGGCCTTGTATCATAACCCATTACAAAGGGTAATGGTAGATGACCTACAGTAGGAAGTAGATCTGCCATAAAACAAATGGTTTTATCTTGATACTGAATCATAGGAATCATTTGTTTATCAGTATGACCATCAGCAAAAAAAATATCGAAACCTAATTCAGAATTTTTTAAGACATCTTTTTCTGGAAGCGCTGTAAATTTCAAATGACCGCTCTCTTTCATGGGTAGGATGTTTTCTTCTAAAAAAGAGGCAGCTTCTCGTCTGTTGGGCTGAGTAGCCCACTCCCAATGATTTTTATTGCTCCAAAAGTTGGCATTTTTAAAAGCTGGTTCATAACCAGTTCTTTCTTTATTCCATTGGATGCTTCCACCACAATGGTCGAAATGTAAATGGGTCATAAAAACATCGGTAATATCGTCACGATGAAAACCATGGGCTTCTAATGATTTATCTATGGAGTCATCACCCCAAAGATAGTAGTAGCCATAAAATTTATCACTTTGCTTATTTCCCATACCAGTATCGATTAAAATCAATCGATTACCATCTTCAATGAGCAAACAGCGAGCCGCAATATCTATCATGTTATTGTTATCGGCAGGATTAGTTCTTGTCCATAATGACTTGGGAACTACGCCAAACATAGCTCCGCCATCTAGTTTAAAATTTCCAGCGTTAATAGGATATAAATTCATAGTTGCAAAATAATAAATACCATGGTCAATGAAATGCCTTTTAGCAGTTTATTAAGAAATAACAGAATTTAAGCGTTTACCTCAACCCAAAAGCACTAATCGCCTCTTTGATAATAAATTCACCTTTACAAAACGCTATTAGAATTAATTCAAGTCTTGTTATGGTCTCGAACTGCATTGTAAATACCTCTAACTTGCTTCGTTTCAAAGTAAAAGAAATCATCTAGAAATAAAGCATTTTTAACTGTATTAGCACTGAAAATCAGATGATCCTCATTTCTGATGTTTTCTAAATTTTCTTGTTGTATGGTAAAGTTGAAACCGAGGATGGCACACAAGACTTTGCTCTATATCAGGCTCCAGGATTCTCAGTATTTGTTGTTCGTACTATATGCAGTAAATTTCCAAATTAAATTAATTCGAGCTTAGTTAAAAAAAGAATGATTAGCTGTGGGTTTCTTATGAGTAGTAGAAATCTGTCATTTTTTGGAAGAGTTATGATAGTTTCTTTTATATTTAACTTTCAAAAATAAAATGCATGTTAGAACTAGCAGGAATCATCATCTTAGGTATATTAGCGCAATGGGTTGCATGGAAATTTAAAATTCCTGCCATTTTACCTCTTATTTTAATTGGCTTATTAGTTGGACCCATTGCCGCAGAATTTCTTTCAGGTGATGGTACCAAATGGATAGAACCTATTTGGGATGGTCACGAAGGTCTTTTTCCAGGGGAAAGTTTATTTTATTTTGTGTCGTTAGCGATTAGTATTATTCTTTTTGAAGGAGGTTTAACGCTAAAGTTGAGTGAGGTTAAGAATGTTGGCCCAGTCATTACAAAACTGATAACGATTGGCTCCATTGTGACATTTTTTGGTGGAGCGGTTGCCGCACATTTTATA
>JAAEZI010000023.1:0-16373 GCA_018222915.1 Algicola sp. | reverse complement strand
CATTTTATATTCTACTTAAGCTGGGAAATATCCTTTTTGTTTGCAGGTTTGATTATAGTTACTGGTCCAACCGTGATTACGCCTATTTTGAGAAACATTCCTTTGAAAAAAGATGTGTCTGCCGTATTGAAATGGGAAGGTATTCTCATCGATCCTATTGGTGCCTTGGTTGCGGTATTGGTTTATGAATTTATAAGTGTCGATGCTGGAGGAGAGTTTACAAAAACAGCACTTATTGAGTTTGGTAAAATTGTCCTTTTTGGTTCTACTTTTGGGTTTACATTTGCACATGCCGTCAACTTTATTTTAAACAAGAAGTGGGTACCACATTATTTAATGAATGTATTCTCTTTAGCCGCAGTATTGGGTGTTTTTGTGCTATCAGATGTATTTGCTCATGAATCTGGGTTATTAGCCGTTGTAGTGATGGGAATGGTTCTGGGTAATTCAAAATCGCCTTATCTCAAGGATATCCTGTATTTTAAAGAGTCTTTGAGTGTCTTACTTATTTCAATCTTATTTATACTCCTTGCCGCGAATATCAATTTTAACGAATTATTACTCATTTATAATTGGAAGACGGCCATTCTGTTTGCAGTGGTTGTGTTTTTAATCCGACCATTAGGTGTGTTTTTGAGCACTCAGGGTTCTAAACTCAAACTTAATGAAAAACTATTCGTGAGTTGGGTTGGTCCACGAGGGATTGTAGCTGCCGGTATTGCTTCTCTTTTCGGATTGAAGCTTGCAAGTAAAGGTGTTGCCGATGCGGAATATATCACACCATTAGTGTTTGTTATTGTATTGGGTACCGTCTTATTAAATGCGACAACTGCCCGTTTATTCGCAAAATTGGTCGGTGTATTTTTAACCAAGTCTAATGGTATTTTAATTGTTGGCGCCTCCAAAGTATCGAGATTACTCGGACATTATTTAGAATCTAATGGCCGTCATGTGGTGCTTATTGATAGTAACCAAAGCAACATTGCTAAAGCGAAGGAGTTAGGTCTGGAAGCTTTAAGTACTAATATTTATTCAGACAGTTTAATGGATAACATTGAGTTAAATGATGTTGGCTATTTGATGGCGATGACTGGTAATTCTGAAATTAATAAATATGCCATCAATAAGTTTAGTAAGGATTTTGGTGAAAACGGTTCCTTTAGGCTAGTGACGGCTTCGGAAATGAACAATCCGGAGGATAATCCGAAAGAGGGTTTGTTTTCACATACCGATGATTACAACCGACTGATGGATGTGACACGTAATTATCCTTCCATTCAGGAAATTGAGCTTGAAGATCAAGCACATTACGAGAGTCTTATTGAAATTACAAACAAAGACATAGATATCATTCCATTATTTATTAAAGACAATAAGGGAGAACTTCATATTATCTCATCATATAGCACGAATATTAATGATATTAAAAAGGATTATCAACTTGTATATCTTGGAAAGCCATTTGACGTAGAAAATGTGCAAAACAAAGAGGCTTCAAGTTAGACCGAAACCTCTTCATTAAGACCAAATTCAAAGTCATCAATTTTAATACTTTAGGTTTTATGAAGTTACAGCTGTTGCCGATTCTTAAAACCCGAATCTGGCCGTTGCCATCACCATATTATTTTTATTTAGTCCTAGCCAAGTGCTTTGTTGCTCGAAGTCTCCGCCATCAAACTCAAAAGTACGTTGAGACCATGATAAAAAGGGAACCTCTACACCAATTGAGATATTGTCAGAAACATTATAATTTGCTCCAATAACTAAATTGGCGCCATAGCCTGTAATGGCTTCTTTGAAGCCTGAAAACTCTTGATTTCCAGATTCATAATAGCCTTTAATACCATATGTTAAGTCCACTTCACCATTTTTTGTGATGCGATCGAAGTAGGTGTAGTTGGCGCCAACGCGAAAAAGGCTGAGGTCACTTTGATCTGCGCTCTGACTCAGGTACTCACCATGAACACCTACGTAACTGGCATGATTATAATTGTCTTCAGATAACCGATAATTATAGCCAGCGCCAAAACAAAAGGAGGTTTCGCTCTGACCTTCAATTGCGTTTAATCCAAATCCTGCAGAGGCGTCAATAAATTGATTTGGATAATATCGAATTCCTAGCTGATTGTTCTGAACTTGATCCAAGCGATCACTTATAGCCTTTAAATCGAGAAGCCCTTCCTGTGTAAAAGGAATGCTCTGATTACCGTTGAGTTCAGCATCAAAAATTGCTGCACAGCTGGAATTCAATGAAATTAGTAAAACAGAAGTAAGGAGATAGATGGCTTTTCTGAGAATGTTTATGGTTTTCATTTTTTTTGAATTTAAATTTTTAAAATGTTTTGTTAATCCAGACTTAGAGCTAGTGTTAGGAAAAAGATATTCTGCTTGTTAAATAAGCCAACTGTCGAATTTTCTTTGACTTCTCCACCGTCAAATTTGGTGGTTTGCTCTCTATAGCTAAGAATATTGCTTTGTAACATAAGTGACCATCTTTGTGAAAGAAGTATTTGAAGACCAATTACAGCACCTACTGTCAAGCGCGTAATGTCTGGCTTATAACCATCGTCATATTTGTAGTTTCCGAAACCATACTGGCCTAATAACCCGTAAATAAAACGTACTTGTTGATATTGCTTTACGAGTTGAGTGAACATCAACATTTTTAAGGTCACATTAAAAAGAGTTGCAGTGAAGAAATCACCACTAGAGCCATCATAGCCGAGACCTAAACTGCCATAGGCAGCTGAGCGATTAAGTAAGGCCAATCGCAGGTAATATTCTGCTCTTAAACACCAGAGTGTTTCAATATCATTAAACCCGACACCTGCTCCAAACGAAAGCATCGAAAGGACAAATGCGGCTTGTTCTTGAGCATCATTAGCCATGATGCTTTTGGGAGCATCTTCAAAATTGTATTGAATGTTGTCATCAAGGGACACCTCATACGTTCTTATGTCTAAAGTTTCAGACTCCAACTCAAATAAATCAAGTGGATGATCATTGTCAATAAGATGTTGTCCACTTGCCGATGTTATAAAGAAACAACTGACAATGAGGGTCAATAAAACGGGAAAAATTGGTTTGGTTTTCATAATATTTGAATTTGAAAGTTGGTCTGTTTGATATTATGAAACTAGGGAAGAAATGCTTCTTAAAAGCAAGCGTTTAGAATTGACACACGCTACTTGAGAATTTGAAAGGTATCAATTAGAATTATCCCTGTTGACTCAGCCATTGTACTAACGCGGCTGTTTTATTACTGGAGACCGGCAATTGCAATTGGTTGGAGAGTTCTAAAACGGAGTCTTTCTTGTGAAAGGTTTTAGCGAAACTAACATTCACCAAAAACGATTGATGAATTCTGAAAAAAGTATAAGATTGAAGTTGAGTTTCGTAAAATTTAAGAGGTTTAGACATCACAACTTTACGTCCGTCATTGATAAAGATTTCAGAATAATTATTATCCGATTTTATGTAGACAATATCTTGAATATCAACAATGTGAATAGCTTCAATGTTTTTCAAGACGAGCTTTTTACGATCTTGATTTGGTTTAAAATTATGGAAAAAGGCCTGAATTTGTTTGTTGTAATTTTCTTGATCAATGATAGACATGGCGTTTTGCACAGCCAAAACTAGGGTTTCGTCATCAAACGGTTTTTCCAAAAAATCTAAGGCACTAAATTTAAAGGCTTCAACTGCGTATTTACTATATGAGGTGATAAAAATAATTTTAAATGCAATTGAATTAAACTCCCGTAAAAAGGTGAAAATGGTAGCGTCTTTTAGATTGATATCCGAAATAACAATGTCTGGATGCTGGGTTTCTATGATTATCTTTGCGGTACTGGTGTTATCGACAATATCTAACACCTCTATATTATCAAAATGAGACGCAATAGTGTCCCTTACATCCTTGGCAGTATAAGCGTCATCTTCAATAATCAAACAGCGGTGTGTCATTGAATTACAGGTATTTAATGGGAAATGAAAGGACAACTTTGGTGCCCTGACTTTCGTTGTTATTGTTCTCTGAAATAATTTCTAAATCAATGGGATAGCGCTCCATTTTTAACAGGTTGTTCATCCGTTGTTTGGTGATGGATGTTCCCATAGATTTGTGTAAACTATTAGCTTGATTTTTAGGTGTGGAAATGCCCTTGCCATTATCAATAATCTCAACAACAACGCGCGTATCTTCTAAAAGATAATTGATAGTTATTTGTCCCTCTTTTGCGTTGGAAACACCATGGATAATAGCATTCTCTACAAATGGTTGCGTAAACATAGGTGGAATACAAGTACGAGATTTATCAATAGATTCATCGATGTGTATGTTATATTCAAAGGTATGATTAGTTACTAATTGTTGTAGTTCTAGGAATTCTTTAATTGTTTCGTAGTCTTCCTGAATGGAGATAAATTTTTCAACTGAATTTTCAAGGATATGTCGCATCAAGCCACTAAAACTTCTGATATATTTCGTAGATTTTGTGACGTCATTTTTTTTGATAAAATATTGAATACCATTTAAAGCATTGAATAAAAAATGGGGATTGAGCTGCATTTGTAACAGCTTTTGGGTGAGTTCCGAAAATTGAAGATTTTGTTTCGTTCGGTAAGTTTTATAAGCAAAAAACAAGGCTATTAGCAGCAATACGACACCAACACCTGCAGCGATTAAAACCGTTTTTTGATTGCTCAATTGCGCTGCTTTTAAGTCATTGTCGGCAGCCAAAATTTTAATTTCTTGTGCTTGTTTTTCGGTTTCAAACTCTGCCGTTATTTTAGCAATACGTTCATTTTCTTCTTTTAAGTTTAAAGCGTCTTTTAAGGAATTATGAAGCACGGAAACTCTCAAAGCGTTTTTATAATCTCCTACATGTTCATAAGCCTTATAAAGAAGATTGCTCACATTTAGCTTAAATTGACGCTTACTAGAAACTTCTAAAGCTTTGTTGAGATAGACAATGGCTTCACTGTAGTTTCCTAATTTAAAATGAGCCTCACCAATAAAGGCGTAACTTTTATCCTGATGCGACTTATAGTGTATACGATCTTTGACTGCTATGGATTTGAGGTGATAGGCAATGACATTCTCGTAATCTTTTAGATCTAAGTAACTTTGTGCCATATTGTAATAAATAATGGCTGCTAGTCGCGAATGGTCTTTATCATCAATTCCCGACAACATCTTTTTAGACATGGCCAATTTTTCACTGTCGTGATGCGTGGTTGGCAGCTTATCATTGGCTTCAATATGATGACCGTCAACACCAAACGCCATTGATTTTTCGTAAAAATAGTCGGCTAAATCATTTCGATTGCGTTTGCTGTAGATCACACCAATTTGCAAATAGGAACGTTGCAGACCTTTTTCAGTTTCGGCATTCTTATAGTGAAGTATCGCATTGAAATAGTTCTCCAGTGCTAGATCATATTCCTCTTTGAGGTATTTTACAGAACCAAAATTATAATACGTTTCTCCCTTGAGTGTTTCAGAAAGCGCATCAATGTGTTTGAAGTTGTAGTTAAAAAGCGCTTCAGCTTCCTCGTATTTTTTCTGGGTGATGAGGTATGTGTTTTTATGAATGATAGCCTTGGCAATTACACTAGTATCGTTCAGTTCCAAACTCTTGTTATAGGCTATGTTGGCATAATAAAGCGCGCTGTCTTGATCCGTTTTAAAAAACCCATGTGCTTTTTTTAAGATCGAATCAATTTCAGATATGGATGAGATTTGGGCAGAGCTGAAATAAGATACGAGTAGTAAAGCACAACCAATGAAGTGTCCCCAATTCCTCATATTTAAAAGTACAAAAAAAACCGAAGTGCTGTGCTTCGGTTTATTATTATCTATTCAAAGTTAGTCATTAAGCTTCAGAACAGCCATAAAAGCCTGTTGTGGAATCTCAACATTCCCTACTTGACGCATTCGTTTTTTACCTTTTTTCTGTTTTTCCAACAGTTTTCGTTTACGTGAGATATCACCACCATAACATTTAGCGGTCACATCTTTTCGTAACGCCTTGATGGTTTCACGAGCGATAATTTTAGCGCCAATAGCCGCTTGAATTGGAATATCAAACTGTTGCCTAGGAATCAATTCTTTCAGTTTTTCCGTGATTTTCTTACCAATATGATAGGCATTGTCTGCATGAATCAACGCAGAGAGTGCATCTACTGTTTGTCCGTTTAATAAAATATCAACACGTACTAGTTTTGACGCACGCATTCCGATAGGAGAGTAGTCAAAAGAGGCATAACCCTTAGAGACTGTTTTTAAACGATCATAAAAATCAAAGACGATTTCAGCTAATGGCATGTCAAAATTTAATTCGACACGCTCTGTGGTTAAATAGGTTTGATTGGTAATGACGCCACGTTTTTCAATACATAAGGACATCACATTTCCTACAAAATCGGCTTTTGTAATAATCGTTGCTTTTATATAAGGTTCCTCTACACGATTTAAGGTAGATGGCTCGGGTAAATCAGAAGGATTATTAACGATGACAATCTCATCAGGATCTTTATTTGTGAAAGCGTGATAAGACAGATTGGGAACCGTTGTAATAACGGTCATATCAAACTCGCGCTCCAAACGTTCTTGGATAATTTCCATATGTAGCATTCCTAAGAACCCACAACGGAATCCAAAACCAAGTGCAGCAGAACTTTCAGGTGTAAAAACTAAAGAGGCATCATTCAGTTGCAGCTTTTCCATAGAGGCACGCAACTCTTCATAATCTTCAGTATCAACAGGATAGATACCAGCAAATACCATGGGTTTCACGTCCTCAAAACCTGCAATAGCGTTGGTGGTTGGGTTTTTAGCGTCGGTAATGGTATCACCTACCTTAACTTCTTTGGCCTCCTTTATTCCGGTAATGACGTAACCTACATCTCCGGCTTTGATTTCTTGTCTAGGAAATTGTTTGAGTTTAAGCGTACCAACCTCATCGGCTCCATACGTTTTTCCTGTGGCAATAAACTTAATTTCTTGGTTCTTCTTAATAGAACCGTTGATCACTCTAAAGTACGTTTCGACTCCTCTAAAAGGATTATAAACCGAATCAAAGATGAGTGCTTGAAGGGGTTCATCCACATTACCTTTTGGAGCAGGAATACGCTCAATAATGGCTTTTAAAATATTGTCAACACCGAAACCAGTTTTTCCACTGGCATGAATCACCTCTTCTGGATCACAGCCTAGAAGATCAACTATGTCGTCGGTTACTTCTTCTGGATTGGCACTCGGCAAATCCACTTTATTTAATACTGGAATAATTTCCAAGTCATTCTCTAAGGCCAAATACAAATTGGAAATGGTTTGAGCCTGAATACTTTGAGCAGCATCAACAATCAATAAAGCACCTTCACAAGCCGCAATAGAACGAGATACCTCATAGGAAAAATCGACATGGCCTGGTGTATCAATTAAATTCAGAATATAATCTTGTCCTTCAAAAACATATTCCATCTGAATAGCATGGGATTTTATGGTAATACCACGCTCTCGCTCTAAGTCCATATTGTCTAAAAGCTGATCTTGCTTTTCCCTTGCTGTAACAGTACCAGTATAGTCCAACAGTCTATCAGCAAGTGTGCTTTTACCGTGATCAATATGTGCAATAATGCAAAAATTTCTAATGTGCTTCATAACCTCTAAATTCGTCTCAATAAAGATTTGCAAATATAATTGAATTATTATGCATAAAACGCTATTAATGTTTACAAAAACCTTAATAAGTGTGGAAAATCCGTAAATACATTTTAAAAACAAATGTTATATTGCAAGATAAAACCCTAAGTAATTTGAAAACCCTACTTTATTTAATTCCTTTTTTGATGTGCTCAGTACTGAGCTATAGTCAAGATTTTTCAGTAAAAGGAACCATTGTAGATAGTAACGACACACCCATCGAGTTTGCGAATGTGATTATCATGTCGGAAGATGGAAGTGAGGCGTTAAAGGGGACTTCAACAGACGACAAAGGTTTCTTTGAAATTAAGAATCTTCGAGCCAATACTTACCTTATTAATGTACGATATTTAGGCTATAAGGAATACCGGCAAATTATTAATTTGGAGGGGCATTTAGACCTTAAATTTATTGTGCTTGCTGAAGATTCGGAACAACTAGATGAGGTAAGTATCAATGTTAAGAAACCTGTATTGACCAGAGAAGCGGATCGGTTGGTGTTTGACATTGAAAACACCGCATTGGTTGAAGGCAATATGCTTCAAGTACTCAAAAGCACTCCAAGTGTGCTGGTTATGGGTGATGACATTTCAGTGAAAAACTCAACACCAACTATTTATATCAATAATCGAAAAGTGCACTTATCCGCAGACGACCTCAACCAATTATTGGAGGGATCTTCCGCTAACAGCATTAAATCTGTGGAGGTGATCACAAACCCCTCAGCAAATTACGATGCTGAAAGTGGTGTGGTCATCAATATTATCATGACTAAAAATTTGATTACAGGATATCGAGGAAGCATTTTTACAAATTATACGCAAGGCGTTTTTCCGAGATACAATCCAGGAACAAGTCATTTTTTTAAGAATAAGGACATTAGCTTTAATGTGAATTATACCTACAGCAAAGATAAGATCAATAGAGATGGCGATAACACCATTAATTATTTAGATGCTTCAAATAACCTAGACGAGTCTTGGCGTTCTCTCATTAATAGAAATACTTGGTCTGAAACTCACAACCTCAATCTTAATTTCGATTATTTTATTGATGATCATAATACGTTGAGCTTCTCTTCAACCATGTTATACTTGCCCTATTTTAAATATAAAATAGCGAATGCCACGAATATTACGGATGTCAATGGCGATTTTTTATCTCGTTTTACTGCTGATAATTTGTCTAGAGATAATAAATACAATTTGGGATTTGATCTCGATTATAGCCACCAATTCAAAAAAGGTGAGTTAGCGTTTAACGCACATGTCACGACTTACAATTACGAAAGGAACCAACGTGTTTTGAGTGAATTTTTTGATGAAAACAATGACTTTACAACCGCCTCGTCTTTTAAAACCTTGGCAAATCAAGATACAGGAATCCTTGCTACGAAGGTAGATTATAGCCTTCCTATCAATGATAATTCTAATTTTCAGACGGGATTAAAGTTTTCTTCAATTCAAACGGAAAGCGATATTGCTCAATTTGACATCAATTTAAACACAGGGAATGAGACTTTGGATGCTGCTAATTCTGATGCCTTCAATTATGATGAGCATATTTATGCTGGTTATATGAATTACGATTTAAACACGGACACTTTCAGTTTGAATGCTGGACTTCGTGTAGAGCAAACAAATCTTGAAGGAAAATCTCCACTTACTGGTTTAACTAATAGTCAAGACTATTTAGAGTTATTTCCCAACGTCAGTTTTCAATACAATATTAAAGAAGGTTACAGTATATACACGAATTATAAGCGAAGTATTGCTCGACCAGGCTATGCTGAATTAAACCCGTTTCGGTTTTTTATTAATGAAAATTTTGTGGTTTCTGGAAATCCTTTTTTAGTGCCAACATTTACGGATCATTATGTTTTAGGAAGTTCATTATTTAATGATGTTCTAACGGTAGAAGCCTATTATAAAAATTATGATGGTGCTATCCATGAAATCCCAAGACAAAATAACGATACCAATATTATTGAGTATATCTCTGTGAACTTTGATAAAACTGTCGAATTTGGATTTGATTTTTTAACGAGTTTCAATGTCACTGACCGCTGGTCTGTTTATGCAGTGACATCCTTTTATAATATAGAAGAGCAAGCAGATTTTGGACAAGGGGTAGTTACCAATAATCAATGGTCGAACTATTCGGTTTTACAAAATGATTTCAATTTCCTTAAAGACAATAGCCTAAACGCCAATTTAATACTCACTTGGGTAGGTAAAAACCTGCAAGGGTTTCAGGTTGTTGAGAACAGGTTATTTTCAGAATTTGCCATCTCCAAAAGTCTCTTCAAGAAAAAAGCGACTATTTCATTATCGGTGAGCGATTTGTTTAATCAACATGACTTTGCAGTTCGCACGCAATACCAAAACCAATTTAGTAAACAGTTTGTTGATATTGATGATCGCTATGTAAGATTAGGTTTCCGTTATAAATTCGGAAACACAAAACTTCAAACAAATGCACGTAGCATAGATTTAGAAGAGCGTGATCGTATTAAATAAGCACAAACGTGTTGGTCTAATCTTGCCATTCAGCAATAAACAGGTTGGTATCTCTACCACCACCATTATTACGGTTAGATGAAAACGCTAAATACTTCCCATCGTTAGAAAATACAGGAAAGGCATCAAAAGTTTCGCCGTGGGTGACGCGCTCAATGTTTTTACCATCGAGATCTATCAAGTAAAGATTAAAAGGAAAACCACGATCCGCCTCAAAATTAGATGAAAATAAGATTTTTTCTCCAGAAGGGTGAAAAAACGGACTCCAATTAGCATTTCCTAATTTGGTAAGTTGTCTGAGGCCAGATCCATCAGCATTACAGATAAACAATTCCATTTCTGTTGGTTCCACCAAACCTTCAGCAAGTAATTCTTTATAATCTTTAATTTCTTGTTCCGTTTTAGGACGAGAGGATCTAAAAATTATTTTGCTGCCATCAGGTGAAAAGAAGGCACCACCATCATAACCCAACTCGTTAGTGATTTGCTTGACATCTGTGCCGTCGATGTTCATGGTATACAATTCTAAATCACCACTTCTTGTAGAAGTGAATACTATTTTATCACCTTTTGGTGAAACGGTTGGTTCTGCATCATAGCCAGTTTCGTTCGTTAATTGCTTAACAATATTACCTTCTAAATCGGCAACAAAAATGTCATAGCTATCGTAAATTGGCCAAATGTATTTACCGTTTTTACGCAATGGTGTTTCAGGACACGCGTCTTGTTCTAAATGCGTCGACGCATAAATGATATGCTGATTATCGGGTAGAAAGTAAGCACAAGTAGTACGACCTTTTCCTGTGCTGATCATGGGTGGAGCAATGCTATCCGTAAACGTATCATTTGCATTCATTAAAAACATTTGGTCACAACCAACGTTCCACTTTTTATTATTAGACTGAAATACAAGTTGCTTATCGTCAAAACTCCAATAGGCTTCAGCATTATCACCTCCAAAAGTCACTTGACGAATAGACTTAAAATGTGTTTCTTCTGGATAGATCAAAGAGTCCTCTTCTACCTCAACGACTGAGGTCTCTATCTTTTTTTCGGTAACTACTTGTTTTTGGTCTTTACAACCTAGAATGGTTAATGTTATGATGGAAAGTAATAGGTGTTTCATGGTATTATTGACTAAATTTGTACAAAATTAAGATTAATAGACATGAAAAACTTAATATTTCTACTTTTTTTGACGGTTTTGATGGGTTGTACATCAGACCCAAAAGACCAAGTAAAATCTGTTACCATCAAGGAGGACGTAACTTTTTTAGCTGATGATAAACTTGAAGGGCGTCAGACAGGTAGTGATGGTGAGAAAAAGGCTGCTGATTACATCGCTAAACGATTTGAAGAATTAGGTATAGGTGCTAAAGGTACCAATGGTTATTTTCAAACCTTCTCCTTTAAGCCGAAAACAGACCCACATCAAGAAGTGAATTATACAGTTAAGGATGGTGATAGCACAATTACAGGAACTAATGTGGTCGCTTTTTTGGATAACCAGGCTGAAAACACCATTATTATTGGGGCACATTTTGACCACTTAGGTTATGGCGCTGAAGGGTCTTTATTTAGAGGAGAAAACAATGAAATTCACAATGGCGCCGATGATAATGCCAGTGGTGTTGCCGTCATGTTGAATCTTGCTGAAAAGCTAAAATCTGCGAACACAGGCAACAATTATTTGTTTATGGCTTTTTCTGGTGAAGAAATGGGACTGTTGGGCTCTAACTATTTTACTAAAAACCCAACCATAGATTTATCAAAAGCCAATTACATGATCAATATGGATATGGTAGGGCGTTTAAAACAGGATAGCACACTTGCCGTTTATGGTGTTGGAACCTCTCCTATTTTAAAACAGGTTGTAAATGCCAACAATTCAAAATTCAAAATTATTGAAAACGAATCGGGTGTTGGTCCAAGTGATCACACGTCTTTTTATAATAGTGAGATGCCTGTATTACACTTTTTTACTGGTCAGCATGAAGATTACCATAAGCCTAGTGATGATACTGAAAAATTAAATTTCGAGGGTATGAACACTATTTCAGCCTATATTTTTGATATCATTTCAGATTTAGACGATAATGGAAAACTGCCTTTTAGAAAAACGAAAAATGAGAGTGAAGATGTTCCTAGGTTTAAAGTTGGTTTAGGGGTTATTCCAGATTACTTGTTTGATGGCAAAGGGATGCGTATTGATGGTGTCAGTGAAGATAAGCCAGCACAGAAGGCAGGCTTACAAAAAGGGGATATTGTGATTAAATTAGGTGATAGCCTAGTTACTGATATGATGAGTTATATGCGCGCATTGTCGGTATTTGACTCTGGCGATAAAACGAAAGTCACTGTTAAACGTGGTGATTCAGAAGTGGAGGCCGACTTGGAGTTTTAGACACGATGCTTATTACTAAGAAGGATATCATCACAAAAATCCATTTGATTATTTCATTGGTCATTGTCATACCTGTAGCTTTTATGTATGGGTTTTACCCTGATACTTTATTTGAACTCAATCCAAGAACACTAGATGAACATAATTTTTATAAGGCGATTATGGGATTGTATATGGGCATTTCAATGATTTGGGCTTTAGGGATTGCAAAACCTCATTATCTCAAAACAGCCATCATCACGAATATGGTTTTTATGCTTGGTCTTGGCTCGGGCAGACTGTTAAGCTTACTCTTAGATGGGATACCTTCCTCTGGATATCTCTTCGGAACGGTTGCCGAATTGTTCTTGGGCATTTACGGTTTGTGGGTTTTAAACAGTCGACACTTGAATAGAATTTAAAAAGCTGTAATTTTGCAAAAAATAAATTGAGTTTGGTAAAAATTGGCGATATAGAGCTTCCTGATTTCCCATTGCTTTTGGCACCGATGGAAGATGTTAGTGACCCACCGTTTCGAGCCCTATGCAAGGAACAAGGTGCTGATGTTGTTTACACGGAATTTGTCTCAAGTGAAGGCCTAATTCGTAACGCAGCTAAAAGCGTTATGAAACTTGACATCTACGAAAAAGAGCGTCCTGTTGGCATCCAGATTTTTGGTGCCAATATGGAGAGTATGCTTCAAACCATTGATATCGTTGAAAAATCTAATCCTGATATTATTGACATCAATTTTGGTTGTCCCGTAAAAAAGGTGGTTAGTAAAGGCGCAGGTGCAGGAATTCTCAAGGACGTTTGTTTGATGGAAAGCCTTACTGCGGAAATGGTGAAGCGCACCAATTTGCCAGTGACTGTAAAAACGAGACTTGGTTGGGATCACGATTCTATCAAAATTGTCGAGGTTGCGGAACGTCTTCAGGATGTTGGTTGTCAAGCCATTTCAATTCACGGTAGAACACGTGCCCAAATGTATAAAGGTGAAGCCGACTGGAAACCAATCGCTGCTGTAAAGAATAATCCAAGAATGCATATTCCTGTGTTTGGAAATGGCGATGTAGACTCACCTGAAAAGGCCATGTTGATGCGCGATAGCTTTGGCTTAGACGGTTGTATGATAGGAAGAGCCACCATCGGAAATCCATGGTTTTTTAAACAAGTCAAACATTTTTTTGAAACAGGAGAACACCTAGCGCCAATTGCCATGTCTGAACGCGTTGATGCTGCTAGAAGACACCTTCAGATGTCTATTGATTGGAAGGGTGAAAAGCTAGGAGTATTTGAAACACGTCGCCATTATACCAACTACTTTAAAGGGATTCCTAACTTTAAGGAGTATCGCATGAAAATGGTGACTAGTGATGATTCCAAAGATGTATTTGCTGCCTTTGATGAGGTATTGGAAAAATTCAAAGATTACCAGTTTGCCTAAGACTTAACCAATGCTTTTGTAATACGCTGTGAGGCTAGTTTTGATGCTAGAATTCCCAGAACGAAAATCGTAACAATGACAATAATAAAATTGATAGGTTTTAACGCTACTGGATACGGTAACGATCGCGTAAGCATGATGAATTCAAATTGTTTCTGAAGAAAAACAAGCACAAAACCTAATAGCAACCCTATCGTTCCAGATAAAACAGTCATTAAACTCCCCTGAAGAAAGAAAATTCGCCGAATTTCTTTAGTAGTGGCACCTAGATTAAATAAGGTATTCAATGACTCCTTTTTGTCAAGAATCATCATGATTAAAGCGCCTACCACATTAAAAAGCGCGATGATAATTACTAATGTGAAAATAAGATACACAGCCACATTTTCAGTGTTAAGCATTTTATAGAGGGCATCATTGAGTTGGGTTCTGTCTTTTATGATGACCGTATCTCCAAAGATGTCTTTTAAGTTGGTTTTCACTTGAGCTTCATCAGCATTCGCTTTTAATTTTAACTCTATGGAAGAAATTTGATCATTGTTGTAGTTCAGTAAGTAACGTGCGGTTTCGATATCAGCGAAAAGATATTCGTTATTAATATCTTCATTCACATCTAAGAGCCCAATATTATAAGCATTTATGGAATTGAAAGCCCCTTTCACAGAGGTTATTTGCCCTTTTCCAGGCTTTGGCACGTAAATTTTTTGATGTCGCGTAAGGTCCAGAACACCAAAGGATAATTTGTTGGCAATGCCACCACCAGTAACGATTTGATCGGTGCCGTGTTCGAGCCAATTTCCGTAGTAAACCATAGAATCGATTGACGTGACTTTTGTGAAATTTTCATCTACCCCTTTCATCGTCACGATTTGACGCTTGTTGTCAAACTCTAGAATCACACGTTCCTCAATTGTTTTGGAATAGGAAGCAATATCCGAAATCTTGTTGATGGCTAAAGACGCTTTTTCAGACAGAGTAAATGATTTACCCTTTAAAGGTGCTATTTTTAAATCGGGATCTACAAATGAGGAAAATTCAAGACTAAAATTTTTAAGACCAGCAAAACCTGAAAGGACAATAAACAAAGCAGCAGAGGCAATAACAGTGCCCGAAGCCGCAATAAGCGTCATGATATTTATGGAGTTATTACTACTCTTGGAAAACAGATAGCGTTTTGCTATGTAGAGGGCAACGTTCACCTATTTCTTTTTGCGTTTATCTAACAGCGTTTCGTTTTTAATAGGATTGTCTTCGCCTTTCAGTGATTTTTCTATGCCTTCAATATATTCTAGTGAATCATCAATAAAAAATTCCAAATTTGGCATACGACGAAGTTGGTTTTTGGTGCGCTGTGCTAATTCATGACGAATTAATGGCGTATTAGATCGAATCCCTTTGAGTAGCTCCTTTCCGTCCTTGTTGGGAAAAATGCTCAGGTATACTTTAGCAATTGATAAATCGGTGGTTACATTAACCTTGCTTACTGAGATAATTACACCTCTCAGGCCACCATCGGTTGCGGCCTTTTGTAATACTTCTGCTAAATCCTGTTGGAGGATACCTCCTATTTTTTTTTGTCTTTGTGTTTCTTCCATAATCAAAAATTTAAGCCGTTGTCATCATTAGTATCCATTTCAATATAACGACTTTATACTTATTATTTAATATCATCTGCAAAAGTAGCTGATATTAGATGAATATTTTATTTTTGATAACAAAATCCATACCTTATCCTATGATTTCCGACAATTCTTCGGAAAATGAATCGAAATAACATGAAGAAAATAGAGCATATTGGAATAGCCGTTAAAGATCTGGAAGTGTCAAATGAACTATTTGCAGCACTTTTTGGTAAGCCACATTATAAAATAGAAGCCGTTGAAAGTGAAGGTGTCATGACCTCTTTTTTTAAATCGGGTCCTAATAAGATTGAACTTTTGCAGGCAACTTCGGAGGAGAGTCCGATAGCCAAGTTTATTGAAAAAAAGGGCGAAGGCATTCACCATATAGCCTTTGCGGTAAGCGATATTAAAGCTGAAATCAAACGATTAACAGACGAAGGATTTAAAATGATTCATGAGACACCCAAAAAAGGGGCAGATAATAAGTTGATTGCATTTTTACATCCTAAAGCGACAAATGGCGTTCTCATTGAGTTATGTCAGGATATCGACGTATAATATTGCTGTAAATTTCTTGTAGAGTATTAAAATATGTAGTAATATTGCAGCCTTATTGGTCCCATAGCTCAGTTGGTTAGAGCACCTGACTCATAATCAGGTGGTCCTTGGTTCGAGCCCAAGTGGGACCACTTTT
>JAAEZI010000082.1 GCA_018222915.1 Algicola sp. | reverse complement strand
TTAAATCTGACATATACTCTATGAGTAATTTCTTTTCGCTTTCAGACAATTTTGCGTTTCCGTGAATTAATGTATAGGAATCCAAAGGCATTTCGCCACTTTCAATTTGATTAATGATGGATTTTAGTTTACTGTTTTTCCTTC
Source organism: Algicola sp. (assembly GCA_018222915.1). Taxonomy (GTDB): domain Bacteria; phylum Bacteroidota; class Bacteroidia; order Flavobacteriales; family Flavobacteriaceae; genus Psychroserpens. The sequence continues at coordinate 3,567 of JAAEZI010000082.1, read as the reverse complement.
TATTTGAATAATCATCCCATTCATTAAAATTTAATTCTGCCTTACCTTCTTTGATATGGTCTTCAAGAAACCAGGCTACCGGTTGCACCTTATTGTACCAAGGATATATTGTATTGTTACTGTGGCAATCATAGCAAGAAACTTGCAATTTGTTCTTGATATCATTTGGGACATCATTTACCAATATAAAGTCGGTTTTTGGAACAACTTCACTTTGATTGCGTGTTGTGGGTATAAATTGAATACCCACAAACGCCACCAACAATACTATTGCTATGATTTTTAAAATTTTCATTTAGTTAATTTCTCTTTGCACTTTACCACATTTCAACATTTGGTCACCGAAATAAGGGTTTCTAATTTCTTCGTTCATACTTAACCAAGCACCACCTTTATTGTTATCATACATTGGGCAGAATTGCTCATAAAGCTTCATCCCTGTTCCCGTAATGGCAACCATATCTGTAACATCTTTACTCAATACTTTGAAATGCTCACGCTGATGCTTGATGTCACTTTCTGAAATATGCTCTGCGTGTTCCGTAGCATCTTCGATAATGTCATTCAATTCTGATTTTTCACTTTCAGAATATTTTGATGCATCAAAAGATTTAAGAGATTTAACCAATGTGCCTCCCAATTCCTTTGCTTTATCATTATCATCGCCTACGAGGGCATCTTTTAAGTTGAAATAATCTTTTAAAATTGCTTCTGCTCTTGTGTCTTGATTGTCTATCATTGCCATATCGTCCTTGTCATCTACAGATTCTTGATTTACCTGATTATTACCATTTGTAACAGATTCATTTTTATTTCCATCTTTACAGGAAATTGTTAACATCATTGTGGCAGCAAGTGCCATTGTACCTATTGTTCTTTGTACTGTTTTCATAAATTTTGGTTTTAAAGATTATTATGTATTAATTATTATTTAAAATCTGGCTAAAAGTCCACCACCCCAACCATATCGGTTGTTATAATTACCTTGTATTGAAAAATTTCTAGATAAGATGTACGATGCTCCAATTAACCATTGCGTTTCTCCTTGATAAGATTTGTTATTTTCTAAATCATTGACCCATCCAAAATCCGCTCTATACTCGTATTCTCCTTCGAGAAAAATTCTAGGAAAAATCAATAGTTCTCTGTCCAAACGTATTCTTGGGCGCAGTTGATGGTCCATACTCACATCCACATTAAATCTGTAAGGCGTGAAATATTTAACTCCAACTAATCCTACAGTATTAAATGTATTATAAGAATTTGGTGTAGAAGTTTCAGTATTTACACCTGCATACACACGTACCCAATCATTGAGATATCTGTTATAATTTACTTCTATCTCGGCATTTTGGTTATAATCAAACTCGGCACGTAGTCCAAATTCGTTGCGGATGTTGCTCGACATCAATAAAAGTTCATTAAAGTTTGAACCTCCACGAAGCATTCCCCACGAATAGTAATGGTCTGTCTCGTCAATTAGGTTTTGTACTGGATAAGGTTTCATCCTTTCATCTCGTGGTGTATCATAGCTAAATACTCTTGCCATACCACCCATCATATGATATAGTACGTGACAATGAAAGAACCAATCACCATATTCTTCGTTATAAAATTCGATGACCACTTTTTGCATTGGTGGTACGTTAACCGTGTGCTTTAATGGTGAACGCTCTCCATTTTCATTAATCACCCTAAAATAATGACCATGCAAGTGCATTGGGTGGTGCATCATTGTCAGATTATTTAAGGTAATCCTTGTAACCTCATCACTTTTAATTTTAATCTTGTCTGTTTCGGATAATGGTGTGCCATTCATACTCCAAACATAGCGTTGCATATTACCAGTTAGATTCAGTAAAATTTCATTTACTGGCACATCAGTCTTAAAAGTGGTGTTTTCCTTTGCCTTTAAAAAATCATAATTGAAATAAGTTTTACGTGTATCATAATTAAATGAAGCGGTGTCCTTTTGCATCGTAGACATCTTATGATTCATTGGCGTCGCATCCTTTTTCATTCCCATATTCATTTCATTCTCCATATTCATCTGTCCGTCTTTCATATCCATATTCATCTTCATTCCATATTTCTGCATTAGGGCTTTGGGGGTATTTCTATTTTTATTTCCCACTAAAGCAGGTGCACCCATCTTCATATCCATTTTTGCCATTTGCTTCATCATAGCCACTTTATCTGGTCTGTCTATTACAGTTGCTGGATACAATTTTCCGCTACCCAAGTGAATGGACGTATTACCAGAACCATCTTGGGCTGTTGCGGTAATTTCTAATGTACCTTCTGGAATGGTTACAATCACATCATAGGTTTCGGCAATTGCAAAAAGAAATCGGTTTTTATATTCTGGTATTACATCCACACCATCACTCGCAACTATCATCGGGTTACCACCACCAAAATCCACCCAATAATAAGATGAAGCAGATGCGTTGATAAAACGTAGTCGTACTTTTTCACCTGTTTTAAACTCTGGATATTCTGCAAGTTTTTTACCATTGGCTAAAAACGCAGGATAGTAGATGTCTGCAATATCAGCGCCTTCCATTCTATCGCGCCAAAATTTGAATTGTGCGCCTAATGCACCTTCTTTTATAACTCTGCTTAATGGTACTGCTGTCCCTTTTTTAACCTGATACCATTCGTTTCCTCGTTTAAGGTTTCGCAGTACATTCATTGGTTTTTCATTGGTCCAGTCAGATAACACTATAACCAAATCTTTGTCGTAGTCCAACGTCTTTTCTTTAGGATGAATGACTATTGAGCCATAAACTCCTTTTTGCTCTTGCAACATCGTGTGGGAATGATACCAATATGTGCCAGATTGGTTTATAGGTATTCTATATTGAAATGTAGTGTTTGGTTTTATAGGTGGCGTAGTTAAATAAGGTACACCATCATAAAAATTAGGAAGTATTAAACCGTGCCAATGTACAGAGGTTTCTTCATCCATTTTATTGGTTACATTAATAATAGCGAGGTCACCTTCATTAAATTCTAATGTAGGACCTGGAATTCCACCATTAATTGTCATTCCATTTGCGGTTACACCTGCAAGGGTTATTTCATTTTCTTCTATAGTAAGGTTATACGCTTTAATGTTTCGACCTTCTTCCTTTCTATCTTCACCATTTGTCCCAACTTGGGCGAATGTAATTGAAGTTAAGAATAAGAGAAGTATTGTGTTAAATGTTTTCATTGTTTACTTAATTAAATAATTAATAATAGTTGTCTGCACATAATAGGTTTTCACAGATTCTATTTGGTTCATTTGAAACTTTAATTGCAACTCTTGAATGTCTAAAACATCATTAAAATCAATCGTTCCTGTTTCATAGCTTTTGATTAAAATGTCTTCTGCATCTTTGGCTTGCTGTAGGTTTTTGGTTTGGGTAGCATAACTTATTCTTGCAGAAATACGTTCATTATTCGCTTTGTCTAAAAGCGTTTCCAATGAATTTAAACGTTCCTGTTTTTGGGCAGTAATTTCCTGTTGTTGCAACTCATTTTGTTTGGTTTGGGATTTATATTTCTTATTGAAAATTGGGA
>JAAEZI010000022.1:45597-49781 GCA_018222915.1 Algicola sp. | reverse complement strand
TCTGTATTAGTCGCAGCGAGTACCTTATACAATGCAGATGATATTAAACTTGTGGTTCAAGGCGAGCAATATCGAGACGCATGGTCCACACCTGTCAATGTACCTATCTTGTTTTTAGATACGCTTTTTGGAGGTGTGACAATTGTAAAAGAAGGAGGAGGAAAGCAAACCCACTCCTTAAAATTGCAATCCAAAAATGGCATTATTTATACTTTAAGAAGCATCAATAAAGATCCGGAACCTTTGGTGCCAGAATTTGCAAAAACACTCGGACTTGAAAACATCATCGTGGATGGTATTTCTGCTCAACACCCTTACGCTGCAATTTTAGTAGCTGAATTGGCGGAAGCAGCAGACGTCTTACATACGCATCCAAAAGCTGTATTTGTTCCGAAACAAAAAGCGCTTAACTCTTATAACGAAAAATATGGTAACCGCTTGTTCTTACTAGAATATGAAACAGAAGGTGACGTAAATTGGACACATTTATCAGAAATTGAAGAACTTTTAGATACCGAAGATTTACAAGAATTGAAGTTGGAATCTGATATTCCAGTGCGCATCGACAAAAATACTTTGATTAGATCCCGACTTTTTGATTTGCTTATTGGCGATTGGGATAGACATACCAAACAATGGGGCTGGGCGATTCAGCGTAGGATGGATTCTTTAATAGCTTATCCTATTGCTGGTGATAGGGATAATGCCTTTTTTAATACGGAAGGAATTGTACCATCTATTATGACTAATGAATATGTGGTTCCAGAACTCAGACCATTTAAGAACGACATTGATTTTATGCCTGGGTTGGTTTATCCATTTGATCGTTATTTTTTAATTGATACACCTGAAGAAAAATTTGTGGCACAAGCTGAACAGTTACAATTGCTGTTAACAGATGATGTTATCGATAGCGCCTTAACGGTATGGACGAAGGAGCTCAATGACTTACATGGGAAATCAATCACTGATAAAATCAAACACAGACGAGACCAATTGGTGACCTATGCCAAAGCATTTAAAAAGAATATTGATGAAAAAGGTAAGGTTAAAGAAGCTTTAAAAGGCTCTGAAGATTTAGAACTGCCAGCATATTTGAAGGAATGCTTTTCTTGCAATTAAAGTAGTTGTTTTCATCAGAATGACTTAAAATGCTGGTCTTTGATGTCAGACCATTCTGATTTTAAAATGCCATAACAGCAAGTGTTACGTCTAAATCCGTCTTTTAGTAAGACGTCACGTCTGAGAATACCCTCTAATTGTCCGCCTATTTTTTCGACCGCTTTTCTCGATTTCTGATTGCGCTCATCAATTCTAAATTCTACTTTTTCAAAATCTAAGGATTCAAAAGCATATTTCAACATTAAAAATTTGACATGTTGGTTTAATCCAGTCCCTTGAAAATTACCACCAATCCACGTCCAACCAATATGCAATACAAGATTTTTCCAGTTAATTAATCCAAATCGCGTACTTCCAGCATATTGCCCATTTAATTTATCGTATATGATAAAGGGAAGTGTGTCATTATTTTGATAGCCTTCTATGGCTGTCAGGACATATGTTCTTAATTTCTCTGGTGTAGAAATATCGCTAGGTGAGTAATAGATGAGGTCTTTTTCCTTAGCAATTGGTAACAAGGACTCGTAGTTGTCTAACGTTAATGGTGATAATAAAACACGCTCGTTTTCTAACGTTGGTATCTGTGTCATAATTACGCAAATTGTTTTATTAATTGGGTGTTGACTTCGTGTATGCCTTCAAAGGGAATAATCGTTAATTGTTTTTCAAAAAGCATTTCTGCTTTCATTCGTTCCTGATGTATTCGCTCCTCTGTCAAATAAGCATCATCGGTACCATATATGAGTGAGGTTGCTCCCTTAAAAAACGCAAAATCATTTTTAGTGAGTTCATTAGGAATGCCACCAGAATGTAAAATCAGATGGTCACATTGCAATTGCCTTTTGGCAATATAACGCATGGCCACACTCACACCTTGTGAATACCCGAATACGATTAGATTGGTCTTTTGTGAGGTCATTTCAGCATCAAAAATGGCATCAAAATAGTTCATAATATTTTCGGTCTCCATGATCGTATTTTCTTTGGTGAGCCAGCTAGCTCCAACATGCTTAAATTTTGGTGTCATGTAATACTTGCTCTGAGCTTGTGGTGCAATGACGTAGTTTTCTTCGGGTGCTAACCCTTTAAAATATTTTAAGAAATACCGGCTTAAATAGCCCATGCCATGGCATACAAACCAGATGTTTTTGGTTTTAGATGTGAAAGTGTTTAAAGTGGAATAACTATTATGGATGTTATAAGAAATTTCCTTTTCTGTTGAATTCATTTTGTACTTTTGTTATCGACTTTAAAAATACAGTATTTCTATGCAATTATCTAAAGAAACAGTTCTAGCAAAGGCCAACGCAGCGAGTAAAAACACACTTATGGAAACCTTAAATATTGAGATGGTTGACTATGGTGATGATTTTCTTGTAGCTAGAATGCCTGTGAATAGTGCTGTTTATCAACCAGATGGTGTTTTACATGGAGGAGCAACAGCAGCCTTAGCCGAAAGTGTAGGCAGTTTTGCATCACATATTTTTTTAGATATTGACAATAAATTTGTGCGAGGCTTGGAAATAACTGCAAATCACCTTAAAAGTGTTCGGAAGGGTTATGTATATGCTAAAGCGACTTTTTTACACAAAGGAAGGACAACCCAATTATTGGATATCCGAGTGACAGATGATGATGACAATTTAGTGTCTATTTGTAGATTGTCTACCATATCTCTTCCCAAAAAGAAATAAGTATGTTGCTGGAAGAACTTTTCGATCAATTAGAATTACAATACCAAAAAGAGTTACCGTTTGTGGCTTACAATAAGCCAAATGACACTAAAATACACACGTTCTTTCAGAAAAATAATGATCTACATATTAGTACCAATTTGAGTGAAAGCGGTTTTGTTTTTGCACCTTTTGATGACCAAAATGACACTGTGGTAATGCGAGTTGAAGACTGCATACAGAACGTTGCAGATTTAGACATTTCAGAAGGAATTAAAGTGGCGCCTTCTTCAGATCTAGAAAATGAGACCTCCAAAAAAAAGCATCTCGACTTGGTGAAAAAAGCAGTTGATGCGATTTTAGAACAAAAACTCAGAAAAGTTGTGTTATCGCGAGTTGAAGAGGTAGAGGTTTCAGATGAAAACCCAATGACTTTATTTCAAAGTTTATTGGAATTATATCCTAGCGCCTTTGTTTACATATGGTTTCATCCAAAAGTTGGACTCTGGTTAGGAGCTACACCAGAAACTTTGCTAAAGCTTCATGGTCTGCAGTTCCAAACAATGGCATTGGCAGGAACCCAATTATTTAAAAGCGAAGAAACGATTAAATGGGATTCAAAAAACAAAGAAGAGCAGGAGATAGTCACCAATTATATCGTTTCAGTTTTAGAACCTTACACATCAAAAATCGCCATTTCAACTGCTAAAACAATAAGAGCTGGCGCTTTATGCCATTTACAATCAGAAATTTCAGGTTTACTAAAAGCAGGGAGAACAAAACAAGTGATTCAAGCTCTTCACCCAACACCAGCTGTTTGTGGTATGCCTAAAGACATATCCAAAGAATTTATTTTAAATAATGAGTTTTATGACCGTGAATTTTATACAGGTTTTTTAGGAGAATTAAACATGCACCAAATACAATCTAGAAATACGAACCGTAGGAATATAGAAAATAATGCGTATACTTCCCGACGAACGGTTAGTGATTTGTTTGTGAATTTGAGATGCATGCAACTTAAAAAAGGTAAAGCCCTTGTGTATGTTGGTGGTGGCATTACAAAAGACTCGATTCCTGAGCAAGAATGGGAAGAAACGGTGAACAAATCACAGACTATTAAAAAGATTTTAGCTTGTGATTTCCATCTGTAGATTATATCTTGCTCGGTAGAAAAGTTTCAAATAGATCCAAATTCCTATTCTAATTCATAAAGTGCATGGCACCTAAAATAAATAAAATAACCATCAACGATTTTAGACGTCGTGTCATGTTTGCGCTGACAAAAAACGTTGGAAATCGTCGTCCGTTAGAACCCACAGAATCCTTGGATGTTGACAAGGTGAAAACAGTCTTAGTACTTCGGCCGAATCACAGATTGGGAAATTT
>JAAEZI010000022.1:0-45587 GCA_018222915.1 Algicola sp. | reverse complement strand
GGAAATTTACTTTTGACAACACCACTTATTGAAGAAATTTCGAACACATTTCCGAATTGCAGCATAGACATTTTAGTTAAAGGAGACTATTTGGCTCCCATTGTGTTTGGAAATTATACCTCGGTACGATCGTTTTTAGCATTACCGAGAAAACCGTTTAACGAGCTTATCAAATACATACGATTGTGGATAAAAGTTAAGTTCAGTAGATACGACATGGTTATTAATGCGGTTGAAGGCTCATCCTCCGGACGTTTGCTCACGAAACTCGCAATTTCCAAGCATAAAATTTTTGGTGGCTCACCTGAAAATAATAATGTCCCGTTTGCTAACAGAGATCATATTGCGATTGGACCCATTTACGACTTAAGATATTATTTAAGTAAGATAGTTCCCATGACTGATGAGCATTTGCCACCTCTGGATTTAAAATTAACAGCATCTGAAATAGAACAAGGCGCATCCATTTTAAAGTCAATTGTCAATGATGATAGACCAGTCTTAGCTATTTTTACATTTGCTACGGGAACGAAATGTTACAGTACTGAATGGTGGCGAACTTTTTATGAACGATTGAAAGTTGAATTTCCTGAGTATAAAATCTTGGAGATTTTACCTATTGAAAATGTGTCGCAAATACAGTTTGAGGCAACCACCTATTACAGTAAGGAAATACGTGAAATTGCTTCAGTAATGCATAATACAGAAGTATTTATAGGAGCAGACAGTGGTATGATGCATTTAGCTGCTGCGGCTTTAACACCAACCATCGGTTTATTTTCAAAACCTAACATTCACGAATATAAACCCTACGGTCCCAATAACTTCCCAATTAATACCAATACCACCTCATTGGATGAGAGTATGGCCTTGATAAGACGTGTTCTTAATTAAAGTTTAATTGAACCAAACAGCATATCGTTGTCGTCGTAATTCCAAGGCTAATGTTTCTTCCATCTTAACGGCTTCTGCACGCGTTGTCATTGGTGCAATGTGATTGTATAGACTCGGACGTAAATACAAACCATACTTTTCCACGATGTTAGAGGAGAGTTTATACCCTTTTTTGTTTCGATATCCCGTTTTGTGCTGAAGGAAACGTTCTTTGGGTGTTTTACTCGTCATGCCAACATACAAACATTGCAAGACACCATTAAATTGTGGATTAGCCGCTCTAAACCTTGAATTTTCAGTAAAAACGCGTTTTGAGAGTTCGACAACATATACACGGTATTCAATTTTCGGCATAAAATCAGAGTTTAATATTAATCTATTGATTTCATAAGCTCCGAAACTGCGGCTTCTATTTGTTCATCTTTCCCATTTGTGATATCATCAAAATCATTTTTTACAATGATGTCTGGCACCAACTCTTTATTTTCTAAAACATCACCTTTGATGTCTAATACCTGCATATTTGGAATGCCGAAGATCATACCATTTTGAATACGCTCCCACCAAACAAAACTACAAGTGCCAGGAACTGGCATACCCACTAATTTTCCGATTTGAAGGTCTTTATAACCTACAGGTGTACAATGGGCATCAGAGTAGTTAGATTCGCCTACAAGCATGATACTGGGTTTGGTCCAGCGACGTTGAGACTCTGTTCCAACTATTTTTCCACCATTTTGAAATTCCATATATTTTTTACCACTTAAAAAGGTGGTGATGTCATCTACCAAGTCGCCACCGCCATTAAAACGTGTGTCCACTACAAGCGCTTTCTTATGTACTTCATCGCCCATAACTTTATCTAAAAACTCTCGGAAACTTCCATCACTCATGTTTCGGATATGCATATAACCAACCTGATTGTTAGATAGTTTGTGGACCATCTCACGATTCTTCTTTATCCATCGTTGATAGCGCAACTCATTTTCTTCACCTAATGAAATAGGCTTGACACGTTCTTTCCATCGGCTTTCTTTAGAAGGGTCGAAATAAGTTAGTGTCACTACCGTGTTATTTTTTCTATTTAATAAGCCAAAGTAATTAGATCCTTTAGTGATGGTATGATCATCTATGGCTTCAATAATCACACCTGCTTTGACTTTCTTTTCGCTATTTACTAAAGGACTTCCTTCCATGACTTCGGAAATTTTAAGTCCGTCACCATCGTAACGCTCATCGACAAAAATTCCTAGAGAAGCCGTTTGATCGCCTTTAGGATCTACATGCCTATAGCGAGCTCCAGTGTGTGACGCATTGAGTTCTCCTAAAAGCTCACCTAAGACGTCTTTAAAGTCATGATCATTATTTAAATGTGGTACAAATTTTTTATAGTTCGCAGATAACGTATCCCAAGGTGCACCGTGAAGATTGGGATCAAGAAATTTTTTCTTGACTTGTCTAGCAACGTGATCTATAAGGTATAAACGCTCTGCAGATAGGTTAAAGGTCATTTCATCTTTAATACCAACAGGTTTCGATTTTCCAGAACTAAGTTCGATCTTTGAAATTCGACCACGACTCAATATAAAAACCTCTTTTGCATCTTTTCCAAAGGCCAGAGAACCGCCACGATCAAATTTTCCTAGCGATTTTATTTCTTTTGTTCTTAAGTCTAATTCCCATAGGTCTGTTTTGTTATCAACCCTGCCCAAATATAGCAGTGATTTTGCGTCTTTTGTAATCAGCATATCGGATAGATTTGTGGAGAACAGAGACAGTTTTGTTTTTCTTTGATCTAAGTGGTCAAATTCTATAGTAATCGGAGTCAGTTTAGGGACTTCCTTATCTTTTGATTTGGCATCTTTTTTCTTGTCGTCTGAAGGCTTTTTATCCTTATCAGATTCCTCATCATAAAAAGCAAACTCATCTTTATCCAATTTAAAAGTATCATATGCCTTTTGCGTTAAGAATACGCCATAAACATCTAATTGAGAAGGACCTGTTTTAGCAACGCTATGCATGCCATTTTTATCAGAAGCCCAATATAAGAGGGTTCCGTCCTGTGACCATTTTGGTGAGAAGTCACTAAAACCGCTTTTTGAGATATTGATTAATTCGCCAGCACCATCAGATTTTAAAATGCCTATTTCACCAAACCAATATTGATCAGGATAGAAAGTAATGGCAATCCACTGACCATCAGGACTCCATTGAAAATCTTGATCTCCATCAGCGTAGGAGAAATGTTTTTCACCATCATGGATTTTAGTAATCTTTTTGGTTTTTAGATGAATCGTTCGAAGCTTCGTTCGCTCTTCTAAATAAGCGACCGTTTCACCGTTTGGAGAAAATCGCGGTTGAAAGCTTTCAGAAGAATTCGCCAATAAAACTGATTCTTCAAGTTCTAACGCATTCAAAAAATAAGAATCATCTTTTCTAGAAATCTGCTGTGTGTACAAATTCCAACTATTATTACGCTCACTGGCATAGACAATGGTTCTGCCATCTGGGCTAATATCAATGCTGCGCTCCTGCTCAGGTGTTTCAGTTAAACGTCTCGTTAATTGACCATCTACGGACGTCACAAAAACATCACCTCTATGAATAAAAATAACTTCTTTGCCATTGGGAGAGGGTACCATATCTGTCACATTGCCATTAACAAATAATAGCTCTTTATCCAAAATGGTATGATCGCCACTAACATCCACATCAATTCTAATTGGAGCTTCACCTAATGTTTGTGTGTAAATGTTTCCGTTGAAACTATAAGCTAATGTCCCATTATTAGCAGCAGATAAGTGCCGTACAGGATGTAAGTTAAAATTTGAGATTTGGGTTGAAGTTTCAGGATTGCTTAAACTGGATTGATACACATTGAATGTGCCTGATTTTTCTGACAAAAAGTAAAACGTGTCGTTAGGACCGAACACAGGATTACGATTTTCTCCTTTAAAATTAGATAGTTTTTTATAGGTGTCTTCGGTGGTCTTCATCCAAATATCTCTTGTAACAGAAGATGTATGATGCTTTCGCCACTCGTCTTCATAACCTTTAATCTCTTCAAAAAGCATAACACCTTGACTATTAGTTTTTGCTTCATACGCAGGGAAACTACTTATCTGAGTAGGCATGGTCGCATCCGTTTTAACACTATATAATTCACCTAACTGATGAAACAGTAATGAGTTGGGATGGTCTAATCGAATACTATTGAACCAAACCGCATCATTGCTAGCGGAAAAATCGGTAGGCCAATCATCAGCGGAATGCCTTGTTAAACGCTGAATGTTAGCGCCTGAAGCCGTCATGAGGAAAACATCAAAATTGCCATAACGGTTGGAAGCAAAAGCTATGTGTTCTCCGTCATGAGACCAAACAGGTCTTGTATCGTATCCGCTATTGGTAGTCAGTCTGGTTGCTTTACCGCCTTTAACAGGCACCACATAAATATCGGCATTATAGGTAAAGGCAATTTTGGTACCATCTGGAGAGATGGCTGTATGACGTAACCACAGATTCTCATTATTTTGGGAATGGCTAATAAAAACAGAAAAAACAGAGCAAAGAAGGATGGTGAGGGAGAAGCGTTTCATAATTTTAGTTATTACACATATAGCTGTGAAAGTTAGCAAATTAATTATAGTCAATCTTGTTTTTTTTGAATTGTAATTTAAATAACTTTGTATTTACATGATATATCCTAAAATTCCGCTTGCACAAACGGTCATCCAGTTGTGTAAATTAAAAGACGTTCGGCATATAGTTATTTCTCCAGGTAGTAGAAATGCACCTCTAACCATTGGATTTACCAACGATGAGGATTTCAAATGTTACAGTATTGTAGATGAACGCTGTGCTGCCTTTTTTGCTATGGGAATTGCACAACAGATCAAACAACCCGTAGCCGTAGTATGTACTTCAGGAAGTGCATTGTTAAATTATTATCCAGCTATTGCTGAAGCATTTTACAGTGAAATTCCTTTAATAGTGCTTTCTGCAGATCGGCCTAAACACTTAATAGGAATTGGTGATGGGCAAACAATTAATCAAAAAGACGTCTTTGAAAACCACATTCTTTATTCTGCCAATTTGAAATTAGACCTAAAGGATGAGCATCGCTTATCAGAAAAAGAAGAGCTGCCAATTTTCAAGAGTATAGAAAATAAATTAGAACGGTTTTTAGGAATACAACATGGCATACAATCTCATAATGAAGATGAAATAAATGATGCGATTAATATGGCGCGTTTTAGACAAGGACCCGTTCATATCAATATTCCATTTGATGAACCATTGTACGAAACGAGTGAGACTCTTTCGGTGAAACCTAAGGCTGTTGAGCTTGAATTAAAGCCAACCAAAATAGATCAGGCAGAATTAAAAGATTGTTTAGATGAATGGTATGTGTCTACTAAAAAAATGATTTTAGTGGGTGTTTTACCTCCTAATGACATTGAACAGCAATGGCTGAACGAATTAGCAGATGACGATAGTGTCATTGTGTTTACAGAGACGACTTCTAACTTGCATCACCCGAATTTTTTCTCCAGTATTGATAAAATTATTGCACCATTAGAAGAAGCAGAGTTTAAGACCTTGCAGCCAGATATTTTGATCACAATTGGAGGTATGATTGTTTCTAAAAAGATTAAAGCTTTTTTGAGATTTCATCCACCGAAGCAACATTGGCATATCGATGAAAGAAATGCTAATGACACGTTTTTTTGCCTGACGAAGCATTTGGTCGCTCGTCCAAATGATTTTCTTTCAGAGTTTCTTCCTAAAATAACGCACGTGGCGAAAAGTAATTATTTCGATACCTGGCATCTCGTGAAACAACGTCGACATAAAAAGCACTTAGACTATTTGAAGCAAATTCCGTTTAGTGACTTAAAGGTGTTTGGATCAGTGTTGAAGTCATTACCTAATAAAACCATTCTTCAGTTAGGAAATAGTTCAACGGTACGCTATGCGCAATTGTTTAATTTGAATCCAACTTTAGAAGTCTATTGCAATCGCGGAACAAGTGGGATAGATGGCAGTACGTCAACAGCCATTGGATGTGCCAGTGTTCAAGCGAAGCAAACCAATTTTATAACAGGTGATCTCAGCTTCTTCTATGATAGCAATGCCTTATGGAATAATTATATACCCAATAACTTCAGGATTATATTAATCAATAATAATGGTGGTGGTATCTTCCGCATATTACCAGGTCACAAAAATTCTGAAAACTTTGATTATTTTTTTGAAACAAAACATCACTTGTCTGCTAAACAATTATGTGACATGTTTCATTTTGAATACCACACTGCTAAAAACGCAGAAGAACTTGAATTCGAATTAAAGACATTTTATAACAAATCCAAACGTCCAAGGTTATTGGAGATCTTTACGCCTAGAACTGAAAATGATGACATTTTACTTGAATACTTCCATTTTATCAAATAATTAAATGTGACAAACATTCTTTTATGGTGTCTAATTATTAGCTATATTTAGTGAGCAAATTATTTATTAATAAAAAAATACAACTAAGATGAGTAAAAGAGATGATTTGATAGCAAAGTATGCTGCGGATTTAAAAGACAAATGTGGTGTTAATCCAGATATGGATTTATTGACTAAAGTAACGATTGGTTGCGGACCTTCAATTTACAATGCAGATGCTGCAACGGTTTCAGGTTCAGATGAATCAGAGTTAGCCACTGTAAAAAATAACTTTTTAATCAAAAAGTTGGGATTAAAAGATAGTGCTGATTTAGATAAAGGAATTGACGCTGTGATGGAAACCTACGGAAAATCTAACAGAAATAAGTATCGTGCTGTTGTGTATTATTTGTTGACAAAACACTTTAATAAAGAATCGGCTTATTAATTAGAATTCTTCAAAATATACAAGCGTTATCATTCATTAGAATTATAACGCTTTTTTTATTTCCAATGACTAATATCTGTATCTTTGCCGCATGATAAGAATAGGAGATTATAATACCTTAGAAATACTTCGCGAAACAGATCAAGGTTTGTATATAGCAGACACTGAAGGAAATGAAGTGTTATTACCCAATCGTTATGTGCCTGAATCTTATAAGATTTGGGATAAGATTGAAGTCTTTGTGTATTTAGATAATGAAGAAAGGCCAGTTGCCGTTACCGATACACCGTATATTGTACGTGATGATTTTGCCTTATTACGATGTAATGAAGTCACAAAACATGGAGCGTTTCTAGATTGGGGACTCGTCAAAGAATTGTTTTGTCCTTTTAAGGAACAGGCTTTCAAAATGAAAGCAGGTGGTTGGTATTTAGTGTATTGTTATTTAGATGACGAAACAGATAGGTTAGTGGCATCCAGTAAAACAAATCAGTTTTTGGATAATAAAGACTTGACGGTTCAGCAATTTGATGAGGTGGATTTGATTGTATCTCATCCTTCAGAACTTGGCATGAATGTCATTGTGAACAAACAACATTTAGGTTTAATTTTTTCCGAAGATATATTTAAGGATATTAGTGTAGGTGACCGACTAAAAGGGTATGTCAAGAAGGTAAGACCAGATAATAAATTGGATATTGTCCTAGGAAAAATTGGTTACAGAAAGATAGAGCCCAATGCTGAAATCGTCATGCAACATCTTGAAGATAGTCGAGACGGGTTTCTTCCTCTAAATGATAAATCAGATCCTGAAGCTATTAAAAAAGAGCTTCAAATGAGTAAGAAAACATTCAAAAAAGCTGTTGGAACGCTATATAAACAGCGCTTAATAATGATTGAGCCTGATGGTATCCGATTAGTTGAGTGATGCTTTGCTCAACTTGTTTATCACACGTTTATATACCGTATCAAGTCCCTCATAAAGATTATCAAAGCTAATATTATCGGAGGTGCAAAATTGACTTTCAATTTCGGCATTCATTCTACCAGCCTCGTTATGACTTACAATGCCATAAGCTACAAGATTCGGGAAAATAGATTTAACTTCTACCGTTTCCAATAGGGCAATGGAGTAGGAGTTAATCCGATTAGCAACAATACCAAATGGCTTGGAGTTGCCAAAATAGGCCATGAGATCATGGATGGTCTTTCTGGCTGTTGCCAAATCGATATGCAAGCCTTCATTAAATTCAACGACTGCTATATGATTAAAAAAATGAAGTGTACCAGCTTCAGATTGCTCTTGCTTCACAATTTGTGTAGCTACTTTAGATTCAACAATTTTCATAGTCCCTTATTATGATTCTTTATAACTAATTTTTTGACACTTAACATGTTAGTGCCTCTCTTGAGACACAAGTTTTTTAAATAAGTCACATTAACAATTTGTCACGAGTTTATAATACGTTTTATTGAACGGTTTTGGATGTTTGAAGGTTGACTTATTATATTTAAAAGCAGTATTTTTGTATTAAATTTATTCGTCTTATGAAGAAAGCTAATTGGGTTACGGCTAAAACCTATGAAGATATCACGTATCAAAAATGTAATGGCGTCGCGAGGATTGCCTTTAACCGTCCAAACGTTAGAAATGCCTTTCGACCAAAAACGACCAGTGAACTTTATGACGCTTTTTATGATGCCAATGAAGATGTTAATATTGGCGTAGTTTTGTTGTCTGCAGAAGGGCCATCAACTAAAGATGGCATATGGAGTTTTTGTTCTGGTGGTGATCAGAAAGCACGTGGACACCAAGGCTATGTTGGTGATGATGGGTATCATCGTTTAAATATTTTGGAAGTTCAGCGCCTTATTCGATTTATGCCTAAAGCAGTCATTGCTGTGGTACCTGGTTGGGCAGTTGGTGGAGGCCATAGTCTGCACGTGGTTTGTGATCTTACTTTAGCCAGTAAGGAACACGCCATATTTAAACAGACAGATGCTGATGTCACTAGTTTTGATGGTGGTTATGGGTCTGCATACTTAGCGAAAATGGTCGGTCAGAAAAAAGCACGTGAGATATTTTTCCTCGGAAGAAATTACTCGGCTCAGGAGGCTTACGAGATGGGTATGGTGAATGCGGTGATTCCTCATGATGAATTAGAAACTACCGCTTATGAATGGGCTCAAGAAATTTTAGCAAAATCTCCAACATCTATAAAAATGCTCAAATTTGCAATGAACCTTACAGATGATGGTATGGTCGGACAACAGGTTTTTGCAGGTGAAGCAACACGCTTAGCGTATATGACGGACGAAGCAAAAGAGGGACGAGATGCTTTTTTAGAAAAGCGAAAGCCCAACTTTGATAAAAAATGGATTCCATAATCTAAAAATCTCAGATGTTAGATACAATAAAACCTTGGATTTCTGCATTTCGATTGCGGACACTTCCTCTATCAGTTTCTGGAATTATTATAGGGTCGTGTTTTGCACACTATAATGGCTATTTTGATGGTATGATTTTCACCTTCGCCATCTTACTTACCATTGCCTTACAGATATTGTCCAATTTAGCGAATGATTATGGAGATGGTGTCAAAGGAACAGATAATGAGAATAGGTTAGGGCCAACAAGAGCGATTCAAAGTGCTCCCATTTGTCCAGACGAAATGCAAGGCGGTATCAAGATGAATATTTTAGTGGTTATTGTCTTAACGGTGGGCTTAATTTTTGCCTCCTTTGGAAGTAAATACTTTTTTTATGCGTTTGTCTTTTTTATACTTGCCGGTTTGTCCGTTTATGCAGCAATCAATTATACTATTGGCAGTTCTCCTTATGGCTATAAAGCACTTGGCGATGTCTTTGTTTTTTTGTTTTTCGGACTTCTAAGTGTGATTGGAAGTTATTTTTTGTATGCCAAACAGGTGGATCATCATGTCATTTTACCAGCTATTATAGTGGGTTTATTAAGTGTGGGTGTATTAAATCTGAATAACATGCGCGACATTGCTTCAGATGAAGCAGTAGGAAAGGTGACGTTAGCGGTGAAACTTGGTAAAAAAAGAGCCAAACAATATCATATTAGCTTAATTATTAGCGCCATGATTTTGTCGGTGATCTTTGCGATATTATATTACTCAAGAGCTTACATTTTCTTATTCTTAATCGCTTTTATCCCATTAACTATTCACCTTAGAAAAATTATAAAAGCTAAGACTTCTGAAGATTTTGATCCACAATTAAAAGTATTGGCACTGACTACATTTTTCCTTTCTATTCTATTAGGTGTTGGCTATATTTTATGAAATAATTAACATAAAAGTTTGGTTATCAATAATTTAATACTTAAATTAGTACTGAAATTTTGTAGGTCGGCATTTGTTTGCTATTATGTTGACAATAAAATTTGGGGCTTTAAAAACTCAGACAATTTCTTCAAATCTGTCTGAGTTTTTTTCGTATTTTAGGACTTATTAATTCATTTCAATCTTGCCTCTTATGCAAATTACGTTTTACGGTCACGCCAGTTTAGGGCTTAAAATTGGAGATATACATATTTTGGTAGATCCTTTTATTACAGCAAATCCTAAAGCCTCACATATCAATATAGATCAACTTGAGGCGGATTATATTTTGGTGACACATGCGCACCAAGATCATATTTTAGATGTGGAAGTGATAGCCAAAAGAACAGGCGCTGTTGTCGTGTCAAATTTTGAAATAGCGACACATTTTGATAATCTAGGAATTGAGAACCACCCAATGAATCATGGAGGACAATGGGATTTTGAATTTGGTAATTTAAAATATGTGAATGCCATTCATACATCCTCTTTTCCAGATGGTAGTTATGGTGGTCAACCTGGAGGTTTTGTGATTGAAGGAGAACACAAGAATATCTATATTGCTGGCGATACAGCCTTAACAATGGATATGAAACTCATCCCAATGTTTACAAAGCTCGATTTAGCAATTTTGCCTATTGGTGATAATTTTACCATGGGCATTGATGAAGCGATTATGGCGAGCGATTTTGTGCAATGTGATAAAGTATTAGGATACCATTTTGACACCTTCGGATATATTGAAATCGATCATGAAGCTGCAAAGCGTCAATTTTTTGATAAAAATAAAGACCTTATGCTGTTAGAAATAGGGGAAAGTATTGAATTATAATTATCGCACTTTACTTCTCATGACTAATTTATGAATGAGTCTTGGTGATAATCGCTTCACGTATACGCCAAAGCGTTCAAATTTTCCAATATAAGCCTCGAACTTTTCTTTTTGAATGGCTTTTATCATTTTCCTGACAAAAACCTCTACATCAAGACCATTTTCAGTTGCTTCATCTTGATGTCCTTGCTTTGAGCCGTCTGCCGTTAATGCATTTCTGGCAACATTGGTATTGACAAATCCCGGACATATCATGGTCACTTTTATGCCATCTTTGTCATGCTCAAGTCTTAAGGCATCGAAAAAACCGTGTAAGGCATGTTTTGCTCCGCAATAAGACGATCGATAATGCGAACTAAACTTTCCCATGAGACTGGAAACTACGACATAATGTCCAGATTGATTCGCAACGAAATGCGGAAGCAGTGCTTTTGATAGTGCGACAGTTCCCAAATAATCAATTTCCATAAGTTTACGGTCTACTTCAATAGACGTTTCAATGATGGGTGAACGTTGGCTAATGCCGCCATTATTGACTAATATATCTATTCTTCCGAAGCATTTAATAGCGCTTTCAGTGATACTTGGCATGTCCTCGCTCTTAGCTAAATCTAAAGGTAAAACTGCTACTCGATTTGGATTTTGACATTGTAATTTCACCTCTTCTAAAACCGCTTCACGCCTTGCAGATAAAATAAGTTTACAATCCTGTTGCGATAAGGCTATCGCCAAGCTTTTGCCAATACCACTAGAAGCTCCAGTAATCCAAATTATTTTATTGGTGAAGGTCATTGTTGCTGATGTTGTTGTTGCCACATCCTTCTTAAGTCCTCACTGATACGTCCAGTACCGTCGTGTTTCCATCCTGGAGGTTTTATAAGGTATAACAATCGGTTCTTAAGTGATTTTTTTCCTGTAAACACATCTTTAAACATGTGAGCCCATTCAATGAATGCTATTTTTACCGGATTATAAGTGTTGATGTTTTTTACCAATCCGTACACCACTTTTTCGTCGGTTAATTCTGGTTGAAACGTACCGAATAACTTATCCCAAATAATTAAGATACCTGCATGGTTTCTATCCAAATATAAGGGGTTGCTTCCATGATGTACACGATGGTGCGATGGCGTATTGAATACTGCTTCAAACCATTTTGGCATCTTATTGATGGTTTCCGTATGAATCCAAAATTGATATAATAAACTAATAGACATTTGTAATAGAATCATGGCTGGATGAAATCCTAAAAGCGGTAACCACAACCAAAAAACAAAGGAATAGAAACCTCCAGACCAAGTTTGTCTTAAAGCCGTACTCAAGTTATAATGTTGCGATGAATGATCACATGAGAAGCCCAAAAAAGTCGGCATTCATGTGAAATTCGATGAAACCAATAATACGAGAAATCGTCTGCAAAAAAAAGCAATAAAAAACTCCACCATGCAATTGGTATTGTAAAGAGTCTCACATGTTCATAAATGACAAAGAAGGCTACTAATACTAAGGCCTTACTAAAAAAACCTAAAAACACATTGCCAAGTCCCATGGCTATCGATGAAAAAGCGTCTTTAGTTTCATAGGTTTTGACACCTTTTCGTAGTGTGACGTACAGTTCTAATAGCATAGACACAATAAAAAACGGGATGGCTAATAAGATGATATTTGGAAACTCGGGATCAGACATGGGATTTCTATTGTTTTAGCTAAAGTACAAAATTGTTAAAAATCTGTTATTTGGTGCCACACATTTTTTATCGAGCGATGAGGGTGTTATTTTGCAACAAACTTATACTATGAAGCTTCGCCTAACTTTCCTATTATTTTTAACGATGTCTTGTAATGCTTTGTTTGGCCAGGTAGAATCTGGTAAAACTGGAGCTTGGTACATGTACTTTTTTGATCATCAATTTAAATCTAGTGCTTTCGGATTTCAGGGTGATGTACAATATCGTAATTGGAATCTAGCAGGCGATTTAGAACAATTATTGTTACGCTCTGGAGTTACGTATCGACCAAAAGGTGTCAATGCCAAATTCACCTTGGGATACGCACATATAACCACTGGAGCCTTTGGTGATAGCGACGACACGTCTGTGGAAAGTAGAATTTATCAAGAAGCACTTCTGCCCCATAAATTAGGAAATCGCGTTTACCTCACCCATCGTTTTAGATACGAACAACGTTTTGTTGAAGATCAAGATTTTAGGACGAGGTATCGCTATAATTTGTTTATGAACATTCCCCTTAATAAAAGCAATTTGGAAAAGGACGCTTTTTATGCTGCACTTTATAATGAATTGTTTGTCAACGGTCAACATGATATTGGTGATGGAAGATCTGTTGCCTTTTTCGATAGAAATAGAACCTATCTCGGAATTGGTTATGTTTTGAAGCCTGGTATGAAATTTCAGTTGGGTTGGATGAATCAGAAAACGAATTCCATTGGTAAAGCACAGTTGCAATTGAGTTTTCATCATAATTTCTAAGTCATAATACTTCAAATACTGCTAGAACATTTAGTACTTTTGTCTTATAAATTTTGTTGATGACAGCCACTTTTAAACCCTACACTTTATATTTTAAAACACCAAGTGGAACATCTCGTGGTGTCTTGAAAGAAAAAAAGACCTGGTTTTTAGTTTTGAATCAAAACGATAAGACTGGCATTGGTGAATGCGGCATGTTTCAAGGTTTAAGTTTTGATGATCGACCAGATTTTGAAGCCACATTACAATGGACATGCGATCACATAGATTATGGATTAGAACGACTACTTCTAGAACTTGTTGAATTTCCAAGTATTCAATTCGGGCTCGAAATGGCTTTTAAATCCCTAGAAAGTGACAATGGCTTTGAGTTGTTTCCTTCTAATTTTACGAGAAATCAATCTCCTATTGCTATTAATGGTTTGATTTGGATGGGATCTGAAACCTTTATGAAAAAGCAAATCAAAGATAAAATTGCAGCAGGTTTCAACTGTATAAAAATGAAAATTGGAGCAATCGATTTTCATACGGAACTCAACTTGTTGAAATCCATTCGTCAAGAATTCTCAGCGCAAGACATTGAGTTGAGAGTAGATGCCAATGGCGCTTTTCATTCAAAGGATGCGTTGGAAAAGCTGAAGCGCCTATCAGATTTTGAACTACACTCCATAGAACAACCAATTAAACAAAACCAGTGGCAAGAAATGGCAAACCTGTGCGCGCATACACCTTTGCCAATTGCCTTAGATGAGGAATTAATTGGTGTCATCACCTCTGAAAAAAAGCAAGAACTGCTCAATACCATAAAGCCGCAATATATCATTTTGAAACCTACGCTAGTTGGTGGTTTTCAAGGAAGTCTGGAGTGGATTCAATTGGCCAATCAACGAGAGATAGGATGGTGGATAACCAGCGCTTTAGAGAGTAATGTAGGATTGAATGCCATTGCGCAATGGACCTACACGCTTGAAAATGAATTGCCTCAAGGTTTGGGAACTGGAAGTTTATTTAACAATAATTTTGTGTCGCCATTAGTGGTAAAAAATGGTACATTGCAATATGAAACAAACGCTCATTGGAACGTTAATATTTAATACCTATGAATTACATACAACAAGCTTACAAAGGAGAAAATGATGCCTGGAAAATTATTTTAACTTTAATCATCGTTTCTGGACTTTTTATAATTAACCTCATCTTCTTTTTGTTTTTTAGTGATGGATTTGATGTCATCGAAGAGCAAAAAAAGCTATTGGAATTGATTCCTAGTAAAAACTTTTGGCTTGCAGCGAATTTATTTCCATTTGCCGTTTTATTAGGGTTGTTATTTTTATTTGTGAAATATTTACACAAACGAAGTTTAAAATCTTTAACAACAGGAAGAGCAAAGGTCGATTGGAGTCGCGCTTTTTTTTCATTTTCATTAATTGTAGTGGTGACAATTGTGTTGTTCGCTATTGGTTATTTTTCTGACCCATCTATGGTCGAACTACAATTTGACCCAGTAAAATTCTCAATTCTCCTTGTCATTAGTTTGTTATTGTTTCCATTGCAAATAGGGTTGGAGGAATATTTATTTCGTGGCTATTTAATGCAACAAGTGGCTATTATCGTTAAAAACAAATGGTTTCCTTTGATTTTGACGTCTGTACTGTTCGGTGTTTTGCATGCTGCTAATCCAGAGGTTGCCGAAATGGGACCAATTATTATGATTTTTTATATTGGTACGGGACTATTACTGGGCATTATGACTTTAATGGATAATGGATTGGAGTTGGCTCTCGGATTTCACTTTGGAAATAATTTAATGGCGGCTTTATTGGTAACCTCTAAGTGGTCGGCATTGCAGACAGATGCCGTATTCGTATATACAGCTGAAAATGCTTCAAATGAAATATCGGAAATATTAGTACCTGTATTAGTCGTATATCCTATTATCTTATGGATATTGGCTAAAAAATACAAGTGGACGGACTGGAAGTCTAACTTATTCGGAAAGGTTACAGAGCCACCAAAGGAGGACTATAAAATTATAGGAGAATAATAGCTTAAATCATCAAGTTTATGACACCAACGTTCGACAAAATTCATTTGAAATTCAAACTGAATGGCACTAACTATAATCATGAGGAATTAAAAGAAGTGGCCTATAGTTTGGTAAAAGAAGGAGAGCCTTATGAGCAGGTTATGGGCGATTTTATGCTGGATTGGTTGGATGATAAAGATTATGTTCTAACGAAAACTTCTGGCTCTACAGGATTGCCAAAACTGATCAAAATAAAAAAGCAGGAAATGGTCAATTCATCTGTAATGACTGGCGATTTCTTTAAATTAGAACCAGGGAATACAGCCTTACACTGCTTGCCAAGTCAGTTTATTGCGGGAAAAATGATG
Source organism: Algicola sp. (assembly GCA_018222915.1). Lineage (GTDB taxonomy): Bacteria > Bacteroidota > Bacteroidia > Flavobacteriales > Flavobacteriaceae > Psychroserpens. Next base: position 29,750 of record JAAEZI010000022.1, on the reverse strand, counting down.
TTAGTAAGAGCTATGATTTTAGGTTTGGAATTGGATATGGTAGCTCCAACAACAATACCAGCTTATGATGATCAAAAAGCGTATGATTTTTGTGCAATGATCCCATTGCAATTGAATAATTCTCTGAAACGACTTCAAGAAATAAAAACGATTATTGTTGGTGGTGCGCGTGTTTCAAATAGTTTGAGAGACGCTATTCAAAATGTGAAGCCAACCGTTTATGAAACATATGGTATGACAGAAACCGTAAGTCATATTGCTGTGAAAAAGCTGAATAAAACTAAAAAGAAAGATCCTTATTTTAAGGTGCTTAGGGACATTTCTATAACAAAAGATGAGAGAGACTGTTTAGTGATTGATGCCAAGGAATTATCCGAGAACACCATCGTTACGAATGATGTCGTTAATTTAGTTTCCGATAAGGAATTCGAAATTATTGGACGCTTTGATAACATGATTAATTCTGGAGGCGTTAAATTGTTTCCAGAGCACATTGAAGGCAAACTTCAAGACCTGTTAGCTGCACGTTTCTTCATTACTTCGGAGTTAGACAAAGCACTCGGGCAAAAAGTCATCTTGGTCATTGAAGGAGAAAAGAAAGACTTAGATGCCAGTGTATTTGACGGATTGGATAAATTTGAAGTGCCAAAAGCAGTGTATTTCCTCCCGAAATTTATTGAAACCCCAAATGGCAAGTTGCATCGTGCAAAAACAATAGAACTACTAAAGAGCTAGTTGCCTCATTCACAGATAGGTTTTACTCATTGCTAATAGGATGCCTTCAAATATGCTTGTATGTTTGGTATATCACTAATAACCAAACCAATGAAAAATGTTCTTCTTACCACCGCTGTATTATTTTTTTGTCATGTTAATTTCGGACAAGAAATACCTGTTGTAACCCAATCAGTAACCCTTAAAAATCTCATTCCATTTGCTGTAAATATTTCTGCAGTAAAAGATGACAGTTCGAAACAATTACCAAAGCACTTAATACTTCTAATTCAAACACCAACTTCGGGTTTAGATACGGAATCTAAAGTTATTTTAAAGCAGTCGTTCAAGTTACTGTCCGATAGATTATCAGTAAATGACAGTCTATCCATTGTCACATATGCTGGTTTAAACGGTATAGCGCTTAAAAAATCACATTCAAAGAATATAAAGGCCATTTTATATGCTGTGGAGCACTTACAATCAAATATGAAGGAATTTCATAACGATGGTATTGAATTGGCTTACAAATTGGCTGAACAAGATGCTAGTGATCATACGACGAGTTCAGTGGTCATGATTCGAAATCCGGAGACATTGGCGTCCACGGCAGTGTCAAATGTTGTATCAAAACCGAATGATCTAGCGAATGAATCTAAAAAGAAAAACACTGTTTTATTAACGGCCATCACTCTCATACCACAGATTATTTCAGTTATAAAAGATTAAGATAAGGGTGAGGTCGCTACACCTGTAACACACCCATGTTGAAAGGCTTTTCAATAGGTGCGTGATTGGCAGCTTCTATACCCATGCTAATCCATGTTCGCGTATCTAAGGGATTAATCACAGCATCCGTCCAAATTCGTGCTGCCGCATAATAGGGTGATACTTGATTATCGTATTTGTTTTTGATCTTGTCAAATAATTCCTTTTCTTTCTCTGCTGTTATTTTTTCACCTTGCTTTTCTAGAGATGCTTTTTCAATTTGCAAAAGTACTTTGGCAGCACTATTGCCACTCATAACAGCCAATTCGGCACTCGGCCAAGCTACAATAAGCCTCGGATCATAAGCTTTACCACACATGGCATAATTACCAGCACCATAACTATTCCCAATGACAATCGTGAATTTTGGTACTACGGAATTACTGACAGCATTCACCATTTTAGCACCATCTTTTATAATGCCACCATGTTCCGATTTACTACCAACCATAAATCCTGTAACATCTTGAAGAAAGACAAGCGGAATTTTCTTTTGGTTACAATTGGCAATAAAACGCGTCGCTTTATCAGCACTATCGTTATAAATAACACCACCAAACTGCATTTCACCTTTTTTGGTTTTAACTAATTTACGCTGATTGGCTACAATACCAACGGCCCAACCATCTATTCTTGCATAAGCCGTTATGATTGTTTGACCATAGCCTTCTTTGTATTCATCAAATTCACTGTCGTCTACTAAACGTTTGATGATCTCTTTCATATCGTATTGATCTGCTCTAGAACGTGGCAGAATACCAAAAATATCATCTGGATTGTCTTTAGGTTTTTTTGCTTCAGACCTATTAAATCCAGCTTGGTCATAATCACCAATTTTATCCATCAAACGCTGAATAGTTTCCAAGGCGTCTTTATCATCCTTTGCTTTGTAATCTGTGACACCAGAAATTTCACAGTGGGTCGTAGCACCTCCCAAGGTTTCATTGTCTATAGTTTCACCAATCGCTGCTTTAACCAAATAACTTCCTGCCAAAAAGATACTACCAGTTTTATCAACGATGAGGGCTTCATCACTCATAATAGGAAGGTAAGCGCCACCTGCTACACAACTTCCCATAACTGCTGCTATTTGAGTAATTCCCATACTGCTCATAACCGCATTATTTCTGAATATTCTACCGAAATGTTCCTTATCTGGAAAGATTTCATCCTGCATCGGTAAATAAACACCGGCAGAGTCTACCAAATAAATGATAGGTAATCGGTTTTCAATGGCAATTTCTTGCGCTCGTAAGTTCTTTTTTCCAGTAATTGGAAACCAAGCGCCTGCTTTAACAGTCGCATCATTGGCGACAACAATACACTGTTTGCCACTTACATAGCCTATTTTGACGACGACACCACCAGAAGGACATCCGCCATGCTCTTTGTACATGTCTTCTCCGGCAAAAGCGCCTATTTCTACACTATGTTTCTTACTATCCAGTAAATAATCTACACGTTCTCTTGCTGTCATTTTTCCTTTTGCGTGATGCTTTTCAATCCGCTTTTCACCGCCACCTAATTTGACTTTGGCAAGGCGTTTTTTTAAATCTGAAAGAAGTAATTTATTGTGGTCTTCGTTTTTATTGAAGTTTAAATCCATGGCGTTATTAATTTCCACGAAATTACAAAACCCACGACGGATTATAAAGTGAATATTTTGTTAAAAAATATGACTAGGAAATATATTCCTTGGAAAATAAATGAAAATGGCGTATATTTGCCTCGAAATAATAACATTAAAATTTATGAGAAATATTGTCGTTTTTGCAGGGAGCAACAGTCGTAGTTCAATCAATAAACAACTCGCAACTTATGCTTCAACATTGCTAACGGATGCGGAGATTACCATTTTGGATCTGAACGACTTTAAATTACCAATGTATGGTATTGATAAAGAAAAGACCGATGGGATTCCTGAAAACGCTCATAAATTTTTAGAACATATTAAAAACGCTGATGGTTTGATTATTTCATTAGCAGAGCACAATGGAGCGTATACCACTGCCTTTAAAAATTTATTTGACTGGATGTCTAGAATTGAATCTAAAACTTTCTATGATAAGCCAATGTTATTAATGGCAGCATCGCCAGGGGCAAGAGGAGGACAATCCGTATTGCAAATTGCTATGAGTCGTTTTCCGTATCACGCAGCCAATATAACTGGCAAGTTTTCATTGCCGTCATTTGGTGACAATTTTGACAATGGTAAAATCAGTAATCAGGAATTAAATGAGCAATTACTTGAGGAAATTCAACAGTTTCAAGATGCCTTATCATAAACAGTAGAGTGATGGGTGATTTAGCAAAAGATATCAATTCAAAGTTCGAAAATCAGAAAGTCAAAGCATTTCTGAATATTATCTATACTGCTAATTGGATTTCAAGTTGTCAAAATGAATTTTTCAAAGACTTTGGTATCTCGCCACAACAGTATAATATTTTGAGAATACTCAATGGTGCGAACGATGCGTTGAACGTACAAACTATAAAAGATAGAATGCTTGAACGTTCACCAAATGCCACACGCTTAATGGATAAACTTTGTGCTAAAAAATTGATACAACGTTTGCCGTCAGAGCATGACAGACGTGTAGTGAAAATTGAAATTACCAAGAAAGGACAAGACTTATTAGCAGCCATTCCTAGCAATTTCAATAAGGATATGCTGAAAAATTTATCAGAAGAAGAAGCCGAACAATTGAGTGACCTTCTCGATAAAATGCGATAAGCTTTTTTTTAACCGAATAGTTTCCATGGAAACTATTAACATACAATCAATATGAAAAAGAATACCATAAAAAACATAGGAACCAGTGATTTTGTGAACATGGGACCCATCAGGTTACGTCAACCATTGCCTACACGACAAATAGATATGATAGATCCATTTGTATTGTTGCATCATTATGGTCCGTATGAAATTTCAGAAACCCACAATCCATTTGATCTTGGACCACATCCTCATAGAGGATTTGAGCCTGTGACGTTTCTCGTTCAAGGCGAGCAATTACACCGAGATTCTCTAGGGAATGAAAGTGTGGTTAAGGCCGGAGATGTGCAATGGACAACTGCAGGACGTGGCATTATTCATGCCGAGAAACCCACTAATGAATTTGTGAAAAAAGGAGGCATCATTGAAGGGATTCAGCTTTGGCTGAACTTGCCAGCTTCAAAAAAAATGATATCTGCAAATTACCAACATGAGAAGCATGAGGATTTTCACAAAGTAATTTCAGAAGATAAGAAGGTGGTTACCAAGGTAATTGCTGGAACCTTAGACAACAAACACGGGAGGATAGTGACCCAGACGCCTGTCAATGCCTTTATGATCGATGCCAAATCTGGAGGAACTGAAAACATCTCTTTTCCCGATACACATCAAGGACTTCTGTACCTATTAAAAGGAAAAGTACGTATTAATGAGAACGAGATGTTAGAATTAGATGGACCACAACTGATACAATTTAATCAAGATGGCGAAGGGTTTACGTTGAAAGCGGAAGCCGATAGTTTAATGCTATTCTTATCCGGAGCGCCTTTTAATGAACCAGTAGCGACCTATGGTCCGTACGTCATGAATACGCAAACAGAAATTATGGAAGCCATGAGAGACTATCAAATGGGCAAAATGGGATTTCTTCCAGTGAATTAATAAAATAAGATATAATGAAAACAATACTGCATAAAGCAAATTCGAGAGGTTACGCAAATCATGGTTGGTTAAAATCCCATCATTCTTTTAGCTTCGCCAATTACCACAATATAGAACGCATGAATTTTGGCGCATTGCGTGTTCTGAATGATGACGTCGTACAACCTAAAATGGGCTTCGGAACACACCCTCATCAGAATATGGAAATCATTTCCATTCCACTTACAGGTGCTTTGTCCCACAAGGATAGCATGGGAAATAAACGCGCTATTGAGGTTGGAGAAGTACAAGTGATGAGTGCAGGAACAGGGTTGACACATTCTGAATTTAATGACAGTCAAACCGATGCTGTTAATTTTTTGCAATTGTGGATCATACCGCAAGAAAAAGATGTAACGCCTCATTACGAGCAACGAAAGTTTCCTTTAGCTGGAAAGAAGAATCAATTACAGTTGGTTGTAGCGCCTAAGGATAAAAATTTAAGGGATGCGCTTCCCATTAGTCAACAAGCTTACATATACAGAACGTCCTTAGATGCAAGAAGGTCGATTGAGTTAACGAGCTCATCGAACAATCATGGATTTTATGTTTTTGTGGTTGAAGGAAATATAAAGATTGGAGAGATTGCTTTAAATTCTAGAGACGCATTGGGTATTTATGAAACAGAACAAGTACAGATCAATGCCGACACAACATCGGAATTAATCATTATTGAAGTACCTATGAGTTAATTGTGACAATGGATTTATAGCATCAAAGCATTCTTTTATAGGATGCTTTAATTTCGTTTAAAAATGCGATATTTGTAATTCCCTTAAAAAATAATGAATTATGGCAATGAACAAAAATACGGTGTTGGCTTGGGCTACCACGATTATGATAATAGTAGGATTAGGTTTAATAGCGCTTGGCGCCTTCAGATACGATGATGTAGCTGGATGGGGATTTGCAGCTGTTGGCATAGGCTTTTTCGCCGTAGCTTGGGTGTTTAACGCATTAAAAGGTCGCGTATAATGAGTGATGATAAAAAAGTAATTTTCTCAATGTCTGGAGTGACAAAGACATTCCAATCTGCCAATACTCCAGTCCTTAAAAATATTTACCTCAGTTTCTTTTATGGTGCTAAGATTGGTATTCTTGGATTGAATGGTTCTGGTAAATCCACTTTGTTGAAAATCATCGCTGGTGTTGATAAGAACTATCAAGGTGATGTGGTGTTTTCTCCAGGGTATTCCGTGGGCTATTTAGAGCAAGAGCCACAGCTTGATGATGAGAAAACCGTTATGGAAGTGGTGCGTGAAGGTGCTTCTGAAACCGTCGCTATACTCGATGAATACAATAAGATAAATGATCAGTTCGGATTGGAGGAAGTTTATAGTAATCCAGATAAAATGGAAAAACTGATGAATCGTCAAGCGGAACTTCAAGATCAGATTGATGCGGCCAATGCATGGGAATTAGATACCAAATTGGAGATTGCCATGGATGCTTTAAGAACGCCTGATGGCGATAAGAAAATTGGCGTGTTATCTGGTGGAGAAAGACGTCGCGTGGCACTTTGTAGACTGCTATTACAAGAGCCTGATGTATTATTGCTGGATGAGCCTACCAACCACCTTGATGCTGAATCTGTTCACTGGTTAGAACATCATTTGGCTCAGTATAAAGGAACGGTAATTGCGGTGACGCACGATAGATATTTTTTAGATAACGTCGCTGGCTGGATTTTAGAGCTGGATAGAGGTGAAGGCATCCCTTGGAAAGGCAATTATTCGTCATGGCTAGATCAAAAGTCGAAGCGAATGGCTCAAGAGAGTAAAACAGCTTCTAAGCGACAAAAAACATTAGAGCGTGAGCTGGAATGGGTACGTCAAGGTGCTAAAGGAAGACAGACAAAGCAAAAGGCACGTTTGAAAAATTACGACAAATTGATGAGCCAGGACCAAAAGCAATTGGATGAAAAGCTAGAGATCTATATTCCTAATGGTCCACGATTGGGAACCAACGTAATTCAAGCCAAAGGTGTGAGTAAAGGTTATGGTGATAAATTGCTGTATGAAGATTTAAACTTCAACCTGCCACAAGCCGGTATTGTTGGTGTGATTGGACCCAATGGTGCTGGAAAAACTACCATTTTCAGAATGATTATGGGAGAAGAAACTCCAGATAAAGGTGAGTTTATAGTAGGAGAGACTGCTAAAATAGCCTATGTGGATCAATCGCATTCAAATATAGATCAAGAAAAAACTATTTGGCAAAACTTTAGCGATGAGCAAGAACTCGTCATGATGGGAGGAAAGCAGGTCAATTCAAGAGCCTATTTAAGTCGCTTTAATTTTTCTGGAAGTGAGCAAAACAAAAAGGTGAAATTATTGTCTGGTGGTGAACGAAACCGTTTACATCTGGCTATGACCTTAAAAGAAGAAGGTAATGTCTTGCTTTTAGATGAGCCTACCAATGATTTGGATGTCAATACTTTAAGAGCATTAGAGGAAGGTTTAGAAAATTTCGCCGGCTGTGCGGTGGTCATTTCTCATGATAGATGGTTTTTAGATCGTATTTGTACGCACATTCTCGCTTTTGAAGGTGATAGTCAAGTTTATTTCTTTGAAGGTAGTTTCTCTGATTACGAAGAAAATAAAAAGAAGCGTTTAGGAGGTGATCTTATGCCTAAACGAATTAAGTATAAAAAATTGGTACGTTAGACTCAACCAATAATGAAATAAAAAAAGACAGCATTTGCTGTCTTTTTTTATTTATGTCATCACTTAGTGATTAATTGTTATTATCATATAAATGGCCATCAGTAAAATCCTGATAACTCTTTTCCACTTCTTTTTTGTAAAAACTACTGTCAGTCAGACGTTTGTTTTCAGCCTTAAGTCGATACATCTTAATAATTGCAATAGCAATAAATACAATGAATATCGACGCAGTCACAATCAGTACAATGGTTAATTGCATCGTACTAACAAGTGAGGTGTTTGATATATAAGTGGTTAGCATTTGACTTCAGTTTACAATGATTTGGTGTTCAAATATACAACAATATTTAATTAAAATGTTATTTATCTATAAAAAGTTACACTTAATCGATAAAACTCTTGTTTTTTATTGGTACCAGTCCCATTGTACAACTTCTATCGATTCATCACCTTGGTTAACTAAAGTTTTAAATTTGCCTACATCACTAAGCCCATCAGTACCTCTATAATGGTAAGGATACACCGTTTTCGGTTTGAACTCAAGCACGGCTTCTGCGGCTTTGTCAACCGTCATGGTATACGGTAAATTCATACATACAAAGGCCTTGTCAATATCAGTTAAGTTTCGCATTTCTGGTATGTCCTCTGTGTCTCCAGAAATATAGATGCGTTCGCCGCCAATAGTTAGCACATAACCATTACCACGTCCTTTTGGGTGAAATTTCAAGGCTTCCTCACGTAAGTTATACATCGGAATTGCTTCGATTTCAAAATCGTCAAAAGTTTTTGTCGTCCCATTATCCATAGCGACAACGGTACCAATCTTTAAATCTTCTGGAAATTTTTCAATCACAGCTGTAGGAGCGATGACCGTTGAAGCCGATAAATCCAATGCTTGTAAGGTTTCTTGGTGATAATGATCACCATGGATATCCGTAATTAAGACATATTCAGGAGCTTCAAATGCGCTAAAAGCCTCAGCGCCTCCAGTTGGATCTACATAGATCAGGTCTTCTCCATAACGCATAACCATGGTTGCATGAGAAATGGGTGTGATGTCTAAAGGCTCTTTTTTCGTGTCAGTGGAGACGGCAATGTCAGTCTCATTTACTTGGTTGTCACTAGCCATTTGATCCTTTTTTTCAGGTTTACAAGAACTCAAAATGATACAGATGCCTAGAATAATAATGTTTAAATGTTTCATAGTAATAATTATTTTAATCTAAAGATAAATACAAATGTTTAGTTCGTAAAGTTTGTAACAAAATATTAAGTTTTACTACTGATAATTTACAGGGATTAAGTTTTAAAAACCATATATTTTAACGAAATTGCTTGTCCGAATTATTGTTCAACCTTAACACACCACATAATATGTCTGATGATTTTGATTTATTAGAAACCAATTCCAATGAGAAAACAGAGAAAGTAGATGTCAATTGGGGAAAAGCCATTGACCAGATGAAATCGAAACTCGCACAAGAAGATGATCCTGAAAGTCGTCAGAAAATCTTAAATGCCACCTTAGATAATGTTGTAGATATGGCCGAGAAGGACAGGTCAACCTTATTGGATGCGATAAAAGATTTGACCGATTATCAAGATGAAGTTGGTATCATGTTCGAAGGTTTTTCAGCCTTAAATGCCGCTGAACAAAAAATTATTGATGATGCTATCAAACGTTTGGAACGCGCCAAAGTGGAATTAGAAGATGCTAATAATACGCCAGATACTTGGTGGAATAATCTTTGGGGAAGAAAATCGAAGATCAAAAAGGCTGAAGAAGAATTGCGAAATGCACAAAAAGAGCGTGATGCAGCAGATAATAAAGCAAAGGCCTTATTTCAACAGCGTATTGAAAATGCTGATGTCCAAACCCTTTTGAATGAATTATCATTTAAAAGCCAAGCTGCGGTTAAACGTTTGAAAGATCGTGAATTGGAAATCAAAGAAGTGGAGGAAAGTTTGAAGACTGCCATTGTTGAAGCGAGTAATAATCATACCAAAGCCTTAGAAAAGAAAAAGCAAGTTGAAGCGCAATTAGAAGAACAATATGCCCTACTAAAACAAGCGCGTCAAGCACTAGAAGAGGTAGCGGATAAGCAATCTACGGAGTATTCCGAAGCGCTTGAACGTGTCACACAATTGGAACAAAAAGTGGAAGAGTTAGAAGGACTCAAGAATGCCTATACCACACTTGCAGCGTCAAAAGATAGTTTTGTTCACAAGCATAATCTAACCATAAAAGTACTCACATCTTTACGTAGCAACTTACAAACGCATCGGGCGAAACTTAAGAGTGATACCGATGAGCGTTTAAAATACTACGACGGTTATGTGGTGGCGTTAAAGGCCAGAACAGACCAAGAGTTTGCCGCAATTCTAGAGCATCTAGGTGTAAAAACAGACGAGCATATAGGCGAAACACTCGCGGCAATGCACACGGCTAGTGCGAAAGCACGCCAAGAAATGATGGATAATATTCCAGTTCATGAAAAAGTGATGCAAGGAGTTTACGGTAGTTATGCTGAGGCTTTAAAGGAAATTAGATCAAAGGATTCTGAAATTCAAAAGAATTTCGCTGATCGATATGGTATCGATATGAAAGAGATTTTCGACGAGTATTATAAAGCAGATCCTAACGCACCTTCAGATGGTGGTGAGCCAGAAGGTGAAGCTAAACCAGAAGCTAACGACGACGATTTGTTGTCTTAACATAATGATGGCGTTTCCCGCTTTTGATTCACTCAAAAGCGGGTCAGGCTCTCGCTAGTCGCTCACGTCGTGGAGCTCCACAATAGCTCCATCCTTAACGCAAATTTCGCTATGAATAGTACCAACAAGTATGTTATAGGTTTCTTTTTTATGGTCTTTGTGGCATTGGGATTTATATTTATTTCCAATGATCATAATACCTGTCACATAACCGAGAAAACCACTTATGGTGCACATGGAGAGACCATTGTGACTAAAACACATGTTTGTAACGAAACCTTTAATTTTTAAATTGGTAAAACCCAGAATCAAAAACATGCAGAACGTTCTTAGAAAATACAAACTGATAGATCAATGTACCTTGGAGTTAGACACGACTAAAACAGACTTTGTAAATCGTTTGCAAAGTCATGTGGATACATCTGATCTTGGTTACTTTTCTGATGCCTTTGATGTTTTTTCATCAAGTAAAAATGAATATAAAGGGCAAGTAGATTACCAAGGTTTCAAATTGAAACGACGACGACGCTTCTTCGACTCAAAAATGAATATGGCCATAGCAACCGGACGCTTCAGACAAGCATCAGATACACTCATGATTGAGATGGAAATATCAGGCTTTAACACTGGATTGAAGTTGTTTTATATAATGATTTCTATTTTTTATGTATTATTTCTTTTAGGATTTTTAGTGTCTGTAGGGACCGATGATGCACCGTTGTTTTTAGCGCCTTTCATTTTGCTTCATGCCGCTTTCATGTTTGGAATTCCTTTTTTCATTATGAGACGCAGTGTTAAACGACTTAAATATGATTTGGAACGTGAATTTCACTTCATCGCAACGAAAACGGCACTAGCACCAATAAGATTTTAATAATTAACAAATCAAATGATTGTAACCCCTTTAGATTCGGCCATATTGGATTCCAAGGAGCAGTATGTGTTCTATCATAGAATGATAGACTTTACTCTGAAGGAATTGATTGTCGCTGTTCAGCAAAATCAATTACTAAATGATCCTGAAATCCGTTTGTTTAAGCAATACAGCGACCTATTGCTGTATTCCATAGAGGCGATGCGAATCAAATATATGTACGATGATGAAGAACATATGAAGGTAGATCTTACAGATTCCGGGTTTCCTAATTATTTAGAATTTCGGTATTTGTTCAATGACTTGGAACTGCGAGAGGAATATCTTGGTAAATTAACAAGTATAGATACCTTGAAAGAGGAGTTTTTAGATACCCTGTTAAGAAGAAAAGAGCCCATTTCAAAACGCAAATTATTTCAGGCAGCGTCGATTGTTTATTACTCGTCTGCAAAAAAGGAATATATATTCAACCGCTTTGTCCAAGGTAAAATAATGGAAGCGCCTCAGGAGGCACCAGGTGAATATATGGTAAGCTGGAGTTTTTATGAAGTGTCTCATAATAGGCCTTTTGTCTGCTACATGTATTTTAATTATGATGGCAGTAATGTTCAAAAAGATAGAGAAGACATTTATTATGCACTCAAAACGGTTGCAGATAGGGAGTTAGCGTTAGACACTATGGCGTATGCCATTGATAAGCGATTGCCTAAAGTCATGCCCAAATTGGTAAAACGTGTGGATTTAGGCCCTATTCATAATGTATTTGCTAAAGACGAGAACAAAGTGACGCACGCCATTTTGGAAGGGATAGCACAAAAAACCATTCCATTGGAATCCTATGCTATTTCATTTAAAATTGATGAAGTACGCTCTAAAAGTGAATTTAAGGAAGGCAGTTTTTTTAATAAGCAAGTCTTTCAAAAGTGGGATGCCATTATGAAGCAGCGCTATGTTTTTGCGCCACATCGCATCATACAGCTATTGTATAATAAAACACCAGAAGTCATGAATAAGTTAGCTAAAGCGCCTATTCAATTGGCAGATTTAAAAATAAACAACTAAAGTTTCAGTAGGTTTAACCGAAACGACCAATGATTAATTAACGAATGGAACACAACTCAACATTTCCCATCAAACAAAACGAATTGGATATGCTTCGTGATGAAGCTACTTCTTACATCAAAAGTATTCAATGGGAACAAGGGCAACGTGCTAAAAATAAAGATAAAGACGCTAAGGATGAGTCGATTTTACTCTACTTGTCTCGTGCTAAAGGAAACGGTAACTCAGAAGTGACATCGGTGTCCAAAACGATTTTAGAACTTAAAAAACGTCTATTGCCCGAGTCTATTGCGATTCCTTTGCATCTCAATCAAACGCTTTATGCAGTACAAGAAGGAATTACGCTTGGTATTTGGATTAAGGATAGCTATTACGATGCGTCTGGTCTATCAAGTTTATCAGAAAATAGAACAGCCTTAGACAGTTCTGGTAAACGTGAATACGAGAGTAAAATGCAAACAGCTACGGCCTTTATGTTATTCGCCACTGCCTATAAAATACTTCATGATTTAAAAACCATGGCTTCGGATGACTTGAGTGTCATGAAAAATAAATTTGCAGGCATTCCAGAAGTGTCGCTTATGACGCCTTTAAAAGGCATATCCTGTGCATTGTTCTATTATGATAAATATTTGGGACATCCAGAAATTATCAAATCCGATAAGGACGTCGTAGATTTTACTGTGGTATATTTTGAAGCCTTGATTGCAGAGATTCAAATGCGTAAAAGCAGTTTGGAATATACCGAAACGATTGTCGATCGTACTTATAAATTAGAGCAATCAGAATTTGCTGTATCGGGTTGGGATAATGTCTTTCAAGGTGCCGCAAAAAGTGTTGAATTTAATAAGATTCAGTTTGAACAAATTGTAGGTAACAGAGATGCTAAGCATTTTGCCCGACGTTTAACAGAACGGCTATTAAGTTATGATTTTACAGCAAAGAAGAATCCGTTTCAGGAGCTTGGTGGTTTTATGCCTGTATTTATGGGCTACGGCATTCCTGGAACTGGAAAGAGTATGTTGATCGCTGCAATCGCGACACGTTTAAAGGAGCATTGTGACCAACTAGATATTCCTTTTTTATTCCATCCAATGCCTGATACATTGATATCGACATTTCAAGGTGGTTCTGCCGAAAAAATGGTAGATTGGATGAAGCCTTTACAAGATCCATCCAAACTAATTTTTGCACCCATTGATGATGCTGAAAACAACCTACAGGAGCGAACAGCACAAGGCGTTTCTGCAGGTGTAAAAGAAGTTATTGGTGTCTTTCTGCGATATACAGAAGGTGCCTATGCCGTGAACTATGGTAATAGCTCTATTGGTTTATTTACAAATCTTCCAGAAATGTTGGATAAAGCGGTTATTTCGAGAGTGCAAGGGCGATTCAAAATTGATGGTGCTCGTACCGAACATGACTTCCTAGACCAAGATCATCTTTGGTGGCGAAAGCTGGACGATACCATGCCAAATTTTGTGAATATGCAAGGTCCTGAAAATTACAGTTATTTACAAGATCAAGGCTTGGCAAAAAATATGGGTGAAATTCTAAAAGTCTCAGATAAGCCAACTGAAGAGCGAGTTTTAGAAGCCTATAACAAAGTAGAACAGCAATTTAAATCGAATCAGCATTTGTTTTATGCCAACCTTTACAAAGAAATACAGAAGATTTTTCCGTTCTTTTCCTCGAGAGATGTGCGTAATATACAAAGTGCAGTGTCCTTGCGTCTCACCGATTTTGATTTGGAAGAAGATTGGTTTGAAAATCCTGAGATCTATTTTAAGAAGGATTATGAAACCAAGTTTCATATGCTTCAGGAATTAATGCGTTCCAATATGAAAGGCTTAGATTTTTCTGAAATTCGCCGACAAGAAGTCGTGCGTTATTTAGATAATGTGGCCACCATTGCAGACACCGATTTTAAACGTAAAGTAGATGCAAGGGTGAATCAATTAAAAATTGACTTAGAGGCTAGAGAACAGTTTGGAAACTAATACTATGAATAAGCTTAAAGCAGCAAATTTATATCGAAGTGAACTCATTCCTGTTTCAGGAAAGCTTGTTGAACGCTATAATAAGTGCCTAAAAAAGTTAGGATTCACAGAAACAAAACTCTCTAGCTTTTCGATAGATGGCATTGGTTGGAGTCCAGAAGTGGCTGAGGAAAAAGGAGATGACAACTATTTGTGTAATGGTGAATCTAATCCGCACGGCATCATCATTTCACCTCTACAGAACAAAAAGCCAGTCTATTCGCCTTATCACACATTTGATAGAGATATGATGCAACAGGTGTTTAAAACGCATGGCGATAAGATCAATGATATTACAAGAGATTCAGCGATATGTATTGATTTTGATCAAAGCATTGATGCGTTTTATGAACCTTTGGATGTTCTGAAATATCATATCGTCACTATCAAATTTCATTTAATTGATAAATTGGATCATGTGAGAGAAGACCAATTGCTATTGATTGAAAAATTTAGGCACGGGAACAATTTTATTGATGAAGATATCCATAAACAACTGTTGGAGTCGGCCAATAAATATGGTGATTTGCGTGAGCGTGATCTCAATTTGCAATCGGTGAATTTTGTCACCGATTCGTTCTATACGAAATCATTTGGTGGTGTCTATGTACTTCGAGATTTTATTTCACCAATTGTCGTATTTGAAGATATGAAGTGGTATAAAGAAGCGATTAAAGACACCCTTCACGATGTATTTATTTTTCATATTTCACAACCAGAACTCGTAGCAAAGTTGCGAGACCACATTATTATTTCTTACGATCTTGAAGCTATGGTTAAAACAAGTCGCTACGAACGAATCAAGAAATTTGAATTTGCGAAACACCTGTCTAGTACGCAGCACCCAATTCGAGATATTTTAAATGATCCTTTGCTATTTAAGAGCTATTTGAACAAAGTAGATATTGAGACGCGAAAGAAAGTCATGAGTGTAGAACGCTATCTTGAAAAATTGGAAACGAGTAACCAGTATAAAATATCTGATATTGTCGATGAAGATTTATTTCAAGCAATGCATGAACCACACTCTAGTTTGCATCCGAAGCATCAAGATTTAATTTGGAAACTATTGGTAAATATCGCTCCTAAAGATGTCCTATTCTTATATTGGTACGATAAAGTTGAATTTTATAAGCAATATCAAACTTGGGACGATTCACTGAAGGATTGGGTCATAGAAACCATTCGTAACAATATTTAGGAAATTTAGACTAACTTTATAAAGGGTTCTAATTTAAACGACACATTATGGGAACAGATTTGATTATTTTTATTGCAGCAGTACTTTTCGGAATTTTCCTCTACTGGAGAGAATCGAATGGCAATGGCGCTTATCGATTTGTCAACAAGATGATGAATAGTAAGGAGTTACAAATGAGTCCGGATAATCCGAAAGGTTTTGTATATAAACGAAGTTTCATTCCTAGACTGCTATTCATTGTAGTTTTGGTTTTGGTAGCAGCCTTGATTCTGGAATTTTTGACACCAATTAATGTGTTTTCAAGTTATTACGGAATTTCTGCATTTGCTTCATTTGCAGCAGGGAGTTTATTAGGAACTTATATTGCGAATTTTGTGATTAAATCGACAAAGGTGATTGAAGAACAAGGGGATTCCTTAGAGGATAAATTTGAGCATGTCGTAGAAAAAGGAAAAGACTTTATTGACGATTTGAAAAATAAGGATAACAAAGCAGTCGAAGAAGCCAAAGATGAAATCAAAAACACCCCTGAAACCAAGCCCAATGAAAAGTCGGCTCGTGAGCGACTTAAGGACAAAGGCTTAATGTAGCTTTCCGAACTTTAGCACATTCGTCAAATTAATTATTAATATTTAGGCATGATAAAATCGTATTGGAATAAAGGAAAAAAACAAAAAACCATCACCATCGTCGCTGGGCTTATCTTGCTTATTGCGCTGTTTGTTTTACGTGATGATTATCAACCAGCCTTGTTATTTGTTCGTAAATATATCTTTATCATTTTATTGAGCTGTCTGGTATTGTTTTTCGGACTCAAGAAGTTTAGAAGTTCAGCAAGTACAGGAAGACGACTTGGCATTCTAGGCTTGTTATTTGTGTTTTTCGCATTACTTTATGTATTAGGCTGGAATCAAGGGATGTACGATTATATGAAAACGTATAATGTCTTTAAAGATTTAAATAAGGTCGAAATAAATGAACTACCACTCACACAGAATGAGCGCATTCAACCGCTTCGCAACATATTTTCTATGGCTAATGAAAGTGTAGGAGAGACGAAAGACGTATCGTTGCCGCATTTGGTAAGAGTAGACGATGAAAATAAATGGACCATGGCGATACAACCTTCTGAAAATTATACCTTTCAACAAATTAGCGATAATACAGAAGAAGTCTTTGCCGTATCGAGTACGACACCATTTCCTCGGTTTTCTGCTGAAAATAGAATTCCAGTGACATTTTCCATAGGAGAATCCTTAAAATTTAGTAGAAACACGTATAATGCCGTTGTGCAGCGTTTTAATCCTTGGATGCTCATTAATTATGAGCCCAGTGATACGTTTTATATGAAAAATGATTCTGGAGAGTGGGTGCAAGTGGTGAGTTTGATTAAATGGAAAGGGTTTTTCTTTCCGTACCCAACGTTTGGAGGTGTCATGGTCATTGATAATGGCGAACATGATTTTAATGATTATATAGAGCGAATTGCAATAGGAAAGGGTACCTATATTGCTCCTGAAGAAATGACAAATTATCCGTATCTCACGAAACAGAATACCTTGGCAGAAAAAGTATCACGCTTGCAAGCAGAATCGTTAAAATTCCTAGGTGGTTTTAGTGATCCTTTACCATGGAATATGGAAACTGCCGTAAAAATTCCTGACTTACCTGACGATCAAAATCAACAACCCTTTGTTACCGATTTTGATTTTGCAGACTCTGAAAGCGATGCATACAGTGGCTTATATCATTGGTTTGGATTAGAACCTGTGGGTGACGAACGAACGAGCTTAAGCTATAGTGTGTTTGTACCAGCTGATGGCACTAATAAGCTGTATTATTATGATCACGCAGCTAAAAAGCAAGGCTATGCTGGTGTTTCAGCTATGCCTCTCAAGGTGATCGAATCACGTAAAGAGTTTGATTGGTCGGTCAATAAACCTGTAGAATTTCGACCTTATATCAAAAATATTGCGGGTCGCAAGCGCTTGTTTTTCTTAGGAACAATTTCAGCCATTAAAGAAAATGCGGCTGGGCAATTTGATGGATCAGCAACGCCAGATTTGGCGCTTATTGATAGTGAATATCGGGATGTTATATGGATTGACGTGAAACATCCGAGCACATGGGATAAGGAAGTCTACGACCAATTAGGTGAAGCATGGAGAGCTAGTGAAGGCATTGGGTATTTCTATCAAGAAGAAATCACTGATGACGATTTGCAGCGCGTTATAGATTCCGTAACAGCGATTCCGAAGGTTAATGAAAATGCCAAGGAAATAGAAGCGCTACAGCGCCGATTAGATTCCCTGAAGAGTACCGGAAGTTCCTATTAATTGATCGTTAAAAAAATCGCATTCAACCTGTGCGACTTGGTATCAAAGATCTAAGATTTTAGAAGCATAGCGCTGTGACTATGTAACATTTTCTAAGATATTGAGACTTATAAGTAAAGTGCATTATGGCAGGTTACATGGGTTTTGGTATGGCAACTTGGATTTATAGACAACGTCCAAGAAAAGCTTTTTCGAAAGGAAGAAGCAAGCCCTCATGTAATACATTACCGACTTACCAACGTCAATTCAAATTACAACCTTCAGAAAATAAAAGTCAGATTTTCGAACTCCTAAGTTGTTTACTGATAGGGCTATTTTTGATAAGTATTTATTTTAAAGCGTCTGAGGTGGTGGCTTACTCTTTAGATATTCAAAATCAAAAAGAGACACGCATCAAAACTACCAATCAGGAGGCTTTTCAGTTTTTGATGAGATCGGGATTAAAGCGTTTAAGCGACCAAAATATGACTGGTGCTTATTCAGAATTTAATTTGGCGTATCAAATTCAACCAGATAACGAACAATTGCAACAATTAATGATAGAAGTTTTGATTACGCTATGCGATAATAACAACGACTATTGTTTGGAATTAGACCAACATTTAAATAGCTCACTTCAACCGTAATTCCATCTTAATATCACTTCTTCTGTATGGGCTATTCGCTTCTAATGGTAATTCTTTAAAGCCGTATTTGCGATAGATATAGATAGCGTTTTCTAATTTAGTAGCAGAGTAAAGCATGAGCGCTTCCCACTGCTGATGTTTCGCAAATGCAATACAAAATTTTAAGAGTTTTTGACCTATTTTTTGACCACGCATATCAGGCAAGACGGCCATTTTAGTTAATTCAAATACCAGCGGATTTGCTGTTGGCATGAGGGCCACAGTTCCTAAGATCGTTGATTCTCGTTGCGCAAAAAATATATGACCTCCTTTATCAATGATATAAGTATTGGGTCGACTCAAAACCTCTTCGTCAAAAGGTTCAACATAGAAATAAGTAGATAACCACTCGATATTCAATTTGTAAAAATCATTAGCGTACTGATTGTCAAAAGGAATGATGTTAATGGGACTCACGTGCTCTTATAAAATCGGTGATGAGATAACTAATTAATTTACCTACTTGGGCATCTGTTTCCATAGTTGGAGCCGCTTCACAAATATGTAAATACGTAACTTGGTCATAAGCAGCAAAGTGATTTACAAATTGACGTGTTTTAGTCACTGAAAACCCACTAGGAGTCATCGCACTACTTGGGATATTCTGAATGGCATCACAATCAATCTCTAAGCCAAAAGACGAATGACTAACATGATCTGCAGCGCGCTGCATTTCAGTTTTGAACTTTAGGGATTTTCTCACCATGATGGCTTCAAATGTATTATAATCAACTTCTTTGATCTTATCGAGAGATTTGAAGATTTGATTTGATGTATAGTTTTCGTGAAGCCCGAAAATAAAATAGTTTTTTAAAAAACCTTCAGAGAATGCATAGCTAAAGCCATTTCCACTGTGTCTTCCTTCTTCTGCTCTAAAATCATGATGCGCATCAAAATTGACCACATTTAAGGGTTTTTTTAGTGCTAAAGAAGCTCCTTTAATAGCTCCGTAGGCATTGTTGTGTCCGCCACCAATTACAATAGGAATTTTACCAGCTTTGACAATCTGAGAGACTAAGAAGGTGACGACAGCATCTATTTTAGACACTTTTTTTCGTGCTTTCATAAGGTCTTTCTTCTTTTTTGGATTTAGATTTGATAGCTTTTCGCGGTAATTTTCGAAATCTAAATGTCCTAAAATAGCGACCTTTTGAGGTTGCGTGTGAGCATTACTCTGTGTGTTTAACAAAAATTTAAGGGCTGTATCCCAAGTTCTGTAAGCCCCTGTATTTCCTAGGTTTGCAAAGATTCCGATATCTTCTTTGATACCGAAAATTACATACGTAACATCTAATTTTAACAGTTGCTCGTATATATCATTGAAGTCCGGAAGCAATAAGATGTGTTCTCCAAACTTGGTTTCTTTGGCTCTTTTGTTCAGAATGCTTTTTAATTCTGAATTTGTAAAAGGTTTAAAGTGTTCCATGAACAAAATTGATTAATTTTGATGTATTAAAAGTACAGATTTTATAAGTTCTGCTTCAAATTAAATTGAAAGAATTAACGTTAAAAAATAACTATAAACAAATAGTAACTTATGGAAAATTCAAACAGTAAGAGTACAGGTTTAAAAATTGCTTTAGGAATTCTATTGGCATTATTTTTAGGAACAGGTTTTTACACTTCTAAATTGTACAATGAGAAAAAAGAAAATGAGGCGGCTCTCACGAGAGAGAAGGAACAAGTGATGGCAGATTTAAGCACTATGGCCAAGCAATATGATGTGGCTATTGGAGAAAATGAAATTGCCAATGAAAACTTACTTGAGGCGAGAGAGCGTATTCAGGGATTGATGGATTCTTTGAAAATTTCTCAAAACAGTGTTAATAGCCTTTGGAGATACAAAAAGAAGTTCTTGGCTTTACAGGAGGAAATGGATGTATTATTAGCTGAAAATGACAAGTTAAAGGTAGAAAACTCACTGTTAGCAACCTCCTTAGATAGTACGACTGTACAATTGGCTGAAAGAACGGTGTTTACAGATTCTCTTTTAGTACAAAACACACAATTGGCCGAGGTTGTTGAAAATGCTGCTGTATTGCAAACTACCGATTTAAAAGGATTTGGTGTGATTGAAAGAAGTTCAGGGAAATTAATTCCTACTGAACGTGCTAAACGAAGTGACAAAATTAGAGTATGTTACACAGTGGCTAAAAATAAATTGGTAGGCGCAGGAGATAAAGAACTTTATGTTCAAGTATTGGATCCAAAGAATAACGTCTTAGGTGCCAATGAGCAAATTCAATTTGAAGACACTGTTTTAAATTACAGTTTGGTGAGTAAGTTCAATTATGAGAATAGAAACTTGAATATTTGCGAATTTGTCGCGCCAAACGATGAGTTTGAAAAAGGTCGCTATGTTGTTAATGTATTTAATAACAAAGAGCTAGTTTCAACCTCTGAGTTTACTTTAAAATAAAAAATCAATATAAAATTGGTTAGGTGAAAACCCGGAAACTCTTGTGAGTTTTTGGGTTTTTTTATTGTTCATAGTATCGTCACTGGATTATTCAAACTTCTGTCCGTTGATAATAACCGTATCAATATGGTTATTCCCGAAAGCATACGGCAGGTATTGATAACTAGGAATTTCTTTAGTGATAATCACATTGGCTTTTTTACCACGACAAATACTACCATACATATTGGATATTCCCATGGCATAGGCTCCATTAATTGTTGCTGCATTAATGGCTTCTTCAGGTGTCAGCTTCATTTTAATACAGGCAGAAGACACTACAAAATTCATATTTCCGCTAGGCGTTGATCCAGGGTTGTAGTCTGAGGCTAAGGCTAGGGGAAGGCCTGCATCGATGATGGCTCTTCCAGGTGTATAAGGAATACTTAAAAAGTACGAGCAGGAAGGCAAGGCTACTGGGATTGTGTCTGAATGTTTTAGTGCGCTAATATCTTCGGGATTCATTTCTTCGAGGTGATCAACGGATAATGCGTCATATTTCGTGGCAAGTTCAACACCACCAAACGCATTAAATTGATTCACGTGTATTTTAGGTGTCAGTCGATGTGCTAATCCAGCTTTTAAAACACGTTCGGTATCCTCAAGATCAAAATAGCCCTTTTCACAAAATACATCGATATAATCTGCTAGGTTATCTTTGGCTACTCTCGGAATCATCTCGTTAACCACCAAATCTATAAAAGCTGTTTTATTGTCTTTATATGCTTTTGGAATGGCATGGGCTGCTAATAAGGTAGGTTTTACCTTAATTGGAAACTCTTTTTTTAGCCGTTTAATGACACGTAACATTTTTATTTCGGCATCAACGGTAAGACCATATCCTGATTTAATCTCGATAGCTCCAGTTCCCATTTTGATAACGTCGTGAAGGCGCTCAGATGCTTGTTTGTATAGGTCGTCCTCTGAAGTGTTTTGGAGCTTTTCAGCAGAATTAAGAATACCACCACCACGATTGGCAATGTCTTCGTAGGATAATCCATTAATGCGATCTACAAATTCTTGAGTTCTGTCTCCAGCATATACAATGTGGGTGTGGGAATCACACCAGGTGGGCAAGACGATTTTTCCAGAGGCGTCAATTACTTCGTCAGCTTCAATCGCACTGTATTCATCCATAGAACCATATTCTACAATGGTGTCGTGGTCAATAAGAAGATAAGCATTTTTTAAAACAGGAAGGATGTTCATATCGCTACCTTTAACGATGGTAACATTCGTATCTCTAACTTGTAGTAATTCCTTGATATTAATTATTAGAATAGACATAATAGGCTGGTTTGCTAGATCATAAATTTAAAAATTTATGGAAACAATGAAAACTAAAGAAATTCTATTTCTTAATAAATTTATAGACATGATCGGAATTTTGGAACTTAATGAAGTAAGTACCTTGTTCCAAGAATGAAATATCAAGTGCTGAATCGTGCCTTACAAATTGCGATATCAGTATCTTTCCCGAAATGTCAACAATTGAAATTTTTGCGTCTGAAGTGAGTCCTTTAAAATATAACAATTGCCCTGTCGGATTAGGGTAAATCGTGACATCTACTACGCTATTTTCAAGATCAGAAAGTGTCATTAATTGGTTGTTAAAAACACTAACGCTATCGTCATTGTAGGCAATGGTTGAGATATCTAAATCACCATCATTTTCAAAATCAGCGAATGTAATAGTGTACGCTTGACTTTGTGTATTATCGATCAAGTTCTCAGGACCAAAACCTCCTAGACCATCATTTTTAAACCAAACAATATCATTACCCGCTCCAGAAGTAGCGCTGGTTAATACAAAATCCTTGAACGTATCATTATCTAAATCTCTTAGATCTAAACAGGCAGGATTAGCAATAGACGTAGTGATAATGGTTTCTGTATACGTCGCAGTTCCTGGCGCAATTTCCGTACGCTTAAACCAAGAGGCATTGCCTGTCAAATCAGTGACTAGGATATCCAAGCTGGAATCATCGTCTACATCTTCGGCCATAATACTAAAAATATAATCTTTTGTATTTAGGGACACAATGTTTGTGTCTGCAGTAAAATTGCCATTTCCATCATTGTAAAACACTTCAATTCTACAATCATTTGGGACGCCAAACCCGACCGCATTTCCAATAACACTATCAATATCGCCATCATCGTCTATATCTCTCATAGCAAAGGCTCCTGGACTAGGGATGGTATTATTAATAATATTTTTAGGTCCAAAATTACCAGCACCATCATTTGAAAACCAAATGACTTCATTGCCACTATACGCAGAGACCGCAACATCCAATGTGTTATTGTTATCTATAGTTCTCGTGTAAACTTGACCAGGTCCACTGATGGCATTGGATATTATTTGTTCTGATCCAAAATTTCCTAGACCGTCATTTGAAAACCAAACCAATTTTCCATCGTCATAGGAAGTTGAAACGATATCATTGGTTCCGTCGTTATTAATATCGGCAATGGCCACACCACCAGCATTGTTTAAAAGGCCAATAGGCGTACTTTGCAGTGTAAAACTACCAGTGCCATCATTTTTTAGCCAATAAACCGTATTTCCAATCGTCGTGCTAATAACAATATCCGGAAAGAGGTCATTATCAATAAGTCCAGATGCAATGTTATATGGTGCATTTCCATTAGGTAGTGGCAGTGCTATCGTTTGGGTCTTTGTAAACGTAGTTTGTGCAAACATAGTTAGTGTTCCAAAACATGCCATGACACAAAATCCTATAATTTTTATCATTCTTTAAGTGATTATAATCCTTGTATTTATAATATAAAAAACTATTTTTTGATCAATTTTATAATATCATCCGTGTTTTCGATTTGTATAAAATACATCCCGCTGTGCAACTCAGAAATATCCAAACCTGTGTTTGACATTAGTTCTGAAGTCAATACCGTTTGGCCGAGTACATCATAAATTTGAATGTTTGAAGTACCATTCTGCAACCCATTAATATATAGGGTGTTTGATGTTGGATTGGGATATACACTTATGACGTTTGAATCAAAGTCTTCAGTACTCAAAGTCTCCAATTTATTTTCGTACCAATCTAAGGTGTCGCTGAAAAAACCAACGGCCGCAATATCTTTGTCGCCATCACCATCAAAATCGTTTACTGTAATGCCGAACAATTGATAATTATTATCTACAATTAAAGCACTAGAGTTCAAAGTACCTACATCTGTACTTTCAAACCATATCATGGCATCGTCAGCAGAACTTCCATCTGTGACTATGACGTCGTTATAACCATCATTATCTAGATCTGAAACTTTTACTACTGCTGGTCTTGCAATGGTAGTGGCATCTGAAATAATGGTTTCAGTTGAGGCACCATCTTTTATTTTACTGTACCAAGCCACTTCACCAGAAGTATTATCAGATTTAATAATATCTAAGACATCATCATCATTGACGTCAGCAAATTCAGCTATAAATAAATAAGGGTTACCGCTATCCACTGTGACTAAATCTTTTACCCAAGAAACCGTCATAGTACCACTTTCAACATATTGGTTATAATAAATTTCAATGGTACCAGAAGTACCACCAGCATCATCAAATCCAATTATGGCATCCAGGTCACCATCACCATCAAAATCATCAAACGATAAATTACCAGGCAAAGGCACACTTGCTATAACTTGTTTAGGACCGAAAGTGCCGTCACCATTTCCAGCAAACCACACAGCTTCATTGCCTGTATAAGCAGCTGCTGAAATATCTAAATTTCCGTCATTATTAATGTCTGTGGCCGTGACTTGTCCAGCTCCAGATACAGCGGTAGAAATATACTGTTCAGCTGAAAACCCTCCAGCGCCATTATTTGCGTACCAAACTACGGCATTGTCTATATAAGATACCGTAATGATATCATTGCCATTAATTCCGTCCAAATCTGCAATCGTCAATCCGCCCACACCATTGAGACTTCCCGTTGTTGATACGGTGGATTGTAGCGTAAAATTTCCAGATCCGTCATTGGCATACCACTTAACGACGTCATTGGAAAAACTAAATGTTCCAACCACCAAATCAATATCGGTGTCGCCATCTAAATCACCCGAACTAATAATGTAAGGATCTGTGCCAACGTTTGGATCAATATTTTGAATAGGTTCCCAAACAGTTTGAGAGTAGCATGTCACACTAATCAGTAACACTATTGTAGAAAGTACAGTTTTTATCATAATAAAGTTGTTTACAATTGCTAATATAAATGAAAACATCGATAAAGGATGGGTTTATCGATGTTTTGTATTTGAAATATGTGGTGCTTACTTACTTTAATTCACCCACCATGTTCTCTGGTTTTACCCATGCATCATAATCTTCGGCTGTGACATACCCAAGATTTATGGCTTCTTCTCTCAATGTTGTACCATTTTTATGAGCTGTATTGGCAATTTCAGCTGCTTTATAGTATCCTATTTTCGTATTCAACGCGGTTACAAGCATTAAAGAATTATTCAAAAGTTCTTTAATAACGTTATGGTTTGGTTCAATACCAGAAGCACAATGCGCTTCAAAACTCACACAGGCATCACCTAATAACTGAGCGGATTGTAAAACATTGGCTGCCATCATAGGTTTAAATACATTGAGTTCATAGTGTCCTTGAGTTCCACCAACGGTTACTGCAACGTCATTACCCATAACCTGGGCACAGACCATGGTTAATGCTTCACATTGCGTAGGATTGACTTTTCCTGGCATAATAGAACTTCCTGGCTCGTTTGCAGGAATGATAATCTCACCAATACCACTTCTTGGACCTGAAGCCATCATACGGATATCATTGGCAATTTTATTCAAGGATACGGCTAGTTGCTTTAAGGCACCATGAGTTTCTACAAGGGCATCATGAGCTGCTAGGGCTTCAAATTTATTATCGGCAGATACAAATGGTAAATCAGTGAATTTAGCAATATAGTCTGCAACAAGCTCACTATAACCCTTTGGTGTATTAAGACCTGTACCAACAGCAGTACCACCTAAAGCAAGTTCTGCCAAATGAGGCAAGGTGTTTTCCAAAGCTTTTAAACCGTGATCCAATTGCGAAACATAGCCAGAAAATTCTTGGCCAAGCGTTAACGGTGTGGCATCCATTAAGTGAGTTCGTCCAATCTTTACAACATCTTTAAAGGCAAGCGATTTTTTATGAAGTGTGTTTCTTAATTTTATCACACCTGAAATAGTAGTTTCTACTACTTTCTTATAGATAGCAATGTGCATACCAGTTGGAAAGGTATCATTGGATGATTGCGACTTATTAACGTCATCATTCGGTTGAATGGTTTTTTCACCTTCGCCAATGACCTTGCCCGCAAGCTGATGAGCTCTATTAGCAATAACTTCATTCACATTCATGTTGCTTTGCGTTCCAGAACCCGTTTGCCAAATAACTAAAGGAAATTGGTCATCATGTTTGCCATCTAAAATTTCATCACATACTTGTGCGATTAAATCTCGCTTGCTTTCATCGAGAACTCCCAGTTCTGCGTTGGTGTAAGCAGCGGCTTTTTTAAGATAGGCAAAGCCGTATACAATTTCCAAGGGCATAGAGGCTGGTGCGCCAATTTTAAAATTATTTCGAGAGCGTTCTGTTTGAGCTCCCCAAAGTTTATCAGCAGGTACTTCTACCTTACCCATGGTGTCCTTTTCTATTCTGAATTCCATAATTGGTAATGTGTTTTTTGTTGTTACAAAGTTAGGGTTTTTCAATGTTTTTTGTAAGAAAAGTTGGTGTTTAGTTTAAGACTTTTCATAAGCTGTTGATAATTCTTAAACAAAGTATTGTAAAACATATTGGTTTATTATATCTTTGCATTAACAAAAAAAAACCACATGTTTGAATTTGACCAATATTTAGGATTTTTAGCATTTTTGACCATACTTACCATAGGGTTTTGGTTGATGATTTTCTTGATTACATTTGTGATTCCTTACTGGGTTGGTGGAGCCTTTATTGAACGAATGAAAGAAATCAAAGAAGAAAGAAAAGCAAAAAGAGAAGCAGGACACTAAGCTGTTCATTTTAGATATAAAAAAGGAAACTAATGTTAGTTTCCTTTTTTTTGTTTTACGACCTATTTAATTTTTTTTAAGTAAGCTCAAATTATTTTTAGCCTTCAAAATCGAAGTCATCGCCATCATCACCACCTCTATTTCCGTCACGCTGACGTTTCTTCTGTTGATTGAAACGGTAAATCACGGATAAAGTGATTTGACGTTGTCTCCATTGAGATTCAGATTCTCTATTAAAAAACTCTGTAGTTGTAAAGGAGCGTCTAATTCTTGAGTTAAAGACATCCCTAACGTTCAGTGATACTGTGGCATTGTCCTTAAATATTTCCTTACTAAAGGCTAAATCTAAAGAGAATAGACCCTTTGTTCGAGTTTGTGCGTTCTCTCGAGCACCTCTATAAAAGGCATTGGTCTGCCAATCAATTTTAGCAGGCAAGGTGACTTTTCCACTAAATCTTGCAAACCAGCTCGTGTTTTTGGCGCCATAGTCGACACCATTAAATTCACCTTCAGTTTCAAACTGAAAGAAATTGAAACTTGTATTGAAACGTAATGACTTACTCGGATTGTAAAGAATACCAAATTCAGCACCTGTACGTTTATTAGTAGAGAGGTTTACTGGAATTGTTCTAATGATATCAATGCCATCGGTAGTTTGTTGTCCGGTGTTTTCCTGAACACGCTCAAATGAATCAGTTTCATATTGGTAGTAAACCGAAGAGGTTAAGGTAATTTTATCCCAACGCTTCAAATACCCTAAATCAAAAGCACTTGAAAAAGCAGGATTTAAGTTTGGGTTCCCTTGAAAAACGTTGGTTCTACTCGATCGTGTTGGAAATGGATTGATAAACCATCCTCGTGGTCTATTGATTCTACGATTATACCCTAAAGTGATGCTTTCTTCCTGATTATCTTCACTCTTCAAATTATAAATCAAATTCAGAGTAGGGAAGAGTCCAAGGTAATTTTTATCAAAATCGGTGTCAATTGGAAATCCGAAAGCTTCGTTTAATTCGGCCTCTGTTAACCTTGAATCGATTTTACCTTTTAATTGTGTATGTTCTAAACGGAGTCCGAGAAGAAATGAAAATTCACCAAACTTTGTGCCGTATTGAGAATATACAGCATTCACATTTTCGTCATAATCAAAAACGTTGGTAATGGTATCATTCACAAAAAAATCGCCCGTTAAAATGTTTTCTTGTTCTAATCGGTAGTCGGTAATTTCGTTTTCAAAATTACCTCGGTATCCTGCTTCAAAGCGTGCATCCTCGCCGATTGGAAGTACATAATCTGTTTGGATAAGATATTCCTTCTGATCTTCTGTTTGAAAAATTTGTTCAATTTGGAAAGGCTCAGGGTTCGTGTCTTCAGAAACAATATAATTTTCATCTATATAGGTAAATTGATCTTCAGCATCTTGTTCATATTGAAAATCAGCCGTAAGCTGATGTCCGCCTTCATTAAATTTAGTGATGTAATTTAATGCAATTTGGTAACTGTTGTCTTCTTCATTTTGGCGTTCTAAACGTAAAGTTCTTTCCACAGTGTTACCGTCATTAAAGCGCCTACTATTGTTTTCAGATAAATCCGCGTCCTCACCATATCTATAAAACAAACTACCTGTTATAGACGTTTTATCTGAAATAAAATATTCCATTCCTATATTGCCGTTATAGTTTCGATTTAGTCGAGTTACTTCTTGTTTTTCACGTACGAATTCGTATTCTGGAGGCACAATTTCACCGTCAACAATACGATCAAAATATTCTATATTACTAAAACTATTTCTCGGAGCATCAAAATATCTAAAACCTATGTTCGAGAACAAATTGTACTTTTCCGTTCTGTAATTGATGGTGGCAGCAACACCAGCTAGATCAGGATTTCCTAAATTTAAATTTAAGGAGCCATTAAAACCTAAGGTTTCTTTTTGCCTGAGAATAATATTTAAGATTCCTGCAGTACCTTCAGCATCATATCTCGCAGATGGAGACGTAATAACTTCCACACGTTCAATAGCTTCCGCAGGTAGTTGGCTCAACACGTTAGAGTCACCAAAACCGGCTAAAGCCGAAGGTTTTCCGTTGATTAGAATTCTTACATTTTCATTTCCTCTGAGACTAATCGCACCTTCAATATCTACAGACACCGAAGGAACATTATTAAGAGCATCACTCACAGTACCACCAGCAGTGGTTAAATCCTTACCTATATTATATATTTTTTTATCGAGTTTAATTTCAACCGTTGTTCGCTCAGCAATGACTTCAACGGCATCTAAAGCTTCGAGGTTCAAAGAAAGTCCTACGGTTCCCAAGTTAATGTTCGAATCAAGGACTTTATTTTCGTATGTTTTGGTTTTATAGGAAAGGTATTCAATTTTCACGTCGTATGTACCTGGAACGATATCTATTTTAAATTTTCCCTTGGGATCGGTGATCTCTCCCATTACCAATGTTTTATCACTTGATTTTAAAATAGAAACTGTAGCGTATTCTAAGGG
>JAAEZI010000021.1 GCA_018222915.1 Algicola sp. | reverse complement strand
AAGATCCAGCTACATAATCGTTAGCTTCTTCACAAGTGATCTCTTCATCAAGAACTTCTTCAAACTCAGCCATAGGCGCTGGTAATACAGTGATGACTTTTTGAGCAGTAATCGTTCTTTGACAATCGTCAGTATACGTCCAATCTACGTAAAGTGTTCCTCCACAATAGTTGTACTGACCACTTAACTCACCATCAACAGATCCAGAAATTTCACAAACTCCTGTTCCTCCGTTAGTGTAAGATAAAGATCCAGCTACATAATCGTTAGCTTCTTCACAAGTGATCTCCTCATCAAGAACCTCGTCGAATTCAGCCATAGGTGCTGGTAAGACAGTGATTGTTTTCTTAGCAGTGATTGTTCTATCACAGTCATCAGTAAACGACCAATCAACATATAATGTTCCACCACACTCCGTATAAGATCCTGTTAATTCACCAGGAACTGATCCGGAGATTTCACAAGCTCCAGCTAAATCGTTAGAATATGATAATGATCCTGGCTCAAAAGCATTCGCTTCTTCACAAGTGATTTCCATATCATTAACTTCTTCGAACTCAGCCATAGGCGCTGGTAAGACAGTAATTACTTTTTGAGCAGTGATTGTTCTATTACATTCATCAGTATACGTCCAGTCTACATAAAGTGTTCCACCACATTCTGTGTAAGATCCACTTAATTCACCTTCAACAGATCCAGAGATTTCACAAGCTCCTGTTCCTCCGTTAGTGTATGCTAATGGGTTTACGATATAATCATCTGCTAAATCACATTCAATTTGAATATTTTGAACATCGTCAAACTCAGCCATTGGTGCTGGTAAGACAGTGATTACTTTTTGAGCAGTGATTGTTCTATTACATTCATCAGTAAACGTCCAATCAATATAAAGTGCTCCACCACATTCAGTGTAAGATCCACTTAATTCTCCTAACACTTCTCCTGAAATCTCGCAAGCTCCAGTTCCGTCGTTAGTGTAAGCTAAGTAGCCTGCCGCAATAGATGCAGCCTCTTCACAAGACACTTCCATGTCTTCAACACCATCAAACTCAGCCATTGGTGCTGGTAACACAGTAATTGTTTTCTTAGCTGTTATTGTTCTTTGGCACTCATCAGTATAAGTCCAATCGATATATAATGTACCACCACATTCTGTGTAAGAACCAGTTAATTCTCCTAATACTTCTCCAGAAATATTACAAGCTTCAGTTCCTCCGTTAGAATATGCTAAGTATCCTGCTTCAATTGCTCCAGCTTCCTCACAAGTCACTTCCATATCCGTCACTTGATCAAATTCTGCCATTGGTGCAGGTAATACAGTGATTACTTTTTGAGCTGTTATAGTTCTTTGGCACTCATCAGTGTAAGTCCAATCTACGTAAAGTGTTCCTCCACAGTAGTTGTACTGTCCACTTAACTCACCATCAACAGATCCAGAAATTTCACAAACTCCTGTTCCTCCGTTAGTGTAAGATAAAGATCCAGCTACATAATCGTTAGCTTCTTCACAAGTGATCTCTTCATCAAGAACCTCGTCGAATTCAGCCATAGGTGCTGGTAAAACCGTGATTGTTTTCTTAGCTGTGATTGTTCTTTGGCAATCATCTGTAAATGACCAATCAACATATAATGTTCCACCACACTCCGTGTAAGAACCTGTTAATTCACCAGGAACTGATCCTGAAATTTCACAAATTCCAGTTCCACCGTTAGTATATGATAATGATCCTGGCTCAAAAGCATTCGCTTCTTCACAAGTGATTTCCATATCAATAACTTCTTCGAATTCAGCCATTGGTGCTGGTAAGACAGTGATTACTTTTTGAGCAGTGATTGTTCTGTCACAGTCATCAGTAAATGACCAATCAATATAAAGTGTTCCTCCACATTCATCGTAAGTACCACTTAATTCACCAGGTACAGATCCAGAGATTTCACAAGCTCCAGTTCCACCGTTAGTATAAGATAATGATCCTGCTTCAAAAGCATTAGCTTCTTCACAAGTCATTTCCATATCAATCACTTCATCAAACTCAGCCATTGGTGCTGGTAACACAGTGATGGTTTTCTTAGCTGTAATTGTTCTATTACAATCATCAGTAAATGCCCAGTCTACATAAAGTGTTCCACCACATTCTGTGTAAGAACCTAGTAATTCACCTGGTACAGATCCAGAGATTTCGCAAGCTCCAGTTCCACCGTTAGTATATGATAATGATCCTGGCTCAAAAGCATTCGCTTCCTCACAGGTAATTTCCATATTCACAACTTGTTCAAACTCGGCCATTGGAGCTGGATCGACAGTGATAACAAATGGACCAGCACTTAAAGGACGGTCACAAGAATCAACGCCATCATAAGATACAGTGATAGTACCACCGCACTCCGTATAATCA
The DNA here is from genome assembly GCA_018222915.1 of Algicola sp. Classification (GTDB taxonomy): domain Bacteria; phylum Bacteroidota; class Bacteroidia; order Flavobacteriales; family Flavobacteriaceae; genus Psychroserpens. The sequence goes on along the minus strand of JAAEZI010000021.1, from coordinate 48,606 downwards.
GGAACAACTACTGCTTCAAGACTTCCAGAAACAGCACAAGCGCCACCATCTACACCATTATTATATGATAAGTCAGGTGCTTCAAAACCAGCAGCATCTTCACATGATATATTTGAAACAAATTCAATTTCAGCTAATGTAGCTTCAGGTGTAGGTAAAACCGTAATAGTTTGGCTAGCAGAAGAATTTAAACCACAATCATCCGTAGCGATCCAAGTTCTAACAACTGTTCCGCCATTACAAGCATCTCCTAATCCTGAATTATCATCACTTGCAATAACAGTTACTTTAGCAGTACAATTATCTGAAGCACTTACATTTTTAGGGAATCCAGGAATTTCATCGATACAGTCTACTGTAATGTCTGCAGGGATATTAGCCAATACAGGCGCTTCAAAATCTCCACCTCTATATGTAATTGAAATAGGATCAGCAAAATTTCCACACTCATCTTGGATGGTATATGTGTAATTCGCTAACCATTTACAATCTGTCCCTTTAGAGTTTTCAGTCTTATCAACTAAAACTAAACCACAGTTATCAGAAAATAACGCTGCGATTTCTTCAACAGTTGGTCCAGCAACCTTATCTGAAAAACAAAGGTTTAAACCATTTTCTCCTTGAGGAATCTGTGCGTTTTTATTTAAAGTTGGTGGTGCAGTATCGCCTCCAGAATAAGACACATCTAAATCTTCGGCCATGTTACCACAAGCATCCTGTATCGTATACTTATACGTTACATTCCAAGCACAATCGCTTCCTTCTGGGCTACCAGATTTAGTAACAATCACATCGCTACAATTGTCTACATACAATGCAGCAATATCAGCTATACTTGGTCCCTCTGGGATATCACTATAGCATAAGTTCAAGTTACTACCTCCTGTAGGAACTTCAGCGCCATCATTTAATTCAGGGGCTGAAATATCTCCACCGTTGTAGCTAATTTTGATTTGCTCTTCAAAGTCTCCACACTTCACATCGTAAGTGTATTCAACATTCCAAGCACAATCGTTACCTTCCATCAAAGTTGACTTAACAACTTGTGCAGGAACGTCCCCACATTGGTTCAGGTAAAGGTTAGCAACGTCTGCCTCACTAGGACCAGGAGGTGCGTCTGCTTGACAACGGTTGAAGAAAGTACTTCGAGCCGTGTCTTGTGCGAACACTGAACTTGTACTAAACGCAAAAAGCATGATAAAGGCCAGAACCTTCATGCTTAAATTTCGTTTAGTCTTAAGATCAATGCTACAACACGATAAACTCGTGATAGATTGCCAAATTTTGGCGCGTCTACCACTTCGGGTAAAATTGCTCATAAACATAACATTTGGTTTTAAATTAAAATTATCTTAACATTTATATAGACAATACACGTATTGTCAGCAAAAGCGCAAAAACATTTGCGTGTAAGCTTAAAATCAAATATGACATCCTGATAAACAGAATATCAATGCTTAGAATGACATCATTCTAAAATCAATAAATGTGCTAATAATCAATTGTTGTGCTATCAAACAATTTTTAGGTAAGAACAGTAAGTTTATTGCTATTATGAAACTTACTATTGGGTTAAAAATGAGCGAAACTCACCTTAACTTACTTTCAAAAGTATATCATAATAAACTGACTGCCAAATAAATTTATTCTTTTTTTTCAGATCAAACAGTTCAACATTTTTTTCTGCATTTAATCGAAAAGCAGATCATTTTCGATGTAAAAATCATCGATGAAACGCAGCGTGTTTTTCATTAAAATATAAAAAACCTCATCTTCTTTAACGAATGGCACCGTAGCTCTATAACTATCTAAAAATGTTTCAATTAACGGTGAAGAAATCAACGGCTTCCTGAAATATATAGCTTGTGAAGCATTCAGTAATTCAATAGAAAGTATGTTCTTGACATTTCGGACGATCTCGTGACATTGTGTTGCAGCATTTGCACCCATACTTACATGGTCTTCTTGACCATTACTTGAGACAATACTATCGACACTGGCAGGCGTGGCTAATTGCTTATTGGCACTTACCATACTTGCAGCCGTATATTGTGGTATCATAAAGCCTGAATTCAATCCTGGATTATCTACAAGGAAAGCCGGTAAGCCACGTAATCCAGAAACGAGCTGATAAGTTCTTCGCTCTGAAATATTGCCTAATTCTGCCATTGCAATTTTCAAATAATCCAATGCTAGTGCTAATGGTTGTCCGTGAAAATTACCGCCAGAGATAATTTCATCCTCTCCAATAAAAATGTTAGGATTATCTGTTACTGCGTTAATTTCAGTTTTAAAAACTTTATGAACAAAATCCAATGTGTCTTTTGTAGCTCCGTGAACTTGAGGAATACATCTAAAAGAGTAAGGATCCTGAACATGGGATTTTTCTTGTTTTATTAATTCACTTCCCTCTAAAAATTCACGAATACGTTCTGCTGTTTTTAATTGGCCTTTGTGAGGTCTCACCAAATGCACTAATTCGTTAAATGGTTCTATTCTCCCATCGAATGCTTCTAGCGAAATACTACCTATGAAGTCAGCGAAATAAGAAAGTTCATAAGACTTCATTAGTAAATCAACACCATAGGCACTCATAAATTGGGTCCCATTTAAAAGGGCTAAGCCTTCTTTCGATTTTAATAAAATTGGTTCCCAATGAAACTTTTTCAAAATGTCTTCTGCACTATAGACCTCATTGTCATAAATAACTTCACCTTTAGAAATTAGAGGCAAGGCTAAATGAGCCAAGGGTGCTAAATCTCCAGATGCTCCTAAAGATCCTTTTGTATATACGATAGGAAAAACATCATGGTTAAAAAAATCAATTAATCGCTCCACTGTAGCTAGCTGTACACCACTATGTCCATAACTTAGGGACTGAACTTTCAACAACAACATCAATTTCACGATACTATTTGGCACTCTATCTCCCGCTCCACAGGCATGTGACATGACTAAATTTTCTTGGAGTATCGTCAAATTATCTTTCGAAATCTTGACGTCACATAAAGATCCAAAACCCGTATTGATACCATAAATGGGTTTGTCTTGATGTTTTACTTTTTCATCTAAGTAATCTCTACATGCTTTTATTTTCTCTACGGCATTTTTGGAAAGTTCTATTTTTTTGTTTTGAAATATAATGTCTCTTATAGTGGATAGTTCCAAAATTTCAGAAGAGATATAATGTATAGCATTCATAGGATTGATTTACGGTATCAAAATTCTGAATAACATATCGACTTTGCAAAAAATGTTAATAATTTATAAAGTTTATTCTTAGTAGTTAATAATCTGTATTTTTGAACGACTAATACTTATACTATGAAAAAATTACTCATGATCATTTGCGGACTCTCGATAGTTGCTTGTCAGCAAGATCCTAAAATTGATTACACCGTTATTACAGGAAAGGTTGAAAACACTAAAGCGACCACTGTAGAAATTAACAATGCCGATTACACTAAAGAAATAACGATAGATGCGTCTGGTACTTTTACAGATACGCTTGATATTCCAGAGAGTGGATTTTACACCTTATCTATTGGGCGTGAATACACACCTCTTTATTTGAAAAAAGGTAATGAATTAGCGATGTCTCTAGATGCCAATCAATTTGATGAATCTATCAAATATACTGGAGAAGGCGCCATAGAAAACAATTACTTGGCGGCTAAAACTTTAAATAACATAGAAGTGATGACTAACGCTAGGGAGTTTTATTCTTTGGAAGAAGAGACATTTCTAAAGGAACTCTCTAAAATTAAAAATAACAATGAGTCGCAATTAGGACAGTTAACTGAAGCAGATCAAGATTTCTTGGCCACCGAAAAACAAAATTTGGTGTATGACAATTATGCGATGCTCAACACATATGCGGAACGTCATGGTAGCTATACCAACAAACAGGATTTTAAAGTGTCCGAGGGATTCATCCCTAGTGAATTGAAAAACATGGCATTTGATGATGAAAAAGCCTATAAATCTTCAAGCTCTTATAAAAATATGGCTTTTACAGATCTGATGAATTCCATATTTGAAAATATTGGAGATGACATAACAGAAGTTGATGTGTCTGACTTAAAACAATTAAAAGAAGTTAAAATTCAAGCATTGAAAAACGATGCCATTGACTATTTAGGGAGTTTTTTAATCTCACCAGCCAATCCGAATATGGAAGCTATTTATACCTTTTTTAAAGAGAATTCTACCGATGAAGATGACATCAAATCCTTGACGGAAACCTTTGACAAGAATAAAGATTTGATCAAAGGTAAACCATCGCCTCAATTCGTAAACTATGAAAACCATGAAGGAGGAACCACATCCCTCTCTGATCTTAAAGGTAAATATGTTTATGTGGATGTTTGGGCGACTTGGTGTGGACCATGTATTAGAGAGATTCCTTCTTTAAAAGAAGTGGAGAAAAATTTTCATAACGAAAATATCGCTTTTGTGAGTGCTTCCATTGATGAAAAGAAAAATCATGATAAATGGGTAACGATGGTTGATGACAAAGAATTAGGTGGCATTCAATTAATGGCAGATAATGATTGGAATTCACAATTTGTAAAAGATTACGCCATACAAGGTATCCCGAGATTTATTTTAATTGATCCGAATGGAAATATCGTAAGTGCAGATGCGCCTAGACCTTCCAATCCAAAATTAACAGAACTATTGAAAAATGAGTTAAATTCAGATAAAACGGCTAAAATGTAGTCCAACAATAAATTCAAAAAAAAAGAGCCACTGACATCAGTGGCTCTTTTTTTTAGGATTTTTTGTCTTAATTGTTTGCTGCTTCCTCTTCAGGTTCTTTTTGCGGCTCTGGCTCTTCTGGCTGTCTAAACAAATCAATATACGCGTCACCCAAGGCTTCAATAATATGACTTGCAATCAAGCTTTGATATCCTAAATCTTCAATAGCGATATCTGCTGCCTTCCCATGCAAGTAAACGCCAAACACAGTTGCTGAGAGTGCTTCATAGCCTTGTGAAATTAATCCAGTAATAATACCTGTTAGAACATCACCAGAACCTGCGGTTGCCATACCAGGATTGCCGGTTGTATTTACATAGTATTTATCCTGGAATACCGTAATAGTATGTGCGCCTTTTATGACCACAATCACCTGATACTTTTTTGAAAATTCCTTAGTCTTTTTAAGTTTATCAAAATCATCCTTCCAATGACCGATAAGGCGCTCCAATTCTTTTGGATGTGGTGTTAAAACGGTATGCTCCGGAAGTAGCTTAAGTAAACTCTTTTTCTGTGCCAAACAATTTAATCCATCTGCATCAATTACCATTGGACGTTGATGCTCTTTTAAAAATGCCTCAAGTCCCAAAATGGTTTTCTTGTCTGTCCCCATACCTATACCTAAACCAATAACCGTTGGCTCAAACGTCACATTAATATCAGAAATTATTTGTTCATTTTCCCCTGTAATCACCATTGCTTCAGGTAAGGCTGTTTGCATGATTTGATAACCGCATTTTGGAATATAGGCCGTCACTAAACCAGCTCCTATAGATAATGTTGCTCTACTAGCGAGCAATACCGACCCAATTTTACCATAACTTCCACCAACAATCAGGGCATGTCCATACGTTCCTTTGTGCGCATATTTCTGACGAGGTTGATAGAGCGGTAAAACTTCGTTCTTACCAATCAATTCTGCTACTGTTTCCGTCGTAAATAAAAACTCTCTGTCGATGCCAATATCCAGCACTTCCCATTCTACGGTGTACTTGGCCGTATCAGGTAGAAAGAACACTAATTTTGGCGCTTGAAAACTCAAGGTATAATTAGCCCAAACCACGCCATTTTCATCTTCCGGAATCTTGTCTGTGTAGACACCCGATGGAATATCAATTGATAATGTAAACGCTTTACTATTTTTGAAATGTACAAATAGCGCTTTTACCCAATCATTGGCTGGTCTATTAAGTCCGATTCCAAAAACAGCATCTACAATAATATCGTCTTTATGTATTTCAGGGAAATCAGCTTCACAGGCCATCATCTCTGGCCATTCTTTGGTGGTTTGTTTGATTCTATCGTAATTAATTAAAAAATCTTTAGAACGTTTATCACTGCAATTCACGATATAAGTTGTCACATTATAACCGTGCGTAAGTAAATGCCTCGCCACAACCAAACCATCACCTCCATTATTCCCAATCCCACAAAACACATGAATTGGTACTTGTGAACCTTGCATTCGTACATGCAACCAATTAAAAATTTGTATACCAGCACGCTCCATTAATTCCGTGGAAGAAATATTCTGCTTTTTTGCCGTTAACGCGTCTCCTTGATAAATTTGTTCTTTTGAAAATATTTTCATCTATATCCTTTTAAATCAGTTGTTAATTTGTGATTATTTTTCATTTTAATTGCTAATTATTTTATGAACCATGTGTTAAACTGAAAAAAACGCAAAACAACCCTTTAAGTTTTTTTATTCTTGTAAAAATAATACTTTTGAAAGGTATAGTCTATGAAAATGTCACATCAAGTACAAATATCTTTACAGAATAGCATCACCATGATTTTTGGGATGACTTTTGGCATTATGACCCTTAGGGGTTAATCGTCTATCATTTCTTCAGTACCACAGTGATCCTATGATATAGGAATTTAATCAGCAACGCATTTTATTAAAATACTACCAATGAATGTTTTAAAATTTGGAGGAACCTCAGTAGGTTCAGCACAAAATATAAATAATGTCATAGAAATCTTAGAAAATTATTCAAAAACCGAAAAGGTTATTTGTATTGTTTCTGCGGTTGGTGGCATTACGGATAAACTACTCAAAGCTGGTGAACTTGCTCAAAATAAAGACTTGGACTACCAATTGGAATATGCATTCATTTCGAAAAAGCACCACGACATTGTTTCAGAATTGATCCCTTCTCATCAGAAGAAAGTTGTAGAGGAGCTCGATGAAAAACTGGAGGCATTAAAACAGCTTCTCGATGGTATTTTTCTCATCAATGAAGTATCTCCTAAAACCTCAGATAAATTGGTGAGTTTTGGCGAACTTCTTTCCTCTTTTATTATTTCTGAAACGATGAAAAGTAGAGGAATGAACTGCCTGAGAAAAAACAGTCAGGAACTCATCGTAACCAATTCAAACTTTACCAAAGCGGAAGTGCTTTATGAGCAAACAAATGCCAACATCAAAGCCTATTTTTCTGATGCCCAACAAGCTATTACCATTCTTCCTGGATTTATTGCGAAATCGGCATCTGGAGAGCAAACAACGCTTGGTCGTGGCGGATCAGATTTTACAGCGGCAATAATCGCAGCTGCCTTACAAGTTAATCGACTAGAAATATGGACAGATGTTAGTGGCATGTATACGACGAATCCAAAAATAGTGAAACAGGCGTTTCCTATCAAGCACCTCTCATATCAGGAAGCCATGGAGCTTTCTCATTTCGGTGCTAAAGTCCTTTATCCTCCAACCGTACAGCCAGTGTTAGATTTAGAAATTCCAATTCATATTAAAAACACATTGGAGCCTCAAGCCGCAGGCACCATAATCTCTAATGATTTGAATGGCAATACAGGAGCCGTTAAAGGGATTTCCAACATCAACAATATTGCGCTTTTAACACTTCAGGGAAATGGCATGGTGGGCATCCCAGGATTTTCCAAGCGTCTATTTGAAACTTTAGCTCAAGAAAAAATTAACGTGATTTTTATCACACAGGCCTCTTCGGAACACTCTATTTGTTTTGGTATCGACATCAACGACTCATTACAAGCTAAATCAGCCATAGATGAGATTTTTGACAATGAAATATCGCTGCACAAAATCGATCCAATTATTGTGGAAACGGATTTGTCGATTGTAGCATTAGTAGGTGACAAGATGAAGAGTCACCAAGGCATCAGTGGGAAAATGTTCAGTACATTGGGTAAAAACAATATTAATATCAGAGCCATCGCACAAGGGGCTTCAGAAAAAAACATATCAGCAGTGATCGCAGAAAAAGATGTCAAAAAAGCACTAAATGCATTGCATGAACGCTTTTTTGAAGATAAAACCAAACAACTCAATGTTTACATAACGGGTGTTGGAAATGTTGGTGAACGCTTAGTAGAGCAAATTAAACAACAGAAGAAATACCTCAAAGAGCAATTAAAAATTAATCTTAAAGTCGTAGGACTTTCCAATTCCAGAACCATGATTTTTGACGATGGCGGTCTCTCATTAAAAGATTGGAAATCGCAACTTAGCAAAGGAGAAACCGCTTCACTCGATGGCTTCCTAGAAAAAGCGAAAGCATTTAATTTACGAAACAGTATTTTTGTGGACATTACTGCCAATGAGGACGTTTCAAAATTGTATGCCAACTATCTCAAAGAAAGTATCTCTGTAGTGGCCTGTAATAAAATTGCTTGTTCTAGTACTTTTGAAAACTACAATGAATTAAAAGAATTATCTCGCAAATACAACGCGCCTTTTTTATTTGAAACGAATGTTGGCGCTGGTTTGCCTGTGATTGACACACTGAATAACTTAGTAGCTTCAGGTGACAAAATCACCTCTATCCAAGCTGTTTTATCTGGTAGTCTCAACTTTGTTTTCAATAACTTTGACGCCACCACCAAATTTCACGATGTGGTCAAACAAGCTCAAAAAGAAGGCTATACGGAACCTGATCCTCGGATTGATTTGAGTGGTGTTGATGTTGCAAGAAAAATTTTAATTTTAGCTCGTGAAAGTGGAACAACAATGGAACTTGAAGATATTGAGAACAATCCCTTTTTAACTGAAAGCAACTTGAACAGCGGATCTGTAGATGATTTTTATCAGAGTTTACTACAAGATGAATCACATTTCCAGCAACTGTATAACTCAGCAAAATCTAACGGTTGTCAATTGAAGTACGTCGCTGAGTTTGATGGTGAAAATGCTAAAGTAGGCTTAAAAGAAATCCCTGAAGGACATCCTTTTTACAATCTGGAAGGAAAAGATAATATTGTGATGTATTTCACGAAGCGCTATCCCGACCAACCTATGATTATAAAAGGGGCTGGTGCTGGTGCAGATGTGACGGCATCAGGACTATTTGCCGACATCATAAGAACAGGAAACAAATAATGGAACATATCAAACTTTTTTCGCCAGCAACAGTGGCTAATGTCTCTTGTGGCTTTGATGTACTAGGGTTTTGCCTTGATTCAATTGGAGACGAAATGGTGATTAAAAAAACCAAAGAAAAAGGATTGAAAATCACAAAGATTGTCGGATTTGATCTTCCTTTCGAGATTGAAAAAAATGTTGCTGGTGTCTCAGCTTTAGCACTTCTAGAAGACGCGAAACCTGATTGTGGTTTTGAAATTGAAATATATAAACGCATTAAACCAGGTAGTGGTATCGGAAGTAGTTCTGCCAGTGCTGTTGGTAGTGTTTTTGGAATAAATGAGTTGTTGGGTAGACCTTATAACAAGCTTGAACTCACTTATTTCGCTATGAAGGGTGAAGCTTTGGCAAGTCAGTGCGAGCATGCCGATAATATTGCTCCTGCCCTTTTTGGTGGTTTTACCCTTGTAAAATCAGTTGCACCTTTAAAGGTACTTCAGTTACCAACACCTAAAAATTTGTTTGCTGTAATTATTCATCCTCAAATAGAGATTAAAACATCAGAAGCTAGAGCTATCTTACCCGATGCTATTCCATTGAAAAATGCCATTACGCAATGGTCAAATGTGGGAAGTTTTGTTCATGCCTTGCACACGAGTGATTATGACTTACTTAGTCAATCTCTCCAAGATGTTGTGGTTGAGCCTTATCGCAGTCAGTTAATTCCACACTATCAAAACGTAAAAGAAGCTGCTTTAAAACAAGGTGCTTTAGGTTGTGGGATTTCGGGATCTGGACCTTCAATTTTCAGCTTGTGCCATGGAGAAAAAGTGGCTCAAAATGTCGCTTCTGCCATCAAAAACATATATTCTCAAACCAATATTGCTTTCGAGATTTACGTATCACGTATTAATACGAAAGGTGTAAACATACTATAGATGAATTATTACAGTCTCAATAAACAAGCACCTAATACCAATTTTAAAGATGCCGTAATTAAAGGGCTTGCTCCTGATAAAGGTTTATATTTTCCTAGTGAGATCAAGCCTTTACCTGCTACTTTTTTTGAACAAATTGGCCAATTATCACCTGTAGAAATTGCATTTGAAGCCATCAAACAATTTGTGCTACCAGACATCCCTGAGCCAACGTTAAAAGCGATCGTAGAGGACACTTTAAATTTTGATTTTCCTGTGGTACCATTAAACGAACAAATCTCAACCTTAGAGTTGTTTCATGGACCAACGATGGCATTTAAAGATGTTGGTGCACGGTTTATGGCGCGATGTCTCGGCTATTTTAACGAAAACAATAACGAAGACGTCACGGTACTTGTAGCAACATCTGGTGATACTGGAGGTGCTGTCGCTAATGGATTTCTTGGTGTCAAAGGCGTAAATGTCGTGATTCTTTATCCGTCAGGTAAAGTGAGTGCTATTCAAGAAAAGCAATTAACAACTTTAGGTAAAAATATTACGGCCCTAGAAGTAGATGGCGTCTTTGATGATTGCCAAGATATGGTCAAAAAGGCGTTCTTAGACACAAGCATTACGGATCATATGCAATTGACATCTGCCAATTCCATCAACGTGGCGCGATGGCTTCCACAAATGTTCTATTTTATGTTTGCTTACAAGCAGCTGCAACGAAAGTATGAAGACATTGTTTTTTCTATTCCTAGTGGTAACTTCGGAAATATTTGTGCCGGAATGATGGCGCAACAATTAGGATTGCCCATTAAACATTTCATCGCAGCGAATAATGCTAACAATGTCGTGACCGAATACCTTCAAACAAAGCACTACATACCGAAATCATCTATTCAGACCATCAGTAATGCGATGGACGTTGGGAATCCGAGTAACTTCATCCGAATTCAGGAAATATACCAACATAATTTTGAGCTATTGCAAAACAACTTATCCTCCTTCAGTTTTTCAGATAATGAGACTAAAGCTGCTATGACTGAAATTTATGAACAATATCATTATATAGCTGATCCTCACGGTGCCATCGGGTATTTAGGATGCAAAGCGTATGCAGAGAAGCATCCTGATGCACATTGTGTGTTTTTAGAAACAGCGCATCCCACAAAATTCTTGGACGTCGTTGAAGAAACCATCCATACAGCTATGGAACTTCCAGACCAAATAAAAGCTGTTATGGATAAAAACAAAGTGTCTAAAAAAATAAGCAACTATGAGGATTTAAAAACGTTTTTATTAGCGATGACTTAATCTTTATTAAAAGGATTTTTCTTTTTCCAGCATCCCTTCTTCATCGTAAAACTTCCAATGGCCTACTTTTTTAAAGTTTTCAATCATTCCTACTTTTCTTAGATAGTACTCACAACGTTTATAACTGTAGCGATAAACCTTTTTGGTCGCTAATACCTTTGTTTCTTTAAACGAATTAGCCATGAATTCATCTACCGTTTTAGCATTGGTATCAATTGATTTGACGTCTATTGATTCCAACAAATTCCCTTCGGTATCAAAATACTTATAGGACAAATAGTTCCCATAATCATCAAACTGAGAATCTGTAATCACACGTCCTTTTTTATCGTATTGTACAAAGCTACCGGCAAAAAACTCATAGACATAATCATCATAGACATAAATCAATTTCTTACCTGCTTCCTTAGGAAACCCATTAGAAAATGTGTCATTGATCATAATGGAATCCTTTAAAATAAAGGCGTCTACATAATTTTTGTAAGATTGAGAATGCTGTGCTTCGACTTTAAAAAACACAAGAAAACAAACGAATGAGCTTAAGTCTAACTTCATTTAGAATGCTTATAACAATTAATCAAGTTTCGGTAATTCGAGTGTATTCAAAACACTCTTTTTCTTCATCAATTTTTCAATAGCCTCTGATGTTCGAGGTGCTTCCTCAGAGAGGTTAATGGGACCACTTTCAGTTACTAAAATATCGTCTTCAATTCGTACTGCAATCCCGTGCCATTTTGGATCGCAATCACTTCCATCGGGAATATAGATACCCGGTTCAACCGTAATCACCATATTGGCTTGCAGTGCACCGTAGGTACCAGGATCATGCACATCTAACCCTATATGATGAGACGTCCCATGTGGAAAATACTGTCTGGCCTCACTTTCATTTTTAGCAATACCTAAATCAATTAATCCTTGATAAACCACTTTTCTCGCTGCCGTATCAGGTGATTGCATCGAATTGCCAATGACGGTTGCCGCAATACCAGCTTCTTGCGCGTTGTAAACAATATCGTAGATAGCCTTTTGTTCGTCACTAAAGGTACCGTTGGCAGGAATCGTACGTGTCACATCGGCTGTATAACCGTGGTATTCTGCACCCAAATCCATAAGCACTAAATCATTTTCAACTTTCATTTTTGAGTTTTCAATATAATGAAGTACACAACCATTATTTCCAGCACCAACAATACTCGGATATCCTTCATACTCGCTACCATAAATTTTATAAATGTATTCATGAACACCTTGAATTTCAGTCTCAGACATACCTGGATGCATTGCTTTCATAATCTCACGTTGCCCCATAGCTGATATACGAACCGCCTTTTTAAGCAACACCAATTCTTCTTCTGTTTTTACTTCTCTTAACGCAGCCATTAAATAGGATAAGGTTCTCGTGTCTGTTTTTAAGGTTGGAACATCCACATTGCTATTAGCTTCCGTTTCAATGTCATCTGTTGCATTTTCAATCGTATAATTATCTACTAGCTTAATTTGTTGTTTAAATGATTGAATCAAATCATATAAATCTGCGGTCTCTCTTGTGTCTCTGTAATCATTCTTAAAATCCATATACATCACTTTGTCAAAACTGGTGAAATCAATACCAGAATTCATAAATTCGCTACCGTTAAAAACGTGCTCAAATCCAAGCTCAGATTTAGCGCCATCAACACCTAATCTGCGTCCTGTCCACTGCTCTGCTCTCGGATTTCGCTCTTGAACAAACAACAGTTCATTGTAGGTTTGTCCGGAAGCATTTGTTTGGTTCTCCGAAAAAATAACCAGTACAGCGTGTGGTTCCTTATAACCCGTTAGGTAATAAAAATTAGGATCTTGATGATACACGTAATCTACATCGTTCGCTCTATTTCTAACAGCATTCGCAAAGAACACAGCCACAGTATTGGATGGCATTTTTTGACGCAACACATCACGTCTAGATTGATGAAATTCCTTACTTAAATAATCTTCAGGCAGGCCTTCTTGAGCATTCAAAAAGCATATGCCAAAAAATAATAACAAAAGAATAACTGGCGATTTCATAAGACTGAGTTTTAAAGATTTTTGAAAATTAACAATAAATGACCATTCTGTACGAGAAGATGCTGGTATTAACACATTTTTAAACTATTTTTCTATTATTAAGCCTTCTAAGAAACAGATATTTTTCGATACATTTGTCAAAGTAAAATTACAACAAAAATAGGACACATTAGAAGATGAAAAATACAGCTTTAACAGAAACACACGTTGCCTTAGGTGCTAAAATGGTTCCTTTTGCAGGCTATAATATGCCAGTACAATATGAAGGCGTTAATATAGAACATGAAACGGTCAGAAACTCTGTAGGCGTATTTGACGTATCACATATGGGTGAATTTTTAATTGAAGGTCCAAAAGCCTTAGAATTAATACAAAAAGTAACGAGTAATGATGCTTCAAATTTAACCGTGGGGAAAGCGCAATATAGTTGTATACCTAATGACATTGGCGGTATCGTCGACGATCTAATTGTTTACCGTATCAAGGAAGACACCTATATGTTGGTAGTTAATGCCAGTAATATTGAAAAAGACTGGGAATTTATCTCGTCAAAAAATGATGTAGGCGCCACCATGCGTAACTTAAGTGATGAATATTCCTTATTGGCCATTCAAGGTCCGAAAGCCGTTGAAGCCATGCAAACATTGTCTAGCCATGACTTATTTCAAATTGGATTTTATAATTTTATTGTTGGTGACTTTGCAGGTATTGAACACGTTATAATTTCTGCCACAGGCTATACAGGCAGCGGAGGTTTTGAAATATATTGCAAAAATAGTGAGGTGAAGCAAATTTGGGATAAGGTTATGGAAGCTGGTGAACCCTATGGTATCAAACCTATTGGTTTAGCAGCCAGAGACACTTTGCGTCTTGAAATGGGTTACAGCCTTTATGGAAATGACATTGACGACAGTACATCTCCTTTTGAAGCAGGATTGGGTTGGATTGTAAAATTCACGAAGTCCTTCACCAATTCTGATAATTTATCCGAGCAGAAAAAACGTATTTTAAACAGAAAATTAGTCGCGTTTGAATTGGATGAGAAAGGCGTGCCAAGACGCGGTTATGACATTGTAGACGCCAATGGAAAAGCAATTGGTAAAGTAACTTCAGGCACGATGTCACCATCCTTAAAAAAGGGCATTGGTCTAGGGTATGTCTCGCCCATTTTTTCTGATTTTGGCAGCAAAATTTTCATTCAGGTACGCAAAAATGCGATTCCTGCAACGGTCGTAAAATTACCTTTCTACAAGGCATAGCCAATCACTGAGGAAAGATTCATGAAGGCGTTCGACAGTAAACATCGTATTTTGATTTTAGGCGCTAGTGGATTCATTGGTAATGCCATTTACAAAGAGCTCTGCGCTTATTTTAAAACGTTTGGCACCTATCGCATTCCAAAGAAAGACTATGATAACAACCAGCATTTCTTTCAGTATAATGTGGAGGAAGATGATATTTATGACATCCTAAAAGCGACGAATCCTTCCATAGTGATTTCCTGTTTGAGAGGTGATTTTAGAGCGCAAACCATCGCACACCAACACATTTCAGAATACCTTCTAGAACACGATTGTAAAATCATATTTTTATCTTCTGCCAATGTATTTGATGCCTACAGCAAATACCCAAGTTATGAATTTGACAAAACCCTTAGCGGAAGTATTTACGGACACTTCAAGATTAAAATAGAGAACATGCTATTGCGATTACCAAAGAAAAAAGTGGCCATTGTTCGTTTACCTATGGTTCTGGGATCGCAATCACCAAGACTCAAGGAAATCAAACAGCATTTACAAGATAAGACAGCGATAGAAATTTTTCCAAATATCATTATGAATGTTACGACTGACTCTAAGGTCACGCAGCAAATTCATTATATGATCAATCGAAATAAGTATGGCATTTTTCATTTAGGAAGTATTGATTTGGTGCACCATGATGAATATATCAAGGATATCATCAAACAAATTCCTTATAAAAATGGCGTCACCTACAAACACGTCTACACCACCAATGAAGACCGATATCTGGCTGTTTTACCTAAATTTAATAAGCTGCCTAAACATCTTGAAATCACTAGTGCCGAAGTGCTCAAAGACCTTACAAAATAAGGTTAGGCATTCTGTGAAAGCAATAGCTTTATGAAATCACTTCAAAGAAAAAACCATTCGCTTTATCTTTTTTTATAGCCTCAGTTATCAATATGCCTTATATTTATAAGAAATACATTATTTTTATTTAAAATACCTACCTATGAGTTTAATGAAAGATGAAACGATAGAAAAGCGATTACTTCGCTTTCCTGACTGGGAACACAGAAACAACACCTTATATGCTGAATTTGAATTTGACAATTTCAAAGATTGTTTTAGCGCGATGAGTAGAATTGCCTTCGAGTGTGAATCACAAAATCATCATCCAGAATGGACGAACGTTTACAATGTGCTTAAAATTTCATTGTCAACACATGATGTAAATGGTGTCACTGAAAAAGACTTCAAATTAGCCCAAGCCATCGAAGATATCGTAGAAGTACAAGACTGAAGTTGACCACTTTTAATTATGTTGCACGTCATTACCATTCATTATGCTTAAACGCACCGTATTTTATTTAAGTGTCTGTTTTTCGTTGTCATTCGGTTTTTCTCAAGACAACCAACGCTTTTGTGAACAGTTACAAGCGCTACAGAAGTTAGTAACATCTAATCATTACCAACCTAAAGTCATTAATGATAGTTTATCGAGTAGCGTTTATGATTTATTCCTAGATAACTTGGATGATAGTAATCGTTTATTTATGCAGGAAGATATCGATGTTTTTGAAAGCGACCGCCTTCAAATAGATGATTATATCCATACGAATAATTGTGAGTTCGTCACTAAATATGCCGAGGTTTTGAATCAACGCATTGAGGATTCAAAAGATATTCTTAGAGCATTAGAAACCGTCACTTTTGACTATTCTGGTAAAGATACTTTACGATTTAAAAAAGATTCTAAGTGGCCTTATTTTAGAAGTAAGGAAGCCGTTAAAAGCTATTGGAGTAAGCGCATGCGTTATAATATTTTATATGCGTTAGTAGAAAATGATTCGGTTTTAGACCGTTTAAAAACAGACTTTAAAGACCTAGAAAAAGAACTGAAACCCAAACTCATTCAAAAAGAAATTTGTCAGTTAGAAGCTTTACAAAATAAGCTGGGAAGTCTTGATGCGTTTGTTAAAGAATCCTTTCTTAATGCCTATCTCCATTATCACGACCCAAATTCATCGTTCTTTACACCTACGGAAAAGGAAATTTTTGAAAGTTCGCTATCTAACCATCAATTTTCATTTGGTATCACCACAGAAAAAAACGATGATGGTGATATTGTCATCGTACATATTTCTCCTGGAAGTGCCGCCTTCAATAACGGTGAAATAGAAGTCAACGATGTTATTAAATCACTTCAAACAACCTCACAAACGCTGGAGACTTATTGTGTTTCCAATGAAGACGTTATAGACTTTTTATTTGATCAAAAGCACAACACCATTACCTTCAAAATAAAAAAGAAAAATGGTCCTGTTCTTGATATTGAACTCACGAAGACCGAGACCAAAACTGAAGATAATACGGTTTCTGGATTCATCATAGAAGACCAATCAAAGGTAGGCTATATCAGTATTCCTAGTTTTTATTCAGATATGGATTCTCCAAATGGCCTCGGACTTGCGAATGACGTGGCCAAAGAATTATACAAACTACAAAAAGAGAATATAGAAGGCTTGATTCTTGATTTAAGATTCAATGGTGGTGGTTCCATGAAAGAGGCAGCAGATCTTTCTGGAATGTTTATCAATAGAGGTCCGCTGTCCATTTTGAGATACAACAATGGTGAGACCATAACCATTAAAGACTTTAACAGAGGCTCGCTTTTTACAAAGCCCATAGTCGTTTTGGTAAATAATTACAGCGCTTCTGCTTCTGAATTTTTCGCGGCTTCTATGCAAGATTATAACAGAGCCGTCATTGTTGGAGCCACAACCCATGGCAAGGCTTCTGCTCAAGTGATATTTCCGCTCGATGAAGATGAAACACTTGGTTATTCAAAATTAACGGTTGAAAAATTTTATCGGGTGACCGGACAAAGCCACCAATCTAAAGGCGTTGTGCCAGACATCATTCTACCTAATTTATACGATGGTTTTAAAACTCAAGAGCAATTTGAAGCCTTCGCTCTTAAAAACGACACGGTAGGTAAAACCATCAAATTTCCTAAACTAAAAAAACTGCCCGTTTTAGAGCTCAAGAAAAAAAGTTTCAACCGATTAGTAAATCACACTCCGTTTGATGCGATAAAAGGACTCAATCAATTGATTTTGAATAACTATTTCAATTTGGATACCGAATACCAGTTAACGCTTGATAATGTCTATAACGAAATGATGAATTATCGCCAACATTGGAGCACTATCAGTCAACCACTGGACGTTCATCAATCTCGATTTTTAGTCAAAAACTCGCAATCAACAAAAGAAGTGATGCGTTATAATGAAGACCAAAAGCGTTTAAACGAAACCATTCTTAAAGACATTAAACAAGATATATATATAGAAGAAGCTCAAGCCATACTTCAAGACTTACTCAAATTAAACGCCTTAAACTAAACATGAAAACCATTACTTTAAAACTTACCGTCACATTATTCTTAGTTGTTCAATTCTCGAACGCGCAAAAATTTAATAATGCCGCAGAATACCTAGACTTTATAGGTGCTGAACAACAGACCATCATTAAAAACATGTGGAAATATACCAAAGCAATTGCCCACAGTAAGAGCGACAGAAGTATCAATGGTAAGCGACAAAATCTTCTAAAATCAATGGAGCGTGCTATCGCAAAAATTCAAAAAGCGGAAGGTTTTGACGGTGACGATTATAAAAATAAAGTTTTAGAACAGCTCATTTTTAAAAAGGATTTACTCAACCAGGATTATGCAAAGATCATTGATATGAAAGCAGTCGCCGAACAATCCTATGATGCCATGGAAGCTTACATTATTGCTCAAGAGATGGCTGACAAAAAGATGGAGGAATCTCAACAAGAATATGAAAAGAACTTCTACGATTTTGCCGCTAAACACCAAATTGACATCATTGAAAGCGAAACGGATTTAGGAAATAAAATGAAACTTTCTAATGAAGTATTTACGCATTACAATGACTTATACCTTATTTATTTTAAAGTCTACATGAATGAAATATACTTGTGGGAAGCTATTGAGGAAGCTAATGTTAGCGCGATTCAGCAAAATGCCAATGCCCTGAGTGTGTCAGCCAATGAAGGCCTAGAAATCTTAGAAACGCAAACAGCTTATAACAACGACGACTCCATTATCAAAGCAACAAAAAATGCCTTTGAATTTTTTATTGATGAAAGTGAAAATAAAATACCTCAAATCACTGAATTTTTAATTTTAAATGAAGATTTTGAATCTATAAAATCCAATTTAGAACAAACACCTGAAAAAAAACGAACTAAGGAACAAATTGATAACTATAACAAAAAAGTGAAAGCTATTAATAAAGCCGTGAATAATTACAATAAGACCAATACAGAGCTGAATAATGAGCGACAAAATATGATCAATAGCCTCAATAACACAAATGCCAACTTTTTGTCTAAACACATCCCAAATGATTAAGCATGGGTATTGTCTGTTAGCTATAATTTCAATAATTTTGAATCGAATTAAAACGATATAAATAAGAAAAATCATGGGAAGAGCTTTTGAATTTCGCAAAGCAAGGAAAATGAAACGATGGTCTGCAATGAGTAAAGCCTTTACGCGTATTGGCAAAGACATTGTTATGGCTGTAAAAGAAGGTGGTCCAGATCCTGATGCAAATTCTCGCTTACGTGCCGTCATTCAAAATGCGAAAGCCGTTAATATGCCTAAAGATAATATTGAACGCGCCATCAAGCGAGCGTCTGATAAATCTCAAGGTGATTATAAGGAAGTGGTTTTTGAGGGCTATGCACCGCATGGTATTGCTGTTTTAGTAGAGACAGCTACAGATAACAATACGCGAACAGTAGCCAATGTTAGAAGTTACTTTAATAAGTGTGATGGTAGTTTAGGAACTTCCGGTTCGGTGGTGTTTATGTTTGATCATACTTGTAATTTTAGAATCGATGCTGAAGGTTTAGATCCGGAAGAAATTGAACTTGAATTTATAGATTATGGTGCTGAAGAGGTGTTTGCTGATGACGACGGTATATTGATTTATGCACCTTTCGAAAGCTTTGGAGCCATACAAGCAGAATTGGAATCTCGTGGTATCGAAATACTATCCTCTGGTTTTGAACGTATCCCGCAAGTCACTAAAAAGCTTACACCTGAAGAAGCCGAAGATGTTGAAAAACTTTTGGAAAAACTGGAAGAAGATGATGATGTTCAAAATGTCTATCACACCATGGAAGAATCCACAGAAGAATAAATTTTCTTAAATAATTTTACAACCCGAACCCTGTTTCGGGTTTTTTTATGCCTTATTTTGAGATCGCTTTGCTTCGATCCACCGACTCATATATTTCGTGCTTTGCATCGTATGATGCTGCAACATTTGACCGATGAAATTTTGTCGTCGATGTGTTTCTAAACCTGCCATTAAGCACTGTAACCTTTCGGTAAGTTTAGTGATATAATCGTCTTTTGAAAAATCTGATTCCAATAGCTCAAAACCAAAGTCTTGTTGTGCAGACCAAAGTGTATGGTCCTTATATAACGCGACAGCAGACGCTACAAATTTTTCTGGATCATCACAGACTACCATGGTATCATCATCCGTTTCAATAATACCCTCTGTTCCTATAGTTGTTGAGACAAAGGGTGTTCCACTTTGCATAGCATCAAACAGCTTTCCTTTTAATCCAGCTCCAAATCGCAGTGGTGCTAAAAGCACTTTCGCTCCTTGCATGACCTCACGTGCATTTTCTGCAAATCCTTTGATTAAGAAGCCTTCCTTTTCATTATGCAATTGGTCAATCTTTTGAGAACGATAAGCGCCATAATTGTGTAATTCTGCAGTTGGCAGCTGCTTACGAATAGCTTTCCATATGGATTGTTTCAAATAAAGCAAGGCATCATAATTGGGTTCATGCAGAAAGTTTCCAATACTGATAAAGTGCTCACGCGACGTAAATCCTGGAAGCGCCATTTTGACATCCTGAGGTATTGGATCCAATAAAAAGGGCACGTAAAGTAATAAGGATGGATCCAATTTGAACGTATTCATGAGCAGTCGCATTTCAGCTTTAGAGATAATCAAACTCAAATCACATCGATAGATACTGGCTATTTCTCGTTTTGTAGTGTCATTTATCAAATGCTGTTCGATACTTTCAGAAGCATGCTTAACACCATCTTGTCTAGCACGTCTTAAAAAATGTAAGTCTTCAGTATCCAAAATTTTAAGTGCTTGCGGACACTGCTGAGATACACGCCAACCAAATTGTTCTTCGGTCATAAACCTGTCAAATAAAACGATTTGTGGTTGTAAGTCTAATATGAACGTATCAAAGCTCGAATGATTCAATTGAATATGAACACTATCAATGGCCATTGCCATTAAATCCGTGGCATTGTCTGTTTTGCTACAAGCACTAGCAAAAGTAATCTGGTAATCATGGTTTTTAAAAAAGGAAATGAGTTGCATCATTCTTTGACCTGCTGCAGAACTATTAGGTTCAGGCCATACGAAACCTATGATTAAAAGCTTTTTCAATTGATGCAATGCCTATTGTGGTTGTTCTTCACGCATGACATAACTAAATCGTGCCATTTCTGCCCATTCTACAATGGCTTTTATCTCTTCATCGGTAAGTTTGGCGTCATCATGGGTATAAGTATATGATTCCAAAGGCATTTTTTTCTCCTTCACCTCCTCTATCAATTCCTCCAACTTGTGGCGCTTCTTTTTTACACTGTAATTTTCCCAGTCTGAAACATCGAAATGTTTCTTTCCATCTTCAACATGCTCTGCCATCCAATAATTAACAGGTGTAATACTGCTATACCACGGATATCTTGTGACATCACTATGACAGTCAAAACACGTGTTTTTTAAAATGCCATGAACTTTTTCTGGTGGATTAGTATCGGCGATAAAGTTATCAATAGAGGCTAATTCACCTTGATTTCTGTCTGGACCAAAAAATTGCATGACCACAAAAACAAACAATAAAGCCACTAGTATTTTTTTTACGATTTTCATATTTTTAGAAATTAAAAGACAGCTATTTCGAATCCATAAGAAACCAAGAATGGTTTGTTTTACAATCCATAATATTTATGTCATACGTTCGCTAAAATTAACAAAAACAACTTGACAACAAAAGAACTTTATAAAGAATTAACGTATGTAAATCATTCTAGGGAGAAGCGTTTACATTATGCGCATTTAGTCATTAATCATCCTGAGCTAATTCCCAAGCTATTGGATATATTATTTATGGTGGACGACAAAATCTCCTGTCGAGCTGCTTGGGTGTTTGAGTTCATGTGTGGTGAAAAATTGGAAACCTGTATTCCTTATCTGGATGAATTTACGGAGAACATCCATCGGGTTCATTTGGATCCTGCTGTACGTCCAGTCGCTAAAATATGTGAATATTTAGCAAAGGCTTATTACGCGAAAGGCGCTAACCGAATCAAGACTTCTTTGAGTCGTCAACACCAAGAACGCATTATTGAAGCATGTTTTGATTGGATGATTAATGACGAAAAAATTGCACCTAAGGCCTATGCTATGAATACCTTATTTCTTTTTGGAAATGATCATGAT
This sequence comes from Algicola sp., assembly GCA_018222915.1. Classification (GTDB taxonomy): domain Bacteria; phylum Bacteroidota; class Bacteroidia; order Flavobacteriales; family Flavobacteriaceae; genus Psychroserpens. The sequence goes on along the minus strand of JAAEZI010000021.1, from coordinate 26,381 downwards.
TGGGTACATCCTGAATTACGTATGATCATAGAGCGCGATTATCAAATGCAAAGCTCAGGTTTTAAAGCCAGAGCACGACAAATACTTAAAAAATTGAATAAAAATTCGTAATCCTAGATGGCAAATCGCCAATCAAATGCTTATCTTTGCGCCTTCTAAAACACACAACCAATGTCAATTTCATCTCTCAATGCTATCTCACCTATAGATGGCAGATATCGTAATAAAGTCGATAAACTAGCGCCCTATTTTTCTGAAGAAGCACTCATAAAATATCGCGTTTTGGTTGAAATTGAATATTTCATCGCCTTATGTGAGCTCAAATTACCTCAACTCGCTGATATCGACTCTAAGGTGTTTGATGATTTAAGAGCCATTTATAAAGGCTTCACAACGAATGATGCACAAGCGATTAAGAAAATAGAAGCCATTACGAATCATGATGTAAAGGCTGTGGAGTATTTTATCAAAGAACAATTTGACAAGCTCCATCTTTCACAATACAAAGAGTTTATACATTTTGGATTGACATCACAAGACATCAATAATACCGCGATTCCTTTGAGTATAAAGGAAGCTATGAACGATGTCTATGTACCAGAATATTTAGAGGTTTTAGAAAAATTAAAGTCCTTAGCCGAAGAATGGAAGTCGATTCCTATGTTGGCAAGAACCCATGGACAACCTGCCTCTCCTACGCGATTAGGCAAGGAAATTCAAGTATTTGCTGTGCGGTTGGAAGAGCAATTCAATTTATTAAATGACATTCCAAGTGCTGCTAAATTTGGAGGTGCCACTGGAAATTTCAATGCGCATAAAGTCGCTTACCCATCTGTAGATTGGAAAGCTTTCGGAACCGAATTCGTGCAAACAAAATTAGGATTGCAACATTCGTTTCCAACCACTCAAATTGAGCATTATGATCATATGGCAGCTTTATTTGACGCCTTGAAACGTATCAATACAATCATTATAGATTTAGATCGTGATATTTGGACTTATGTCTCTATGGACTACTTCAAACAGAAAATTAAAAAAGGGGAAGTTGGTAGTAGCGCCATGCCACACAAAGTGAATCCTATTGATTTTGAAAATTCCGAAGGTAATTTAGGAATTGCCAATGCCATTTTTGAACACTTATCTGCAAAATTACCTATATCCAGATTACAACGTGATTTGACAGATAGTACAGTATTGCGAAATGTAGGTGTTCCTTTTGGCCACACATTAATTGGATTTAAATCGACGCTAAAAGGCTTGAACAAGTTATTACTGAATGAAAGTAAATTTGCACAAGATCTAGAAAATAATTGGGCTGTTGTTGCAGAGGCTATTCAAACCATCCTTCGACGTGAAGGTTATCCCAATCCATATGAAGCTTTAAAAGGCTTAACCCGAACCAATGACACAATCAACGAACAATCCATTTCAGAATTTATTGATACCTTAGCAGTCTCTGACGCCATAAAATCAGAATTAAAAGCCATCAGCCCAAGCAATTATACAGGCATTTAAATAGCATGAAAAAACCGACACGAAATACGTTGACCTTAATTTACTCAGGGCTCATAGTTGTAGGCTTTTTTATCGCTGGTGTCTTAGATATTTTAGATTATTTAATCGTAAAAGCCATTCTCTTTTTGGCATTCGCATTACTGGCCGTATATCTAGTCATGATTATCTTGAAGGATTCTGAAAAAGAAAACCACCCTAAGTAGTCAGACCTAAGGTGGTTCATTAACATTAAATAAATATCTGTGATAAGTTTATTTAAAGAAGTTACTTATTTGTTTTAATTGTCCTTGTTGAAAATCACCTTCTTCCAATACAGATGACAATTTCATAATCTTGTTGAAATTCATATCATCTCCTAAAATGCGTACTACGGCAAATCCCGATTCCTCAGAGTTTCCAAAAAGTATAAATTCATCAACATCTTCACCATCACCAATACATTTGATGACAAATTTCCCTTCTGTAGAATTTCCACCACGCATTAATTCTTCATACTTAGGATCTTTAAGAATCGCTTGTACTTTTGCAATTTCCACTTCCATTTTAGAGGCATTGACACTGTCTTTTAAAAAAGCTAAAACACTTAATTTTTCAACAGATTCATAAGCTTCTTTTAACTCTTCAGACAACTGTTCCTCGTCAATATTCAAGATACTCACAGGAACGTCCAAAGAGGTAAATCCCGGTGACAATTCATGATCAACATAATAGGACTGAAGCGTTAAATCTTGGTTGCAACTCTGTAAAGTCACAACCAAAATTAATAACTTGATTATAGTTTTGATTGATGTGTTCATAATCTAATTATTGCTTTTTACCAGCTTTTTTCAACTGCTCTCCACCAGGCATGTTCATTTGACTGGTCAACTTAGAGATTTGTCTTAAATCGATATCTCCAGTCAAGGATAATAATACCGTTTCTACTTCTCGCTTTTTACCGTTGATAGTAATGTCCTGTCCATTAGTAAATTCCTTTAAACCATTCACGAACATTAAAAGTTCCTTTACATGATTCTCATCTTTACCTTCCTTTACATAAAAGTTAACGGTTTGGTCACCATCCTTGATACGCATCAACTCATCCAATTTTGAAGTTCTCAAATAACTGGTAACTGTTGCGTTCATATCTGCAGAAATTTTTTCATCACCTGTTGTAAAAACTTTCAAACCTGTGATATTCTTTGCCATATTGATATATTCTTGCGCTTCCGGATCGTCTACGTCAATATTCATTGTGGCCAACATGCTAAACATTTTTTGGTTCACAACTACGGACATCACACCTTTTTGATCTTCATATTTATCAAAAATTCCTTGGGCAAAACTTACTGATGATGTCAAAACGACTGCTAATATTACTACTAATTTCTTCATGATTTCTACTGTTTAAGTGTTTTTTTCTTTTTTACTAATTTGTTTGTTGATTTCGCAAATTCATTTACATGATTCACTTGCTCTGCACCTTTATTTAAATTGGATGATACAAGATCCAATGTATTCACGCTACTTGCTGCATCGTTAAAATTAATTGACAGCATTGATAACGCTTGTTTGGTTTTTTGGTAAGTTTCCTGTTGTTCTTGTGGCAAATCTGCTACCGAAGAATAAGTCTCTCCTCCAAAAACCTGCGGGATAAAAATCCCTAACATTAGAACGATTACGGCTGCGACAGAAATCCATTGATAGATATAACTTTTTCTAGGTTTTAATGGAACGTCTTTGGTATAATGTTCTTGTTTTGTATTGTTAAAGTATTGAAATAGAATTTTATAGGATTCTAAATGTGGAGCTACGTCATCTTGAGCAAAATAAGCTTTTAACTGCTGCTCTTCTTTCAGTGTCGTTTCACCATTATCATACTTTTCAAGTAATTTCTCTATACTATTTAATACCATAGCGATGTGTATTAGTTAATTTTTCTCTTATTGTTTTTCTTGCTCTGGATAAGGCCACTCTAATAGCTGTAGGGTTCATATCCACTACTTTCGCTATCTCATCAAACTCATAATCCTCAATATCTCTGAGCTGTAATATTATTTTTTGTTGTTCTGGTAATTCTTCAATTATTCGCGATACCCAGTCTACACTATCTTTGTTTTCAACTTCTTTTTGTAACGACGTGTTATTATCTTGATAATTACTATGAACTATTTTCAAATTCTGTGCCTGTTTTGATTTGAGTCGGTCTAAACAGAAGTTTTTGGTCATCGTCATTGAAAATGCTTCCACATTTTTATAGTCACTTATTTTCTGTTTATTACGCCACAATTTCATTAAAATCTCTTGCGTTGCATCTTCAGCTTCCTCTTTGGAAACCAGAAGTCTTTTAGCTAGACGAAAGACTTTATCCTTAAAAGGCATCACTAATTTTATAAAATCAGTTTGTGTCATTGGTGGTTTGTTAGTTAGAAGCAGTTGATTATTCCGCTTTCTATTATTACGACGACTATGTATAAGTTTTGTTACACGATATTTTTAAAATTACAATAATGTCAGTAAATTTAGAGTTTAATAGGAAGTACCCTCTGATATTTCCTACAGTTTGAAAAAGAAAAAAATGTATTGAAGTTATTCGGTTTTTGCTATGACCCCTATGAACTTCTGAAATGTTATATTAAAGAAAAATTACAAATGAAATTATTAAAATTAAGTGTCGTATGTCTTTTAACCCTTGTTATGACAAGTTGTTATGAGGATAGAGATGATAATACCATCTCTGCCAATGAAATCAACGATTTCGTATGGAAGGGTATGAATGCTGTTTATCTCTATAAAGCTGAAATTCCTGATTTAGCCAATGATCGGTTTTCAACCAGTGAAGAATATGCTAATTACCTAAATAGTTACGGAACTCCTGAGGAATTGTTTGAAAGTTTAATCTATGAAAGAGAAACTGTAGATCGCTTTAGTGTTATTATTCCAGACTATATTGCTTTTGAACAATTGCTGGCTGGAACCTCTAAAAGTAATGGCTTAGAATATAATTTCTACCTCAAACCTGGAAGTGCAACGGAAGTGTTTGGAATCATTCGATTAGTGCTCAATAACAGTGTAGCGAGTGGTCTTGGCTTAGAACGCGGACAAATTTTTGATGCGGTCAATGGCACACCACTAACCCAAGACAACCTCAGTAGTTTATTAAACCAAGATTCATACACCTTGAATTTTGCAACCTATAACGACAACGGTACTGAAACAATTGACGATGATACGATAGATTCTACAACGGATAGTGTTCAGCTAACCAAGCAAACCTATACCGAAAATCCAGTGCACCAAACCAATATTTTAAATGTAGGTGGCAATAATGTTGGGTATTTGGTTTACAATGCTTTTAACAATAATTTCAGCAACCAATTGAATGCTGCATTCGCCGAATTTCAAGCTAATAACGTGCAAGAACTCGTATTAGATCTCCGTTATAATCCTGGTGGCAGTGTTTTAACGGCATCTTATTTAGGGAGCTTGATCACAGGGCAATTTACTGGAAGTGTTTATTCTAAGTTAGTGTATAACGATGACTTACAAGAATTGAATACTGATTTTAACTTTGTAGACAATATTAATAACACTGCCTTGAATAGTTTGAACTTAAATAAAGTGTATGTTTTAACAACTTCCCGCTCTGCTTCAGCAAGCGAACTTGTTATTAATAGTTTAAGCGCCTACATTGACGTTGTTCAAATTGGTGATTTTACGACTGGAAAAACTCAGGCTTCTGTGACCATTTATGACTCTCCAGATTTATCTTCTCAAAACATCAATCCGAGTCATACGTATGCTATGCAACCGCTAGTAGCAAATTCTATTAATGTCAATGATGTTGAAGTGCCTTCCAATGGTATTGCTCCAGATATTACTATTATAGAATCCCCTAGAAACTTTGGCACGTTAGGAGATGTTAATGAACCGCTTTTAGCTGCTGCCTTGGCAGATATTGAGGGCTTAGGACGTTTCACACAGCCACAAATAGAATTTAGACCGCTGACGACTACAGTGGATAAAAAGGTTCACGAAGAACGTTTATACATTGACAACGAGATATATTTCAATAGAATAACTATCGAATAACATAAATAAGAGCCACACGGATGTGGCTCTTTTTCTTTATAGCTTAATCTGACAACCTAAAAGCACATTTCGTCCTTTTGTAGTGTATCCATATAATTCTTGATAATCAGTATTTAGAATATTGCTCATATCTAAAAAGAAGGTCACTTTTTCATTGATTATCTTTTGACTAATATAGATATTGAATAAACTGTAAGCATCCAATGACACAGAGTCGGTCAGAAAGGTATCATTATTGAAAAACGAATCATTACGTTGATCATTAAATTGGTAGCTCAATCGGAAAAAAGTACGTTTATAAGTATAATCCATGGTCGCATTTACTTTGACTTCAGGAATTCTTAAATTTAAATCCTCTTGCACTTTGGTATAGGCGCCATTTACTCTTAAATTCAAATGCTTTGCTATAGTGAGATCTGCTACCACCTCAATACCACTTGCTGTGAAGTCGTTATTCGTATTCGCATATTGATATACAAATTGTCCTAAATCCACAAAGTCTACAAAATTTTCCTCATGCCTATTAAAATAGACCACACTCAAAGTTGCTTTCTTTTCAAATTTTACTTCGGCTCCTATCTCTATTGTTCTGTTTTCCTCGGGTTGTAAGTCCGTATTTCCGTAGGTAGGTTCAAATAATTGGTACAATGATGGCGCTATAAAAGCGGTGCTATAACTTGCCAAACCTTTGATGTATCCAAATTCAAACACTTTTTTATAAGATGGATTCACACTGTACACCACGTGATTACCATAGATATTATGATGATGCCATCGTAATCCAGCGTTCACATTTAACCCAAAATCTGAGGCAAAGACAACATTAGCATAAGGGTCTATGGTCTTAAAAGTCGCTTGGTCTGGACTGATATCTTGAGACAAATTAGTACCACCAAATGGCAGCGATGAACTCTCCATACTATTTTGCTGGGCATTCACACCTAGAACTACATAAAATGTATCTTTAAAATTATAACGGTTGTACAAATCACCGATGAAGCTCTTGGCATAAAATTCAGTTGGAAAACTAGATGATATCTCACGGTGCGTTTCATTAAATGCCGCATTCAAAACAACACTCCCTTTATGGTAAGTGAACTCAGGAGATATACCTATACGGTGTTGTTTGGTAGTTGACAAATTATCAGCATCCATAAGGCTAAACCCATCATCAAACTCGGCCTTGAACTTATCAAAACTAGCATAGCCTTGAAATTTTAAGTTATCAAAAAAGCGATACCCTAATTTTAAATAACCATTATGAGCGTTATAAGCATCTGCTTCCGAGCCATTCACTACAGCAGATAATCCATTGGTAAATTGGTGACCAAAACTCGCCAAATAATTCCAAGACGCAGCACCTCCATTAACCGACACACTATTCATGAAATGTTCTACAGCATAGTCGGTATCCATTTGTGATTGATTCGATCCAATGGCCGTGTTGACGCTTACAGCTATCGGTCGCTTACTTGAATCCTTTAATTTAATATTGATAACAGCAGTCGCGGCTCCAGAACCATATAGGGTACTTGACGCTCCTTTTAAAATTTCGATATTCTCAACCTGATCTACATTTAACAACCGTAAATCATAGTCATTTGCAATTTGTGAAGCATCTGTTACGGCAATACCATCAATAAGCACTAATACTTGTCGGTTGCGTCCACCACGAATAAAATAACTTAAATTTTGCCCTGCATGGCTCCGTGATCCATTAATTTCAATACCTACGGTATTATTGATAATCTCTGCTACAGTCTTACCTTGTAAATGTTGCAGCTCTTTTTGTGTAATTTTTGTAATGACCTTTCCGGAATTCTCTCGTTTCAATTTGAATTTAGAATCTGTCACTACAACTTCCTTTAGATGTTCCACTTTTAAGGAATCGGTTTGCTGCTGTGCAAAACCACATGTTGATATACCAAGAAATAGCATACCCAAAAACCTGTTTTTTTTGTGCATTATAATGTTTAAAATACTCGGAATAGCATGACTAATCACACCAAAACTTTTATCCCGAAAGTTTGACTTCTATGTTTGAATTTGGCAGGTCTCCTGACTTGCGTCTTGCTATTGGTCTTCCCGGAGTTATATTTCCAGTGACATTGAAGGTAATAACAAGCTGAATAGCTTACAGTTGCGGGAACAGTTCTGGATTTGCACCAGATTCCCTTTTAATCTACAAGGTTACGCCTAGTAGAACCTAAATTCATTGCAAAAATAGATGCTTTTTTAAACAGACACTTAAAAAACTTATTTTTTCTTTCTTAATTTATAAACCAAATAAACAAATCCGATCAAAAAATGCCCCAAAATAAGGCCTCCTGCTATATATATTATTACATTTGAACTATGATGCATCCGCATAAATTTTTAATCAAATTTAAAGACTTGACAACTTTCAAGGCGTTACAAATGTTACATAGGAACTACTTTTTCATCCTTTTTTTACCCTTCTTTGTATTCACCTATTGTAAAGGTGATAAATCAGAAAACAAAGACCTGACCGAGCTTGCTGCTCAAAACAACAATTCCTACGCTACAGGATTCAATGTAGAGCAACAATCTATCGGTAAAATTCTTAGCATTACGAATCCTTGGCCAAAATCCGATAAAAGTTATAAGTATTTATTACTGACCCAAGAAGAGGCTGTAAAAAGTACCTTTAATAAAGATGCGTATGACGGTATTATCACAGTTCCAGTAGAACGAATTGTAGTGACTTCCACGACACATATTCCGGCCTTAGAGCTTTTGGATGTTGAACACACCTTAGTTGGTTTTCCAGGTACAGATTATGTGTCATCAGAAAAAACGAGAGTTAGAATCGATAACAAAGCCATTCGAGAATTAGGGAAAAACGAAGGAATCAATACAGAAGTTCTATTGGAATTACAACCAGAACTGGTCGTTGCTTTTGGCGTAGATGGTACGAATAAAAGCATGGCAACGATAGAGAAAACAGGAATTCCAGTGATTTACAATGGTGATTGGGTTGAAGCATCGCCATTAGCAAAAGCAGAATGGCTTAAATTCTTTGGGGCATTGTACAACAAAGAAAAACAAGCTGACTCTATATTCCAACGGATAGAAACCGATTATTTAAATGCCAAAGCCATAGCCGCGAAAGCCACCAATAAACCAACAGTACTTTGTGGAGCGATGTATAAGGATATTTGGTATTTACCGAGCGGTACGAGTCCGGAAGCGCAATTTTTAAAAGACGCGAATACCAACTATTTATGGCACGCTACTGAAGAAGCAGGTAGCTTAGCACTTAGCTTTGAAGCTGTTTATGAAAAAGCTAAAGATGCCCAAATATGGTTGAGTCCTTCTTATTATGGCAGTTACCAGGCCTTGGAAGCATCTAATGAGCATTACACTAAGTTTGATGCCTTTCGGAATAAGAATATCTTTACATTTTCTAACACGACTGGCGCAACAGGTGGTGTGACTTATTACGAGTTAGGGACAGCTAGGCCTGATCTCGTATTAAAAGATATGATTAAAATTTGCCATCCGCAATTGCTAATAAACTATGACACGACGTTTTTCAAACCTCTATAATAATTGAAAACAAAATACACATATACTTTTCTAACCCTCATTTTTATCACACTGATATGCTTTTTAATGAATATCAGTTTGGGATCTGTTCAAATTCCTTTTACTGAAGTGGTAGAGAGTATTTTTGGACATTCAGAAAATAGTTCATGGCAATACATTGTTCAAGACTATCGCCTACCAAAAGCTATTACTGCTGTTTTAGTGGGTTCAGGATTAGGCATTGCTGGTCTCATCATGCAAACACTTTTTAGAAATCCTTTAGCTGGACCCTTTGTGCTTGGCATTAGTTCTGGAGCTAGTTTAGGTGTGGCACTAATTATTTTGGGTTCCGGTTTGTTCGGTGGTGTTTTTGCCGCTTTTTTAGCCTCTAAATGGAGTATCGTCATTGCAGCAAGCTTAGGTAGTTTTCTGGTACTGTTAGCTGTATTGGTGGTATCATCTAAAGTTAGAGATACTATGGCTATATTAATCATTGGATTGATGTTTGGGAGTATCACGGCAGCTGTCGTGAGTGTGCTTTCCTATTTCAGTTCTGCCGAACAATTACAACAATATATTTTTTGGGGATTTGGAAGTTTGGGTAATTTGTCATGGCAAGAGCTCTTTATTTTCTTATGTATTTATCTTTTAGGACTCTTTTTATCCATTCGATCTATAAAAGCCTTAAATTCCTTTCTATTGGGTGAAAATTATGCAAAAAGTTTAGGATTGAATATAAAACAAAGCCGTTTAATAATCATCTTAGCAACTAGTTTATTGGCAGGAACTATAACAGCCTTTGCCGGACCGATAGCTTTCATTGGTTTAGCTATTCCGCATATGACACGGCAATTTTTTAACACCTCTGATCACAAAATTTTATTGCCAGCAGTGTTTTTGTTTGGTGCTATCGTCATGCTCGTTTGCGATAGTATCGCCCAATTACCGACAAGTGATTACACGCTACCCATCAATGCTATAACATCGCTAATAGGAGCTCCAGTTGTGGTTTGGTTACTGGTGAGACAACGAAAAATGATATTTTAACATCATGGTAGACAAGCACACACATAGCATCCTAGAGACTAAAAATCTTTGTATTGGCTACCCATCCAATAAGACTAACAAGGTGGTTGCCGAACAGATTAATATTCAGCTGAAGGAAGGTGAACTTATTGGACTTGTAGGTGCCAATGGAATTGGTAAATCAACGATGCTTCGAACATTAGCTAGTATTCAGCCTGCATTGAGTGGTGATATTTCCATCAATGGGAAATTATTGAACACCTATACACCTATCTCGCTGGCTAAAACCATGAGTTTGGTTTTAACGGAACAACTGATGTCCAAAAACCTGTCTGTTTTTGAATTGATTGCCTTAGGAAGACAGCCTTACACGAATTGGGTTGGCAACTTAACAGAAACGGATACCGTTACTATTGAAAGCGCCATGGAACAGACCAACATCACCGATTTGAAACATCGAAAATGCTATGAATTAAGTGACGGTCAGTTTCAAAAAGTTTTGATTGCGCGTGCGTTGGCACAAGATACCGATTTAATCATTTTGGATGAACCCACAACGCATCTTGACATGTATCATAAAGCCTATATTTTAAAACTACTACAACGATTAGCGCAAGATACGGGTAAAACCATCTTATTTTCCTCACACGAAATTGATTTGGCCATTCAGCTTTGTGATCGAATGGTTGTTATGACTAAAACAGGCGTGATTTCCGACACGCCATGTCATCTTATTGAACAAGGCGTTTTTGAAACACTATTCCCTAAAGACTTAATTGGATTTGATGATAAAACGGGAAGTTTTCGGGTAAAAAAATAAGTCGGTAGTTTTCAATGCCTGTTTTCGATCTTACAACCTTTTCCATTATCTTTGGTTAAATTTCAATAGTATACATGAACGACAACCTCATTCTTATTTTAGCCATCTTAATATCTGGTGGTTTGGGAGCCTATATTGGTATGCTCTTTATTAAGCTGAAAAGTAAAAGTGAACAAAGTACTCTAGAAGAACGTCAACATCAAATGACTACGACCATCGATGAGCTCAAAAAACAGCTTTCTCGTTTAGAATCAGAACGTGACACTATAAGACAAGAAAAAGAATTTCTGAATACAGAACTCACAAGACGCAATACAGAATACGACAACCTTCAGCAGCAAAACCTAAAGCGCGATCAAGAATTAGAAGAGCGTCAAGAACAATTGCGCAAGGACTTTGAATTATTGGCCAATAAAATTCTCGATGAAAAATCTGAGAAATTCACCCTTCAGAATAAAGAAAATATTAAAAACATACTGAATCCACTACAAGAGAAGATTCAAGTATTTGAGAAAAAAGTTGAAGACACACAAAAGGAAAGTATTAGCATGCATTCGGCACTGAAAGAGCAGCTACTTGGGTTGAAAGATCTCAATCAACAAATGACTAAGGAAGCTACCAATTTAACAAAAGCCTTAAAAGGAGACAGTAAAATGCAGGGCAATTGGGGCGAATTGGTATTAGAGCGTGTTTTAGAAAAGTCTGGATTGGAAAAAGATCGTGAATATTATGTACAACAAAGTTTTACGCTTCCAGATGGCACACGAGTCTTACCAGATGTAGTACTGCACTTACCTGACAGTAAAAAAATGATCATTGACAGTAAAGTATCACTCACCGATTATGAGCGCTACGTGAATGCAGACGATGCCGACCGAGCCATATTTTTAAAAGCTCATATCAATTCGATCAAAAAGCATGTGGATCAACTTTCGGAAAAAAATTATCAAGATTTGTACGATATTGAATCACCAGATTTTGTCTTGTTATTCATTCCTATTGAACCTGCTTTTGCTGTGGCTATTAACGAAGATAATTCGCTGTATAATAAGGCCTTCGAACAAAACATTGTCATTGTGACACCTGCGACGTTATTGGCAACTTTACGTACCATAGACACCATGTGGAATAACGAAAAACAGCAACGCAATGCCATTGAAATTGCCAGACAAGCTGGCGCCTTATACGATAAATTTGAAGGATTGGTCAAAGACCTTACTGGTGTAGGTAAAAAGATCGATGATGCTAAAAAGGATTATTCATCAGCCATGAATAAACTCGTAGACGGTCGAGGCAACCTCATCACCACCGTTGAGAAACTGAAAAAAATGGGTGCCAAGGCCAAAAAATCACTTCCTGAAGCGATTGTTAAACGAGCGAAGGACCATCAATAATTTCAAAAATGACTTATAAAACTGTTGACGCTACACGGATTAGTATTTCCGAATTAATGCAACCTTCACACTCCAATTTTGGCGGTAAGATTCATGGTGGTTACATTTTAAACCTCATGGATCAAATTGCATTTGCTTGTGCCTCTAAACATTCAGAAACCTATTGCGTGACAGCTTCTGTAGACACGGTTGATTTTTTAAATCCAATTGAGATTGGAGAATTGGTAACCATGAAAGCCTCCATCAATTTTGTGGGTCGAACGTCTATGGTCGTTGGTATTCGCGTTGAGTCTGAAAATATTAGAACAGGTAAAGTAAAGCACTGTAATTCGTCATACTTTACGATGGTTGCCAAGGATGAATCTGGGAATAGTGTCGAAGTTCCTGGCTTAATTGTCAATGACAACACTGAGGTCAAGCGATTTTTAAAATCTATCAAGCGCAGTGAAACAAAGCGCTCAAGACAGCAAGAATTTGATCGCGCAGATTTTACGCATATGGATTACCTGGACGATTTAAAACCCTATCGGGTAAAAGTGGAGCTTCCAGAGAATCATTAGAAGTAAATACACAGTAATAAATTGGTAGTCAATCTCAACGAGTTCTGCTGAGATTCATTAATAACGCCATCATTAATTCTGTAAAATCTATTGATTTGATTGGTTTGATCAAGAATATTCCATATCGAAAGTCCTAAATCGGCACGAACTGTCTTATCTATTTTTAATCTATAAAGTGCAGACATATCCCATCGTAAATAGTCGTTCAAAGTATTGGCATTCGTCGCATTAAAATTCACCTGATTGTCAACAATTGGCTGGCTACTATTTGGAGTTGTGATTGGTTTTCCTGAATGCCAGTTGAAACCTGATGAAAGTTTAAGATATCGTGTGGTATAGGTCGCTCCTAAAGTTAAACTATGAGTGATATCAAAGTTACTTGAAAAAGTAGGTTCGGGTAATGTATTAAAGGTATAGTTATTCTTCATAAAACCATAACTCAACCAAGTATTTAATTGTCCCGTTTTTTTTCTAATAATGACATCCATGCCAAAAGCATCATAACGTCCTTGGGTTTGTGTAAACTCATATTGATTTTGAAAACCTTGACTTTGCGTGGTAATCCCATTGACCGTTTTAAGATACCCTTCGGTACTAAATAACCATCCATTGACATTGCAATTCAAGCCTATAGACAACTGTTTACTTTGAATCACAGGAATATCTTGGTCGTTGGATAATTGCCAGCGTCGTTTTTCAATTCCCAGAAAATCATTCTGAAAATTTATAACTTGTGAAGTATTTTGATGTTTAAATTCTCCTAAGATTTCTAAAGAAAAATAATTAAGGAATCTTTGAGAAAATGACAGTCTTGGTTCTAAAATATGTTTATGGTACTTATCAATGTAATTATAGCGACTACCAAGATTAAAAAAAGTTTTACTATCAGAAGAATTATAATTCAGTTGTGAAAAAACACCATGTGTTCTTACCACTTCAGAAATTAAAAGTCGGAATAGTGGATTATCAACATCATCCAAATTTGTGACTTGTGTCTCAACGAAGTGATAACCACTAAGTAATTCTAAAGATGGACTCATTTTATAATTTAGCTCTAGTCTTGCGCTCGTTTCTGAAACAATATTTTCTTGTAGAAACCTTTGATTATCCTCAATATTAGCATTAATAGCGCTTAATTTATAGTCGGTTTCATAAATCTCAAGAGAGGAACGCCAAACATCACTCCACAACCTTTGATACTTGATACCGCCTGCAAAACTTTGTTGTTTTAGACTACTCTCTTTAGAACGTTCTTCGTTATTTATAACCGAATTCTCATTAAAACGAAGCTCATTGCTAGCATATAAAAAATTAACCTGTAATAAATCGCGCTCAGTCACCTTATAAAGCCATCGTAAAGAGGTATCATAAAAATCAAATTGTTGGTCTGAATTCACATTATTTTCCGAATTGTTTTGCACTTCTGTATTTTGAGAAATACGATTAAAAAAATTGGTGTAAGTTGGTGTTTCTATAAAATCACTAATAGATTTTCTTGCTGCTATCTGAAGAGAAGATCTCTCATTCAAAGGTACATCCACAAAACCATTAGCGTCAATAAAATTGACACCAAGACTACCATTGAACTCAGTTGTTACATCAGGATTAGATTTCATTGAAATGGTCCCAGAAACGCCATCCGTGAGCGTGACATCTGTACCATTTTTTAGAAGGCTCACCTTTTGGGTGATTTGTGGATTAAACATGGAAATTAAACCGAAAAAATGACCTGATTGATACATCTTTATACCATCCCAAGTGATTAAATTTTGATCATGAGTACCGCCACGTATATTGATATTGGAAACAGTTTCATTACTACTCTGAATACCAGGAAATGCTTGTACAGCCTGTAAAACATCGGTATCGACCATTCCAGGAAGAATGTCGAATTTCTCAAAATCGATTTGAAAAGAACCATTAGTTAATTTGTTGATTCCTGAAGTCATATAATCTGATATTATAATTTCTGACAAATGCTCAAGGTCTGGAATCATTCCGATAGTTTCACAATGATTAAAATTAAGCACTTTATACGGCATCAATATTGTTCCATAACCTAAATGATTTATGGAGATGGAATGCGAAATGCTTAAAACCTCCAATTCAAAATAACCATTCTCATCGGTAACCGTGTTTTTCGATGGTGACTGTACAGTTGCGAACACTAAAGGCTGTTCTGTATTTTTATCAATAACATAGCCACACAATATCTGGGGCACTTTCGGATTGATTAAGATGAGCCCATCATCCATAGAAGTAAAGGACAAGTGGGTCTGTTCTTCCAGAAACTTTAAAGTACGTTGTAATGACCAATTTTCATTTGGTTGATCGACATGGCTATTAGCGATTGTTTCTTCAGCGTAATTGAATTTGACATTAAACTGGTTTTGAATTTTAACAATCAATTGGCTTAATGATATGCGCGCTCTAGGCTCATGTTGTGCCAAACTTTTTGTCGAAAAACAAAACGTGCAAATGATACATAATATGCAGAACTTAATCCTCGTTCCCATGAATAATCACCAGTTTAGAAGATGTCAATTCATAGGTCAAATTCATAGGCTGTGTAATTGCCATTAAGGCCTTTTCTAAATGGTTATGGCTAAACCCTCCTGTGAACAGGCGATCTTTGTCACCACTCTTTAGCGTCACTTCAATATGGTATTGCCGTTCCAATTCTGAGAGTACTTCCTTAAATGGGACTTGTTCAAAATAGCTCATGTCTTTTGACCAACGAGGTTCCAATTCAGTTGTCTTTCCATCAGAAAACTCACCATTTAAAATACGATATGTATCACCAGCAAGCAAGGTTCTATTGATGGTATCAGAAGCTACTTTTACGATACCTTCAAAACATGTGACTTCAAAATAATCTGTACGTTGTTTGACATTAAATTGTGTCCCAACCACCGTAACCTTACCTTGAACTGTATTGACATCAAAGGTACTTCCCTTTGATACTATAAAAAAGGCTTCTCCATCCAAAAACACCGATCTTTGAGTCTTCCAATCTTTAGAATTATAAGATAACGTAGACAACGCATTTAGTTGCACACTTGTCTTATCTGGAAGTTCAAGTATCGTTTTCTCACTAATCTGAGTTTCGAACGAGGTTTCATTTTGATAAAATATCGTAAAATACACACCTAATGCCAATACCACCATACTCGCAATCTTTAATAGAGATCGCTTCCAATGTATAGACGACGCCGATGACTGTCGTGATTTGTACTGTACCTTAAAACGCTTAAAATCATCTACTTTTGTAAAATGGGAGGCCCTAAAATGTTTGGCATATGCCATAAGATATTGATTGAATTCAGCATCATTTCTTTCGTCAAATGCTCGTTTTTCATCCGCAGAAAGGGATCCATTGAGCCATTTATTCAGTAAATCGTCTTGTTTCATCGATTAGGCAATTTAACTTTAGTATATAACAATCTCATTATTAATTCTCCTGACTATTTTATTTTAAAACCTTCCAATTCCTGTTTTAAAATATTGAATGCTGAATAAATTCGATACTCAACCACCTTTTGTGTCACATTTAATAGTTCGGCAATTTCCTTGTGTTTCTTACCTTCAACTTTACTCATAAGAAAAGCGACACGCTGTTCTTCGGTTAAACTTTCTAGAACTTTTTGATATCGCTGAGAAAACTGGTCTTTTTCTAAAATAAATTCTGGTGTTTCATAAGAATGTTGACTAGGCAGGGTCTTTTGATGCTTAAGAACAACTTTTTGATGTTTAATATCATTCAGCATCATGTTATTGGCCACAGTAAAGAGGAAAGATTTAGCTTTACCTAGGCTGACTTTCTTACAATTGTCCCATAGCTTCATAAACGCATCTTGCACCTTATCGCTCGGATCTAATTGTGCTCCATATTTATAATAAAGAAAATCATTTAAATCTTTGGAATACCTATTGTAAACGTGCTCAAAAATCTGGTCCTTACAAATATTTTCGTTTAATTCTTTTGACAAAATTTCGGCGTTTTCTGCTTTAAAGTTAGACAAATATTGATGCTTTCAAATTAATTCGTTCAAATTTCGGGAGTTTTGAATAATGAAGTGTTCTATTTATATACAAATGTTCCGATAAAAAAAGGACTTGATAAACAGTCCAAAAAGTCCTCGTTATAAGTTATCTAAAACGACGCAGTACACTATCAATTTTTCTTATAATGACCTATAAAGAAGTACATACCAGAACCCTTGTTCATACGATTGCGATTATCAAAGAGCAAGAGATTATTTTATATGAAGAGAAATTAAAAACCCTTGAAAGATTAATACGACAATATCCACGTAATAAAATCTATCAATGTCGCTATAAGTTAGCCATGAATCGTTATAAAATTCTAGTAAAAACAACAACAGCCATCAAGCATCTCAACTTAGACATGAATTTTTTTAATGAAAATTTCAGGAGTTTTTAAAAGCTAGTTGTTTAATTATAAAGCACTACCAAATCAAAAGCGCTTTCATCATGAAAACACCCATAACAAAATATATTCTTTTTAGCGTTTTGCTCTTAGTTCTATCTACGGCCTGCAGAAAAGAAGAAATGGAGTCTATACAGACGGCTCCAGAAGATACCTTGGAAGCGAATTCTAATATTGCGCAATTGATGCAGCGAACTACGATGAATGACGGATCCAACGATAACATCATTGATAATTCCAATTGTTTTAATATTTCCCTTCCTGTAACAGTTATTGCGAATGATATCGAAGTTACTGTGAACACAGAGGAAGATTATTTAGTAATTGAATCCATTTTTGACGCATTTGATGATGATTATGATAGTTTGGAAATTCTATTCCCTATCATCATTGTATTGAATGACTTTTCAGAGATTACTATTGCTAATTATTCTGAACTTAACAATTATTCTAACAATTGTAATGGCGAAAATGAGTTTGACGCTGATATTGAATGCCTAGATTTTGTCTATCCGATGACTGCAGTAGCATTTAACACTAACAGTGAAATACTGTATACTGAAACATTCACGACCGATTATGAACTTTATCTATTCTTGGAGCAAATAGAAAGTGATGATCTCATTAGTCTTAATTTCCCTATAGACGTTTTCATTGCGGATGGTTCTATATTTAGTATATCAGACTTTTTTGAACTCGAGACAATCATTGAACAAAATATAGATGTTTGCGACGAGGACGATGATTATGATTATAACGACGACGACTGTGACGATTGTACGCCTCTACTGTTGCAAGATATTTTAACCAATTGCTCCGATTGGTATGTGGATAAGCTTGAACGTAATGATGTTGATTATGACGATGCTTATGTTGGTTATCTTTTCAATTTCTTTGAAAACGGCACCCTGTCTGTTTATTGGGAGTCCACGACGGTTTATGGAACTTGGAACGCCACAGGTTTAGCCAACAACATCACCATAGTCGTTGAAATTCCAAGCTTGCCATTATGCAATAACAATTGGGTTTTACAGGAAATTGATGATAGTAGTTCTGAAACAAAAGTGGATTTACGTGTCGGTGAAAGTGACCGTCTTCGTTACAAAAACGATACATGCAACTAGAAAAAATTGGAAAAATTGCTATGAAAAAGAAAAGTTTCCATTCGTCAAATAAACACCTTTATTGCCCCAAAGTTATTTGATAGCGAGCTGAAAACTGCTTCAGCAAATGCCTGAAGCAGTTGGAGTGCTCTAAATAAACCTGCTCAAAAAAAATAGAAATGAACAAGAAATGGATTGTATTCTTTGTATTGATAATTGTTGTAGTCTTTGGCTATAACTACGTTTATCAAGACCATAGAAACATTGAACAAGAAGCAGCAATGTATATGTTAGAAGCCGATAGTTTCATGTCTGAATTTGATGTAAACCCTGAAGTTTCAGAAAAAAAATATTTAAATAATACGGTTCAAATTATGGGTAATATTTCAAAAATAGATTCCAGTGTTATCATCCTGAACAATAGCATTTTTTGTCAGTTTAGTACGTCAATCAAACAATTATATATGAAAGATTCCATCACAGTAAAAGGTCGTTTTATAGGCTACGATGATTTACTAGGAGATATCAAATTAGATCAATGCCTTATTATTAATCAAAACCAAACAAAATGAAAACAAAATTACTCATGACCCTGATGTTCCTTATCGGAATGACAACTCTTAATGCTCAAACAACACATAACTTAGACTGGTTCGCTGGTATGGGATCCAGTGTCGACTTGACTATTGATGTAGGAGATACTGTTATGTGGACTTGGACGAGTCCTAACCATACCGTGGAGAATGTTTCAGGAAGCAGTGTAGAAACCTTTAATAGTGGCTTTTTAGGCCCAACTGGTTCTACTTATTCGTACACTTTCACAGTTGTGGGTGACAATGACTACTTCTGTGGAGTTCATGGTGCTGGTAGTATGTCTGGTACCATAACAGTTGAAGACAATCTCAGTGTCGATGATCTTGACAACCCATCAAGCTTCAATGTTTATCCTACTCCGACAGATGATATTTTGAATATTAAAATTGGTGCTAGCAATTCAAGTCTTGAAGTCTTTGATGTTTTAGGAAAGGTTGTTCTCACAAAAGTTGATATTGAAGAGTCGCTGAATCAATTAGATGTTTCCAATTGGCACAGTGGTATATACATCATCAAAGTTTCTGTAGGCAATACGACGACCTTAAAGCGTTTTGTAAAAAAATAGACCATAGCCAAGCAATTACTGTGCTTGGCTTTTTTTAAATACATATATCCATCATGAAACTACGATTCATAATTCTCTTGTTTCCATTTCTCGTCTTATCTCAAAACGAGTTGTTGGATGAGATTGATTCTGACACCTTAGACAATTCATTCACAACTGCGGCATTTAAGGGGTTAAAGATTGTTAATTTTGAATCCACAAAACTTGTTGCCAAAAAAGAATTGACATTTATCGTGTCTCATCGGTTTGGAAGTATAGAAAATGGTTTCGATAGTTTTTTCGGACTAGATGATGCGGTGACTCGATTGAACTTTGTATTTGGTATTTCAGACGGTTTAAACATAGGGATTTCAAGAAGCTCCTATCAGAAAATATATGAGTCCTCAATAAAATATAGATTATTAAGACAACGTCCTCATGGTTCACCTGTGACTATCGTAGGATTTAATGCCATCTTAGTTAATACGGCATTGGATAGGAATAACCTACCTAAACTAGAATTCAAACATCGCTTAGGTTACACAGCACAAGTCATCATTTCTAGAAAAGTTAATTCACTGTTCTCTTTAGAAATAGTACCGACGTTTTTCCATGACAACTATGTACAGCAAAAGCATCAAGATAATTCGCAATTTGCATTGGGAATTGGAAGCCGATATAAATTAGGAAAGCGGTGGTCCCTCAATATGGATTATGGCTGGCACCTTAATCGAGCAAATGATTCGCCGTTTAAAAACCCATTATCTATAGGCATTGACTTTGAAACGGGTGGACATGTCTTTCAAATGCATTTTACCAACGCACAAGCCATGAATACCAATGGATTTTTAGGACAAGCCACTGGTGATTGGACTGATGGGAATATTTACTTTGGTTTTAATCTCAGTAGGCGATTTTAAAAATAATGAACATGAAAAACATTTTAGTACTTATAATTATAGGAATGATTGGACAAGCCTGCACAAATGCAAGTGAAGATGACCTCATAGATGCAACACCATTACCAACTAGCATTACTTATGAGGCACATGTCAAACCCATTATTGACAATAATTGTATTTCCTGTCATAACGATCCTCCTGTAAATGGTGCACCCATGGCACTTACGGCCTATGAGGATGTAAAAAATGCCATAGAAACAAGAGGACTGATTGAAAGAATATCTTCTGAAGATCAAAGCTTTTTAATGCCTTTTGGAGGTCCTCGGCTTCCTCAAAACTTGATTGACCTTGTAGTACAATGGGAAATGGATGGACTTTTAAATAATTAAACGATGAAGTATTTTATTTACATTTTAGTATGCTGCAGTTTATCTAGCTTTTCACAAGATAAATACATTACCAGAACTGGTATAATAACGTTTGAAGCTTCAGTACCTTCCTTCGAAGAAGTCGCCGCAAAAAACAAGTCTGTAAGTGCCATTTTAAATACAGAAAACGGAGAATTTGCCGCATTAGCTTTAACGACAGCTTTCCGATTTAAAAATGCGCTTATGGAAGAACATTTTAATGAAAATTATGCAGAATCTGACAAGTATCCGAAGGCAAGCTTTAAAGGTAAGTTCATAGCATTTGATAGCCATAACTTATCCAATGAGTATCAGTTGAAAGGAACACTCAACTTCCATGGCAAAACTAAAGATATGGATACAATAGCAGTCAATTTAGTAACAACTAATGAGCATATGACTATGAATGGCACCTTTAAGGTTGAGGCATCCGATTTCGATATTGCTATCCCAAAAATAGTTCGTAATAAAATTGCAGAAACCATCACGATTTCATTTACTTTCGACTTGCACAAAAAGTAGAAGCCACCAATAATTCGGTGGCTTCAATTATAATTGTAAGTGAATAATATTTATTGTTTAATAAAACGCTTGGTTTGAGAGATATCATTATTAGCAACTCTCACAATATAAATTCCAGTATTCCAGTCACTGACATCTATGGATATCGATGACAAATTACTCAAAGTCGTTTCCAATACTTTTTTGCCTAATAAGTCAAATACACGTAATGTAGCGTCTTCAATATTACTAGGAATTGAGATATTTAAATTGAGTGTAGCTGGATTAGGAGAAATTGAAAACTTTGTATTATCATTAATATCTTCTACACCTAAAAGTGTATCCCAAAACGCAACACCGTAATCGGTAACTGTTCCAGTAAACTCATAAGGAGGACTCACATTGATAAAGGTTCCTGCGGTCCAAAAACCATTTTGAACTGCTAGGTTTTCTCGTCCGTTGCCACCACTTCCCCATTGCGTAAAATCAATCATATTTGCAGCTGTACCGAAACTTCCAGTAGGTAAATACAAACCTAGATCGGCTTGAGCATCTAATGCATTACCACCCGATAAAGCTACAGTGACAGAGACTTCAGCATTGGGCATCAATTGCAATGAACCACTTACTACCGTCATATTGCTTAACGTTCCATATTTTATTTTAGAGCACAATCGGTAAGTAGAAATATCTAGCATCGAAGCACCAAAATTTTTAATTGTCGCTCTTTCAGTAGCAGGATCTACTTCAACAATCCTGACTTGAGCGTTGAAAAAAGCAGTCGTTATTCCAAAAATGAATAACATTAAAAGACTTATTCGTAGGTAATTTTTTTTCATAGAATTTGCTTTAAAAATCTTAAATGCTCTTACAATTTAGTGATTTTTTTCAATTAGTTCTCAATTATTAACATAAAAATATGCCCAACAATAGCGTTGATGGGCATACTCATGTTTTAAAAGAAATGTTTTATTGCTTCACAAATCGTTTAGAAATTGTACCGTTATTACTTGAAATTCTTACAAGATATACTCCTGAATTCCATTTTGAGACGTCAATTGAAGAAACCATGGTATTTAATGATTTTGAATAGACTCTTTTCCCTAAAACATCGTATATGGCCACAGTTGCATCCGTAGATGACTGCGGTAGTTTGATATTGAGTTTAGACGACGCAGGATTTGGTGAAATTTCAAAACCTATTTGATTAACTTCCGTCGTTCCTAAAGTAGTTGACGCTGTGATATTATCAAGATCCATCGTTGCATCAATAGCGTCACCAATCCATCCTGGTGTTGTTCTACTCAGAATTCTCATAATGGTTACATCAGCTAAGGTTGCGTTTATATCTGAACCTCCGAAAGCTGTAAACCCAGCAGGAGAAATTGGAATAGTTACTGATTGCCAACCAGAACCTGCAGGGACTACTACAGCATCCGTTGTACAAAAAATACCACCAGCACCATCAAATGCTACACGCACATGCAAATCATTGTCGGTCGCTCTAACGTCCATTTTTATCGCAACAACTCCTTGACCTGTATAGTTACCAGTCCAGTTGCCTGCTTGATTAATGATAATCATTTTACTTCCAGCTCCTCCTGGAGAACCCGTAGTTTCGTATCTCAAAAAGTTATCATCAACACCTGAAGGACCATCGGTAGCGACGTTAAAAGGTAAAGGCGGATTTGAAGCAAACCCACTGCCATTGATAATCCAACCCTGTACGGTACCATCCTCAAAATCATCAACCTGATTGGCTACCACTTGAGCAGTCATAACGAATGAGACTAATATGAATGATAAAAAAAGTAGTTTTGTTTTCATAGCTTACAATTCATTATTAAAATTCTCTATCAAAAAAGATATCAATAATGATTCCATTTTAATTCTGACATAAAATTTTTAGCTAAATTAATCATTTAGTGACAATTGAAGTCTACAGTTTAACGAAAATTTCAGGCGTATACCTTTATAAGCTTCCATGCTTTGAGCGTCATAATAGCGGCAGACTTTTAAACTTATTTACTCAAATACATTTTACGTCGTGAGTAAAGATTGTAAAAATCGTCATCTTTTAAACTATCAATAAACAAGATACTTTCACCTGTACTCTTCATTTCTGGCCCTAACTTCTTATTGACATTAGGGAATTTATTAAATGAGAAAACAGGCTGTTTGATAGCATATCCTTTTAAATGTGGTTTAAAATCAAAATCTGTTACCTTCTTTTCACCCAGCATCACTTTCGTCGCATAGTTGACATATGGTTCACCATAAGCTTTCGCGATAAATGGTACTGTTCGTGATGCTCGCGGATTTGCCTCAATGATATATACTTTATCATCTTTGATGGCGAATTGAATATTAATAAGTCCAACGGTTTTTAAAGCCAGTGCAATATTTTTTGTATGATCTTTAATTTGCTGCATCACAAACTCCCCTAAATTAAAAGGAGGCAATGTGGCATTACTATCACCAGAATGAATACCACATGGCTCGATGTGCTCCATAATTCCGATAATGTAAACATTTTCACCATCACATATCGCATCAGCTTCTGCTTCAATGGCACCATCTAAATAGTGATCCAATAACAATTTGTTGTTTGGAATTTTACGTAATAAATCGACGACATGCTCTTCCAATTCCTGTTTATTAATCACAATTTTCATTCCTTGTCCGCCCAGTACATACGATGGTCTTACCAAGATAGGAAAATCAAGTTTATCTGCTACTGCGAGGGCTTCATCAGCTGTTTCAGCAACATCAAATTCTGGATAAGGAATATGATTATCTTTTAAGATATTAGAAAAACTTCCACGATCTTCAGCTAAATCTAAGGATTGGTAAGTGGTTCCTAAAATTTTAATACCATAGCGATCTAATTTCTCTGCTAGTTTTAATGCCGTTTGACCACCTAACTGTACAATTACACCTTCCGGTTTTTCATGACGGATGATGTCATAAATATGTTCCCAAAACACGGGCTCGAAATACAGCTTATCGGCAATATCAAAATCGGTAGAGACCGTTTCAGGATTACAATTAATCATGATGGTTTCATAACCACATTCAGAAGCTGCTAAGACGCCATGAACGCAGCAATAATCAAATTCAATTCCTTGACCAATACGGTTTGGTCCAGACCCAAGTACTATGATTTTCTTTTTATCAGTGACTTCACTTTCATTAGCTGGATAGATAGCACCATCTGACGTTTCTACTTCGTTTTCAAAAGTTGAATAGTAATACGGTGTTTGTGCTTTAAACTCGGCTGCACAGGTATCTACTAACTTGTAAACTCTATTGATATTTAACTCATCGCGTTTATTATACACTTGGCTTTCTAAACATTTAAGCATATGTGCGATTTGGCGATCTCCATATCCTTTCTGCTTTGCTTCAAGTAATAAGTCGCGTTCTATCGTATCAATAGTAAATGTTGAAATCTGCTTTTCTAGTTCATGTAATTCTTCATATTGCTTTAAGAACCACATATCTATTTTCGTAATTTCATGAATTCTACTCAACGGAATACCGATTTGGATAGCATCATAAATTGCGAATACACGATCCCAACTAGCATAGGTTAATTTCTCGATAATTTGCTGATAATTCGTATACCCCTTACCATCAGCACCAAGACCGTTACGTTTGATTTCTAAAGACTGAGTTGCTTTGTGCAAGGCTTCTTGGAACGAACGTCCGATAGCCATAACCTCACCAACAGCTTTCATTTGTAGACCCAATGTTCTATCAGATCCTTCGAATTTATCAAAATTCCATCTAGGTATTTTAACAACCACATAATCTAATGTCGGTTCAAATAATGCTGATGTGGATCCTGTAATTTGATTGCTTAGTTCATCGAGGTTGTAACCCGTAGCCAGTTTGGCAGCTACTTTTGCAATAGGATATCCTGTAGCTTTACTTGCCAAAGCAGAAGATCGGGATACTCTTGGATTAATTTCAATCGCAATAATATCTTCATTATCGTCCGGACTCACAGCAAATTGCACGTTACATCCACCTGCAAAATCACCGATACTGCGCATCATATGAATGGCCATGTCACGCATTTTTTGGAAGGTCTTATCAGATAAGGTCATTGCCGGAGCAACCGTAATGGAATCTCCTGTATGGATACCCATAGGATCCATATTCTCTATAGTACAGATAATGACGACATTATCATTTTTATCACGTAAAAGCTCTAATTCATATTCCTTCCAACCTATCAAAGCTTTGTCAATCATGACTTCATGGATAGGTGAAATTTCTAATCCTCTAGTCAATGACTCATCAAACTCCTTCTCATTATATACAATGGAGGCTCCGGCACCACCTAGAGTAAAAGACGCCCTTATACATAAGGGAAATCCAAATTCTTGGGCAATTTCTTTTCCTTTCAAAAAAGATGTAGCCGTTGCTTGAGGCGCCATTCCGATGCCAATCTTAAGCATCAATTCTCTAAACTTCTCTCGGTCTTCAGTGATATTAATGGCATCAATATCCACACCAATAATTTCTACGTTGAAATCTTCCCATATGCCTTTTTCATCTGCTTCAATGCATAAATTCAAAGCCGTTTGTCCACCCATTGTAGGTAACACAGCATCAATTTGAGGGTGTTCCTTTAATATTTTAATGATAGACTTTGTCGTCAATGGTAATAAATAAACGTGATCTGCCATGGTAGGATCTGTCATGATCGTAGCAGGATTAGAGTTTATTAATATGGTTTCGATTCCGTCTTCTCTCAAGGATCTTAACGCTTGTGTTCCGGAGTAATCAAACTCACAGGCTTGACCAATGATTATTGGACCTGAGCCAATGATAAGGATGGATTTTAACTTTTCGTTCTTTGGCATTTTTGTTATTTTAAGTGTTCAAAAATAGGTAACATATAGGTACAAAAAAAGGTGTTACACCTAAGCAACAC
>JAAEZI010000020.1:54484-55059 GCA_018222915.1 Algicola sp. | reverse complement strand
TTTCAACAGAATCTGGCTTAAGCATTGTAAATGTTCTATTTGTTGCCATTTGTTTATTTTAATTTGGGTGCAAAAGTAAGGTATTTAGAAACAAAAACAATAGAAACGCATATTAAAAAATTGTATCTTCGCCTTCTATGAATAGAAATGACATCCAAAACATCAAATCGCTTTTAAGTAGCCCTAAAAACATTGTAATTATTCCGCATAAAAATCCCGATGGTGACGCTATAGGGTCTACATTAGGTTTATACCATTACTTAAAAACCTATCAACATCAAGTCTTGGTTATTGCTCCTAATGACTATCCTGATTTTCTGAAATGGATGCCAGGCGAATCTACTATCCTAAAATATGAGGCTGATGCTTCCCATTGTGATACCATCATTGAAAAGGCGGATCTCATATTTACATTAGATTTTAACGCGCTCAATCGCATTGGAGCGATGGAATCTATAGTGGCCAATTCTAAAGGCATAAAGATTATGATAGACCATCATCAGCAACCAGATAATTATGCCACTTATACGTATTCAGACGTAAGCATGTCTTCAACATGTGAGATGGTATACAAT
>JAAEZI010000020.1:0-54474 GCA_018222915.1 Algicola sp. | reverse complement strand
CTATTGCGACATGTTTATATGCAGGAATCATGACAGACACTGGATCATTTCGGTTTCCATCAACTACAAGCAAGACCCATGAAATTATTGCTAAGTTGATTGAGAAAGGCGCCAATAATTCAGACATTCATAATCGTATTTACGACACCAATAGTTATAACAGGCTACAGTTATTAGGACGTGCACTAAGCAATCTTAAAGTGATTCCGGAGTATCGTACAGCCTATATTACGCTTACCCAAGATGAACTAAACACATTCAACTTTAAAAAAGGCGATACCGAAGGTTTTGTAAATTATGGTCTGTCTTTAGATGGCATTATTTTTGCCGCTATTTTTATCGAAAACCAGCAAGAAAATATCATTAAAATATCCTTGCGTAGTAAAGGTGATTTTTCAGTGAATGAGTTGTCCAGAACACACTTCGGTGGTGGTGGTCATACGAATGCCGCAGGAGGAAAAAGCGATTTAAGCTTGAGCGATACCATTGATAAATTTATTAGTATCTTGCCCAATTATAAAGAAGACCTCAAAGCATGAAACTATTTTTAAAATTATTAATTTTGACCTTAGTTCTAGTCGGCTGTAAATCTCCAGAGGCTAGACAACCTGTAACGGTAACTTCAGGTTCTTTTATAAAAGAATCGGCCGAGCGAAACAAGAAACTCAATCAAAGAGAACGTCAACGTATTGAAGCCATTATGGCTCAAAACCCAGAGTTTGATTACGTCGCCTCAGAAACAGGGTTTTGGTACTATTATCATACCAAAGTTGAAAGAGATACAATTACTCCAGGTTTCGGAGACATTGTCAATTTTGATTATGACGTGCGTGACCTTCAGGGTCGTACCATTTATTCGGAGCAGGAAATAGGGACTCAAAATTATGCGATGGACCAAGAAGAACTATTTACTGGTCTGCGTGAAGGTTTGAAACTCTTGAAACCTTCCGAATCAGCCACCTTTTTATTTCCATCACAAAAAGCCTATGGCTATTATGGCGATAATCATAAAATTGGCACCAATATTCCTTTAATGGTAAAAGTAACCGTCAATAATATTCAACAAAACCAATAAATAAATATTAAAAACAACAAAATGAAATTGATTAGTAAAACACTACAAATTTTAATGCTATGTCTACTCGTAGGACTCACCTCTTGTAAGGAAGAATATCCAGACTTAGAGGATGGACTTTATGCCGAAATTGTTACAAGTAAAGATACCATGATTGCCAAACTGTTCTACGATAAAGTGCCGTTAACGGTTGCAAATTTTGTCGCGTTAGCAGAGGGTAATCATCCTATGGTTAGTGAACAGTATAAAGGTAAACCCTTTTTTGATAGCTTAACATTTCATAGAGTGATGGATAAATTCATGATTCAAGGTGGTGATCCATCTGCTAATGGAACTGGTAATCCAGGGTACCGATTTACTGCCGATTTTGATCCTGATTTAAAACATGACAAAGCGGGTATTTTGTCTATGGCAAATGCTGGTGGTTTTAATACTAATGGTAGTCAGTTTTTTATTACTGAAGTGCCCTACCCTAGTTTGAACGCTTATGATGATCAAGGCAATTTAAAACCATGTGACCAACCTAGAGTTAGTTGTCACTCAGTTTTTGGTGAACTCATTAAAGGGATTGATGTTCAGGATGCAATTTCCAATGTTGAAGTGGAACCCAGAACAAACAAACCAATTGAAGATGTATACATTCTGAAAGTGAACATTCTAAGAAAAGGTTCTGATGCCAAATCATTCAATGCTTCTAAAATATTCGAGGAAGAATTACCAAAAGTAGAAGCTGAAATCAAACAAATTCAGGAAGATAAACGAATTAAAGCAGAGCAAGAACGTAAAGAGCGTGAAGAAAAAATCGCTGCGGCTTCAGCAAAAAAGAAACCAGTTTTAGATGACTATACCTCTAAAACGACGGAACTTCCTTCTGGCTTGAAAAAATATGTCATCACGAAGGGAACAGGGCCTCAACCAAAACAAGGTGACTCAGTAAAAGTATATTATGAAGGTTACTTTCTAGATGGTCGTTTATTTGATAGTGATCGCGTCGAAATCGCTAAAGAATACGGCATGTTTAATCAGAGACGCATGGATGCGAATGCTTATGGCCCAACAAAAATGTTTGTACATCCTGACGCTCGCATGATTGCTGGATTTAAAGAAGCTATCGCGACTTTATCAGTTGGAGATAAAGCCTTCTTTTACTTGCCATCTCATTTAGCATATGGTGAACGTGGTAACAGAGGAATTCCGCCAAATACGGATTTAACGTTTATTGTTGAATTAGTTGGAATCGTCGATTAAAATTCAATTTAACGTCCAAAAAAAGCCTTTCGTTATGAAAGGCTTTTTTTATTTATATCTGCTTATTTCTTGGGAATCTTCTTTAATATTTCCAATACAAACTGCCAATACTTCTGAGCGGATGATATTTGTGCGCGTTCATCTGGAGAATGAGCGCCTTTAATATTTGGTCCAAAGCTAATCATATCCATATCTGGATAATTAGTCCCGAGTATACCACACTCTAAACCTGCATGACAAGCTGCTACGTGCGGTTCTTCGCCATTATTCAATGATTTGTAAAGCGGCACCATCACTTTTAAAATGGCACTATCCATGTTGGGAGTCCATCCTGGATAATCACCAGAGAACGTGACTTCGCAACCTGTAAGCTCAAAAGTGGCGCGCAACATATTGGCAAGATCCCATTTAGAACTCTCTACAGAGCTTCTAGTGAGACAGCCAATTTTTATGTGTCCGTCTTTCACAATCACACGAGCCACATTATTAGAAGTCTCTACTAAATCCTTAATATCTGCACTCATCCGATACACACCATTTAAAGCCGCATAGAGCGCACGCGTAAGTCCTTCTTGCACTCCTAAATCCATGATGCTTTGAGGAGTTTCAATCTTATCAATTTCCACAGTTAAGTCAGGTTCCATGGTTTTATACTCTGCTTGAATGGTTTTTATAAGTTGAGCCATTTCGGAATTAAAGGCCTCTTCATGGACTGCATCAATAGCGACCGCCGCTTGGCTTTCCCTAGGAATAGCATTACGCAGACTGCCACCATCGATTTCAGAAATACGTAAACCAAAGTTCTCGAACCCATCAAATAACAATCGGTTCATGATTTTATTCGCATTACCTAATCCTTCATGAATTTGCATGCCTGAATGGCCACCTTGAAGACCTTTAACCACAATTTTAAAACCGATTTTAAATTCTGGTGTCTCCTCTTGTTCGTAAGTTCTTGTTGCCGTGACATCCACACCGCCTGCACAACCTACACCGATTTCATCATCTTCTTCGGTATCGAGATTTAAAAGAATATCCCCATTTAGCAAACCACCTTCTAAACCCATCGCACCTGTCATACCTGTTTCTTCATCGATTGTAAAGAGTGCTTCGATATTAGGATGCGCTATATCATCACTCTCTAGTATGGCCATGATAGTCGCTACACCTAATCCATTGTCGGCACCAAGGGTGGTTCCCCTTGCTCTTACCCAATCACCATCGACATACATATCAATACCTTGAGTATCAAAATCAAAAACGGTATCGTTATTCTTTTGGTGTACCATATCTAAATGGGATTGCATGACCACCGTTTTGCGATTTTCCATACCAGGTGTTGCTGGTTTCTTGATGATGACATTACCTACAGTATCTTCTATAGTTTCTAATCCGAGACTTTTCCCAAAATCTTTCATAAAAGCAATCACACGTTCTTCCTTTTTGGATGGACGAGGCACTGCATTTAGGTCTGCGAATTTATTCCAAAGTGCTTTGGGTTCCAATTGTCTTATTTCTGAGCTCATAGCTATAATGGTCTTTATAATTAGTAATCGTTGCGAAGTTACAAATTGCAATTAAAGTGACCTACCACCTTAAGAAAAGCTTCAAAAAAAGTTCATCGACACCACGAACCTTACTCGCTACTCCTGATTGAAGTGACATCCTTTTGGTACAAAAGATATAACGGAAAGCAGGACACAAACATCTGAAACTTTCACGAGGATAGGGTTCTAAAAATTAGTATTTTTGAAGATGCTGAAATCAAAAAAAACGATTCTTGCGCTGTCTATCATTCCCCAAATCCTACTTCTAAAGGTCTTGGCACTGTATCCTCATTTTGTGGAATCATTTTACAGTCACGGCCTTTACATCTGGATTTCTAAAGGAATGCGCTATGCTTTTGGTTGGTTGCCATTTTCGGTTGGAGACCTCATTTATACCTTATTAGGTATTTACATTTTACGATGGCTTTTCGTGAATCGTCATCGCGTCTTGAAAGATTTTAAGCGTTGGTTATTAGATGTGTTTGCTGCCATCTCTATTGGATATTTTGCCTTTCACTTATTGTGGGCTTTTAATTATTATCGTTTACCGCTTCATCAATCCTTAGACATTGATCATGATTACACGACGGAAGAATTGGTAAAACTCACGAATCAGCTCATTGATAAATCCAATGGACTTCAAAATGCATTGGCACCTACCGATTCTACAAAAGTGTATATGCCATATTCTAAAGCCGATGTATTGAAAATGGTCCCTGACGGTTATGATGAATTGGCTAAAGAATTTCCTTATTTAGCCTACGAACCGCGAAGTATCAAACGTTCTATTTACAGTCTACCTCTCACCTACATGGGGTTTTCGGGTTATCTGAACCCGTTTACGAATGAGTCTCAGATAGATGGCTTAATACCGAGTTATAAGTTTCCAACCACTGGAAGTCATGAAGTAGCGCACCAGCTTGGTTATGCTGCCGAAAATGAAGCTAACTTTATTGGAAGTATGGCTGCGATGCATCACAATGATCGCTATTTTAAATACTCTGGCTACACTTTCGCGTTGCGCCATTGTCTGCATGAACTATATAGACGAGACAGCACTTTGTATGAACAAATGGTGGTGAAAGTGAATTACGGAATTATTGAAAACTATAAGGAAGTACAAGCATTTTGGGATGCTTATAAAAATCCAACGGAACCTTTATTTAAGGCCACGTACAATAATTTTCTAAAATCAAACAACCAAGCTGGAGGTATGGAGAGTTATAGCTATGTTGTAGCGCTTTTAGTGAATTATTACAAGAAAAACAGTATGGATTAAACGTTAAAAATTGAATTTATAAAGATTCTTACTATTCTTATTTTTATCTTTAGAAGGTAATATTAATCAACCATTATATATGAATAAAATCACGTATGCGATTGCATGCTGTTTTTGCAGCTTTGCACTATTTGCACAAGACTACTTCCCCAAAAACGACGGTGTTAAAACCAAGAACACGAGTTACCAAGCTTTTACAAACGCCAAAATTTATGTCACACCTAGTCAAATCATTGACAATGGCACATTGTTGATTAAAGATGGCAAGGTGGTTGCTTCCGGCACATCGGTCACTATTCCAAAAAACACCAATGTGACAGATTTAGAAGGTAAAAGCATTTATCCATCATTTATTGACATTTACTCAACGTTTGGAGTTAAAAAACCGGAACGTGCCAGTGGTGGTCAAAGTCCGCAATACGAGGCCAGCCGATCGGGCTATTATTGGAATGACCATGTCATGCCTGAGAATAAAGCCATTTCAAAATTCGAATTCGATTCTAAATCGGCAAAAGAACTTTTAAACGCTGGTTTTGGTGTGGTAAATACGCATATTGAAGACGGAATTATAAGAGGTACAGGAACTCTTGTGGCTCTTAACACTGAAAATGATAATGCCATGAGGATTATTGATCCGAACTCAGCACAATATTTTTCTTTCAGTAAAAGTGTGACTTCTAGACAATCTTATCCTAGTTCCATTATGGGAAGTATGGCCTTATTGCGTCAAATGTACTATGATGCCGATTGGTATGCTAAAGGAAATAGCGAGACTCGAGATTTATCTTTAGAAGCTTTAAATGCCAATAAAAATCTCGTCCAAATATTTGGAGCAGGCAGTAGAGCCAATGCGATGCGAGCAGACAAGGTTGGAGATTTATTCGGAATCCAATATGTCTTACTTGGTGGTGGTGATGAATATGAACGTATTGAGGATGTCAAAGCATCTAATGCCACCTATATTATTCCTGTGAATTTCAGAGCACCTTATGATGTTGAAAATGCATTTTTAAGTCGGTCACTATCATTAAGTGATATGAGAGCTTGGAATCAGGAGCCAGCCAATCCAAAAGTACTTTCAGACAATAACGTACGCTTTGTTTTTACAACCCACGATTTAAAATCACCTAAAAGTTTTCTATCCAATGTCATTAAGGCCGTTGAGTATGGTTTGCCTAAAGAAAAAGCCTTAGAAGCGCTCACGACGATTCCAGCTAATGTCTTGGGTAAAGACTCAGAAATTGGATCACTCAAAACTGGTGCTTACGCTAACTTTTTGATTACTTCAGGAGATTTATTTGACAAAAAAACAACTCTATTTGAAAATTGGGTTCAAGGTCAAAAGACAGTCTTAGAAGATATGACGATTAAAGATGTGAGAGGCGATTATACATTCAATTTAGCAGGAGACAGCTATGAGATGACACTTAAAGGCGACTTATCAAAATTGAAATCTGAAATCACCAGTGATGGCAAAACACGAGGCTCTAAAGTATCGTATTCTGATGATTGGCTCACAGTGGCCATGACGACTAAAGATTCCACTGAACAAAAATTTATTCGTTTGGAAGGCCGAGTTTCTAATGGCAATGCCTTAAATGGTAAAGCCTTCTTTCCTGACGGCAACGAAATGACCTTTTATGCTTCGAAAAAGGAAGCTGACGAGGCTAATCCAGATAAAAAGGGAGATGATAAAAAAGACGAAGCCAAAGAAACCATGCCTGTCACCTATCCTAACATGGCTTATGGTTTTAATGAATTACCAAAACCAGAAACGCTCCTATTTAAAAATGCTACGGTTTGGACCAATGAAAAAGAAGGGATACTCGAGGAAACTGATGTCCTAATCAAAAATGGTAAAATCGCTAAAATTGGAAAAAACCTCTCAGATAATAGTGCTACGGTTATTGATGCCACGAACAAACATCTTACGGCAGGTGTTATTGATGAGCACTCACACATAGCAGCAGCTTCCATAAATGAAGGTGGCCAAAATTCTTCTGCGGAAGTTTCAATAGAGGATGTGATTGACGATGAAGACATTGATATCTATCGAAATTTGGCAGGTGGTGTCACTTCCATTCAAATTTTGCATGGCTCTGCCAATCCTATTGGAGGACGCTCAGCCATTATTAAATTAAAATGGGGAGAATCTGCCAATAACTTAATCTATGACGACAGTCCGAAATTCATAAAGTTTGCCTTAGGGGAAAATGTCAAGCAATCCAACTGGAATAGTTTTTCAAGATTTCCTCAAACTAGAATGGGTGTTGAACAAGTATATGTAGATTATTTCAGTAGAGCAAAAGTCTATGATGAACTAAAGAAAAGCGGCAAACCTTATCGAAAAGATATTGAAATGGAGGTGCTTTCAGAAATTTTAAATAAAGAGCGTTTCATTTCCTGCCATTCTTATGTACAGAGTGAAATAAACATGTTGATGAAAGTTGCAGAACGCTTCAACTTTAATATCAACACCTTTACACATATATTAGAAGGCTATAAAGTGGCTGATAAAATGGTAGAACATGGTGTTGGAGGTTCTACATTTAGCGACTGGTGGGCTTATAAATATGAAGTTAACGATGCCATCCCTTATAATGCTGCCATAATGCATAACGCTGGTGTTACAGTGGCGATTAACAGTGATGATGGTGAAATGTCACGACGCTTAAATCAGGAAGCAGCAAAGTCTGTAAAATATGGAGATATCAGTGAAGAAGAAGCTTGGAAGTTTGTGACGCTCAATCCTGCAAAATTATTGCATATTGATGAGCGTGTTGGAAGTTTGAAAGTTGGTAAAGATGCAGATGTCGTGCTTTGGTCTGATCATCCTTTATCCATTTACGCCAAAGCAGAAAAAACCATTATAGAAGGCGTTACTTATTTTGATTTGAAACGTGACGAAATGATGCGCGCACAGATAAAGAAAGAAAAGAGCGAATTAATTAATCAAATGATGCAAGCCAAAAATAAAGGTCTTAAAACACAACCCATAAAAAAGAAGGAGAAAGATCAGATGCATTGCGATTACTTAGACCATGAACAACATTAAAAAACGACACATGAAATATTTATCAATACATTATATAGTGCTGATGATCTTGAGTATATCTATTGGATATGCACAACAGACACCTGCACCCAAACAAAGTAAAGCCATCGCTATTACAGGTGCTACAGCACATATTGGAAATGGTAATGTCATAGACAATAGTATTATTGTTTTTGAAGATGGCATTTTAAAAACGGTTGCTGATTTTACAACGGTCAAAATGGATTTGAACGGTATGGAAATCATTGAAGCCAATGGCAAACATGTCTATCCTGGATTTATTGTACCAAATTCCACGCTAGGATTGGTAGAAATAGATGCGGTAAGAGCTACGGATGATGACAATGAACTGGGTTCTTGGAATCCGCATATTCGAAGTCTCATCGCCTATAACGCTGAATCTAAAGTAGTAGAATCCATGAGACCTAACGGTGTGCTTTTAGGACAAATAACACCTCGTGGAGGTCGTATTTCAGGCACCTCTTCGATTGTTCAGTTTGATGCTTGGAATTGGGAAGATGCCGTTATTAAAGAAGATGATGGCATTCATATGAATTGGCCTAGTAGTTTTACCAGAGGTCGTTGGTGGCTCGGTGAAGACCCAGGAATGAAAGTGAATAAAAACTATGATGAGCAGGTTCAAGAAATAGCAGATTTTTTCAGTGAGACAAAAACATATGCGAGATCAAATCCGTCCACAATTAATTTACTCTATGCTGCTACTGAAGGCCTGTTTGATGGCAATAAAACCTTATTTATTCATGTAGATGACGAGAAAGGTATCACAGACGCGATTAACTTTAGTAAAAGTCATGGTGTGAGTTCAACCGTGATTGTTGGTGGTTACGAAGCTTATAAAGTCACAGATTTATTAAAGAAGCATAATATTCCTGTTTTATTGACACGGGTTCATTCACGTCCTAATCAAACAGATGACGATTATGATTTACCGTTTAAATTAGCGAAATGGTTGTCGGATAAAGGTGTTGTGGTTGCTTTAGAAACGAGCGGACAAATGGAACGTATGAATTCTAGAAATCTTCCGTTTTATGCTGGTACTACTGTTGCTTATGGCTTGTCTAAAGAGAAAGCCTTGGAGTTAATTACATTAAATCCAGCTAAAATCTTAGGAATAGATAATGCTTATGGAAGTTTAGAAGAAGGAAAAAGCGCTACCCTTTTTATCAGTGAAGGTGATGCTTTAGATATGAGAACCAATATCCTTACGCATGCTTTTATTGACGGTCGAGAGTTAAGTTTAGAAACCCATCAAACCGAACTATGGCAGCGTTATTCTAAAAAGCTTAGCGAGAAGGACTAAATAAAACATCCTAAAACAAAGCCCTGTAATTAGAACTATTTACAGGGCTTTTTTTATGCTATAGATTACTCTACAATTGTAGCGTTTTCAGGTTTTTTGAATAGCGATGGCTCCAACTTATTTGTATCGATTGTGACATTTACAAATTGTACATCGTTTCGTTTTGTAGTAGGTAGATTATTCTCATAATGATACCAAGTCAGAGTCTCTGGTAATAACAAGCCATTTGCTTCTTGCCATGAACTATACTTTATAAAATGAAACTCCTTCCCTTTTTCTTTTGAAAAATAAGTTACTGTATATCCTAACCAAGCCATTTTGTGCGTCTTAGAATCATAGTATAGAATGTACTCATCATCTGGTGATTCCCCTACACCACTTTCGTATGACACTTTAATTCCAGGATAAGATTGCCCTTCAAAAACTAATGGATCGGTTTCCTCATAGATGATGCCATCATCAGCCAAAACAAAAGGCATAGCATAAAAGTAAAACATGAGATTGTAATAGAACTTAGGTTTCCCTTGATAAGTCGCTGTATCCTTTTTGTGGAGCCATACATCACTACCATCAAACCCAATATCATGATTTGGCATTTGTATTAAGGAGTATCGATGTTGTAAATCGGTAGTTGTTACTTCATCACCTGATGGCTTTGGCATTGTGAATTTGAGTGTTTTCATTTGTTGCCAAGTATCCAATCCTCCATGCGCATCGAACACACGCGTCACAGCTTCAGGATAGATCGTCGTGGTGACATCCAGCTCCTCTTCAGCATAATTTATAGATTCGACATGCGTTGATGTTTTTTCATTTTTACAAGCAGTTGTCAATAATAAAAGAACAATGAGTGCTAAGTTGTAGAATTTCATAAAATTATAATTTCGTTTATGGCTTAGACGTAGTAATTATAAAACATTTACAAAAAAAGCCTCAGATGTCTCCGAGGCTTCATTAAAAGTGGTAATTTTCCCTTATTCGATAACCAACTTCTTTACCATTTGATTTTTTTGATTGTTGACTTTTACAAAGTACATACCACTTTGAAGTGCTGAAACATCAAGTATTTGTATCTGATTTCCTGTAAGTTGTGATTCCAAGACAATTTTCCCTTGTAAATCCAAAATGCTGATTTGTATGTTTTCAACAGGATGCGTAAAAATAATGTTTAACCTATCTTTAGCTGGATTAGGCGATAGTTGAAACGACAAAGTTTGAATTTCATTTACCGAAAGATTGTCCTCAACAAATTCACTATCAAATCGATTGGTAATGACAGGCGCATTATAATCAAAATAGATAGCGGCAGTATTTGGAATGATATCTCCAACCACATAGCCAGCTAATGGTTTTATTCTGAAATACACAAACCCTTGACTTCCCTCTAAATCATCTTGCTCGGCTGGTAAATTGATGTCCTCAAAGAACCATTCTAATTCATTATCTGTTCTAGTCACCACATAATCATGGCTTGATCTTAGCATTTGGAATGTGGTTTCATCTAATTGATTATCCAGCATATCATTAATTCTTATGAAGGTCGCAGCAGCAGTTCCCAAATTCTGAAAACGAATCGTGTAGTAAAAGTATTCATCAGAAGTAGCAAATGCATTGTAGTCAATTCTCGGTCCGTGTGCTTCCATTTTGTCATTTGGATCCCAAGATCCAACCACTACTTCAGAAAGTGTCGAATAATTATTATCGCCCACCATATCATTACTATCCGTGACATAAGTCGCGCTATTTGTCACAATATCACCAAGTTCAACCGACGCAGGACATGATAATGATATATATATCACCTCACTCTGACCAGGTTGCAA
The DNA here is from genome assembly GCA_018222915.1 of Algicola sp. GTDB lineage: Bacteria > Bacteroidota > Bacteroidia > Flavobacteriales > Flavobacteriaceae > Psychroserpens. The sequence goes on along the minus strand of JAAEZI010000020.1, from coordinate 43,126 downwards.
ATTCACAAAATCCAAATTAAAACCAGTCGCTGTGGTTGTAACCGTATAGTTAGGGTTCAAATTTGTAACGGCATTAAAGACCAATTGTGGATCTAATTCAAAAGCTACAGTTCCTGATGTAATTGTTGAAAACCCTAAGTTTTCTAATATCATTTGATTTGTATGTGAAAAACCAGGTCTTGGTGGCGCCCAAGTACTCACCAAGTAAACGGCCAAGTCCTCACAGTCTTGTTCTTCAACAATTGGGAAATGGACATCTATAGTTTGACCCGTTGCCACTGAAACGTTTTCAAAAATTGGTAAGGACACATCGTAGCATCCAGCAGATTCTTCGTATAAATTATAGGTAATATCGTAGGTATCGGAAGGATTCGTACTAAGAATTTGAAAGCTTCCGGACGATGAAGTTACTTCATTTATAACACCATCATTGTTCAGTTCATATGTAAAGTATCCATTGAGGAAATTCACCTCATTGGCATCCAAGATATTATTGGTGTTAGAATCAACAAACGCTTCAATATCAATAATTCCAATGTCACTCGTACACTGAACATCAAAATCAAACACCTCTGTACAACAGGAATTTCCAGTTTGACAACTTACAGAGCCATCAGTATTAAATAAGACCGACAATTGACTGCCTGTTGACACATAAGACAACCCAGTAAAATCACCGTTAATACCATAAGGTTCGTTCGGATTTAATATATTGCCATCAGAGTCTAGTACAACAATTTGATCATAATTCACTTCTGTACCACCCGAATTAAATGTCACAATGAGCGGTAAGCCATCTGTGCTCTCAAAACTAAATTCGGTAGTGTCATCATTGCCATAACAGTACGTCGTATTTACAGGACCATCATCACAAACCACAAATTGAAAAGGGTTTGATCGTGTTGTAAAGCTTTCTTCCGTACAACCTTCCGCGTCTCCATTAGCGTTGTAGGGCACAATGCTGACATAATATGTGGTGTCGTATTCTAGAGAGCCAAGGTCTAAGGATTGTACATTTCCGACATCTTGATTATCAATAATTTCAGTGCCACCTGAAGTGATTCCTACTGAAACGGTATAACCATCAACCAGCACGCTAGCAGGACTCCACTCTAAAACCACATCTTCATCAACGTCAACTGCTTGATCTAAAGGCGATGTTAAGGATGCATTACAATTTGGAATCGCAGTTGTATCAACACAAGAAATATCAATATCAAGAGGTACGTACCCATTAGTCGCACAGCTTGCAGAAATATCAGCATCCACATAAATCGTTAAGGTACTTCCTGTTGATACAAATGAAAGTCCTGTTAAATCTCCATTATTACCATAAGGATTACTGCCATTCAAATTTGTAACACCATCAGAATCAATAACCACAAATTCATCCCAATTCACTTCTACAAAACCAGCGTTCACTTGAGCAGTAATCTGAGAACCATTGGTACTTTGAAAACTATAAACAGTGGTGTCGTTATTAGCATAACAAAAGGTCACATTAATAGGACCATCTTCGCAAACCACATCGACAGGACAGGAACTATTAGTAATGAGATTAAAATCGGTAATTTCAAAACAATAATCATTGATATTTTGAACTTTCACATAAATTGTAGCTACTTGTTGCGTTGGCGAGTATGCCGTTGGATTGGAAATAGCATTGGAACCATTATAAGCCGAACTCAAATCTGGATAATAGTTAATGATGAAGTTCGCTTCTGGAACACCACCTAACATTTCATCAGTAACCGACGTTAAATCATAAGACGCATTGGTCCCACAACTAAATAAATCTGACGGTTCTACTAAAGCAGGAGTAATACCTTCATTAACAACAACGCTCGCTGTACCAGTACATCCTGTAGCAATATCAGTAACAGTTACAGAATACGTTCCAGCGGTAAACACCACTATTTCAGGATCTGTTGCACCTGTACTCCATACGTAAGTATACAAATCACTCACACCATTAACAAAAGGTGTTAAGACAATCTCAGAACCTGAACAAACCGTATAAGGACCGTTGAAATCCACATTAGGGACCATATTGGCAATTAATGTCAAAGTCGCAATTCCGACATTTCCGGTACCGACTTGCTCTACTCGAACATAAATAATTTCAGGAGTGCTGGTATTTGTATAATTTGTAGGATTAGATATTGGATTGACTTCAGCAATAGCATTCGTTTCCGACTGATAGTATGTAAAAGTATAACCAGAAATATCCTGAACACCTAGGATGGTCTCGTTCAACATGGTTAGGTCAAACACCTCTGTTCCATTTGGGCCTTGAGTACAAACTTCGATGGTTACATCCTGTACATTCAAACAAGTGATATCAACTATTAAATCTAAACTGGCGGTCGTAAAACAGGTCCCTGAAGATGAACTCACTCTTACGTATATTGTTTGTAGATAAGGGGTAATATTTGAGTAATTTAGCGGTAGCGCATTGGCACCTGCATCGGCATCAAATAGTGTCTCATGAAACGTGACCAGCAAATCAGGAACATTACTACCATTTAAAATCTCTGATAGCTTACTCGACAAGTCAAAGTTCATATAACCATCACCATCATTATCACATTGAACAAATGGTGTAGGCGGCACGAAATCACTGAAACTGCCATCAACCACTTCAAAATCTGCAAATGCCGTACACCCTAAATCAGTGATCACCTGAAATTGATAATAACCTGTTTGCGTAATATTTAAATCTGGATTATCCTCACCTGGAATTATAAATCCATCATAATACCAAGCAAAACTATTCCCTGTTCCTGAAATACCAGAATCAACATTAAGCGTTGACCCGTTACACAAAGAATAAGCATCAAGTAAATCAATTTCGGGAACACCGTTTACAATTAAATCGAATGAGGTTTGTTCGAAATTACCTGTTGCCCATTGCTCAACATTAACATAAATGGTTTGTGGGTTTGTGAAATTTGTAAAAGGGCTTGAAAGAGGATTCGTTTGATTATCGGCATCCATTTGTGTTAAATAATAGGACACTTCATAATTGGCAGGATTTAGATTTCCTAATATTTCAGCATCTTTAGATTGCAAATCGAAAACCGCTGTACCGCCACCAAGATCGTCACAAGCTAGAAAATCTGAAGGTTGATTTATTGTAAAAGGTCCTGATACGCAAAGCACTTCGGCTAACCAACCTGAACTCGTACCAGCGCCATCGCTTACAAAGTTTAAGGTTAAACAACCCGTTGGATTAGACGCTTGTACTGGTGGCAGATTCGGGGAATTGCCAGAATATTGTGCAATGAGCTGACTACTTGTTGAATCACCATTATATACATAAAGGATATCGGTCTGCGTTTGCGTGGAAAATTCAATTAAAGAAAAAATCACTTGTCCGCCTGCTTCTTGCGGACAAAGGGTCAATGTTAAGTTTTCATTGTTTCCGTAATTGGCATTGGATCCACCAGAATCTGTTAAAAGAAAATTGCATTCGGTCCAACTACCATTTTGCATGGTAAGTTCTTGAGAAAAGCTTAAACAAGTAAAAAACAAAAAAGCAAAGCATAAAAATTGTTTCATAATCAATTGTTTTGGTTGGGTTGTTTTAAGTAGGAATAATTACAGTAAATGGAGACACTTATATAACAAGTCACATTAGAAAATTCCTACTATAAAAATTTAAAAAAATTGACCGCCTTGTAAAACCTTTGTTTTAGTGTAATTTTGTAGGGATATAAATATACTTAATTGTACCAAGAATGCCGCATAAAATAATAACGAGTACTCAGAATGCCTTAGTAAAACAAATACTTGTTTTAAAGGATAAATCGAGAGAACGTAAAAAGTCTGGTTTATTTATTATTGAAGGCCAAAGAGAATTATCACTAGCGATTAAAGCTGATTATAAAATTCAAACACTTTTATTTTGTGCTGATTTCATTGAAGAATCTGAAATACAAAATTTGGAATTAGTTGATGCCTCTATGATTGCCATATCAAAAGAGGTCTTTCAAAAATTAGCGCATCGTGGAACGACCGAAGGCATCATTGCGATTGCTCATGGTAAATCACGTGATATCCAACAATTAGAATTTCAGTGTAAAAATCCGCTCATACTGGTAGCTGAAGCACCTGAAAAACCGGGTAATATTGGTGCGCTTTTGCGTACGGCTGATGCTGCAAACGTAGACGCAGTGATTATCGCTAATCCGAAAACGGATTTATATAATCCTAATATTATTAGATCAAGTGTGGGTTGCGTATTTACGAATCAAATAGTGATGGCAGACACCAAAACTATTATCACCTATTTAAAATCCCAAAATATTTCCATTTACTGTGCGGCACTTCAAGCATCTGTTCAGTACGACTCACAAGATTACAAGAAAGCAACTGCGATCGTTGTTGGAACTGAAGCTACGGGACTCAGTGAAGACTGGTTAGAACATGCAACGCAAAATATCATCATTCCTATGCAAGGGGACATAGACAGTATGAACGTGTCTGTTGCCGCAGGCATTCTCATTTTTGAAGCCAAAAGGCAGCGACAGTTTATTTAAGCACTTTTTTAAACACTGTGCCACTATCTGAAATGAGTTCTATCAGATACATTCCATGATCCCAATTTGAGAAATCAACGCTGATAGTCTCTTCGTTATTTACGGATGTTGATAATAGCAATTGACCATTCATATTGTAAACCACAATTCCTTTTATGCGTTTTTGTGGGCTTTCAATAAATAACAGATCATTGATGGGATTAGGGTAAAGTGTGATCTCATGTATTTGTTGGTCTTCAAGACTTAATAAATCAGGGTTGATTGTAATACGGAAACTATTAGTGATTCGCGTTCCTGTGTAAGCATTTTCCATACTGACATAAATAGTTTCCAACGCAGACGTATTGATATAAGTTTGCGGATTTGCAATTGGATTGATTCCTAATTCTGCATCTGATTGCGAGGTATGATACTGAAATAAAAAAGAATACATTGTGGTATCTATACTTCCAAGCATCAAAGCTTCACTTTGTGTAAGATCAAAAGTTTCTATGCCATTATCATCTAAATCCACAATCGCTATATCTTCTGGATTTTGATCCATCACTGGAAATGCACCAAAAGAATCATTGCGTACAAAAAGTGCAGAATCTAATGCACTATCAATAGCATCGGCAGCGACTATTTTAATGGAGTAAGGACTCCCAATCTCTAAATCACCTACGAGCGTAAAAACTTGTGTTTGGCCATTTAAATCAATCGGAGATTGTTCTGCAGGAATGGATGGCGCGAAATTAACCAAATAGTTGTAGCGTTCAAAATACTGGGAATTCATAGGTGGACATACCTGACTTACACCTCCATTCACAGTTGTAATAGAAATAGGTGTGTTAGTACCAGGAACCACAGCTATGTTTTCTGTCACACCTGTAGACAGATTCGTAATATATACAGCGAAAGCATCGGAGAACGTACATTCGAACGTACCAGTATAATCCTCAGAAGCTAATAAAAAATCCAAGCTTATCATTTCAACATTTGCGACAAAATCAAACTCCAGAAGCGATGCATTCCAAGAAGTCGTACCAAATGAAGCATCTAATTGTGGGTCTCCTAACCAATCGAAACTTCCAGTGCTCACTTGACTCGTATTAGGACCTGCAATAAGATCAACGTCTCCCGTTGCCAAAACGACACCTTGCTCTAAGGGGAATAATGAACCTGTGTAGGTGAATGTTCCAATACCATTTTCCGAACCAAAATTATTACCAGAACTCAGGTTAAAATTTGTTGCAGGGAAATTCGGATTTCCAATGAGACCATTCTGAATCACCACTTGAGGGTCTGTACTGCCAACAATGGTCATTTGCGAAAAACCAAAAAAGGATGTCATCATTAAAAATGTAAATAGAACTATTTTCATAACTGTAGGTGCTTTTATTTAATGTAAATTTGCTATCACGGGAAAGATACTATTTTTTTAATTGTCTTATGAACTCAAACATATTATTCGCTTTAATTATAGGTATTATCATTACTAATTTTATCGTTGATAAAGTATTGGACTATCTCAATGCAAAACATTACAATGATCCTATTCCACAGGAACTAAGCGATGTGTATGACAAGGATGCCTACAAAAAGTCTCAAGCTTATAAAAAAACAAATTATAAGTTTGGTTTTTGGAGCTCTTTATTTTCTTTAGTCCTTACACTTGGCTTTCTAGTGTTTGATGGCTTTGAAATTGTAGATAGTATTGCAAGAAGTTACAGCAATCATCCCGTTGTTATTGCGCTTATTTTTTTCGGAATCATTATGTTGGGAAGTGATCTTATTGCAACACCTTTTAGTTATTATAAAACCTTTGTGATTGAAGAAAGGTTCGGTTTCAATAAAACGACACGAAGTACATTTTGGTTAGATAAGGTAAAAGGTCTCTTGATGATGGCTGTAATTGGTGGCGGTATATTGGCCTTAATTGTTTGGTTTTATCAACTAACGCAAGCATCCTTTTGGTTATATACTTGGGGCGTGATTACGGTCTTCACCTTGTTTATGAACATGTTCTACTCTAAGCTTATTGTGCCTATTTTTAATAAACAAACACCCTTAGAAAACGGTACGCTTCGCGATCGAATTTCTGAGTATGCCAATTCTGTTGGATTCAATCTTGAAAAGATTTTTATTATCGATGGCTCCAAACGAAGTACGAAAGCCAACGCGTATTTTTCAGGCTTCGGAAAAGAAAAACGGGTCACTCTTTTCGATACCTTGGTCAATGAATTAGATGATGAAGAAATTGTAGCGGTCTTAGCGCATGAAGTAGGACATTACAAAAAACATCATATTATCATCAATTTATTAGCATCTGTTGTTTTAACAGGTTTGACGCTTTATTTATTATCTATTTTTATCTCGAACCCATTGCTATCACAAGCTTTAGGTGTCGAAAAAGCGAGTTTCCATGTAGGCCTGATTGCTTTCGGATTGCTGTACGCACCTATTTCAGAAATAACAGGATTATTCATGAATTACTTGTCGCGTAAATTTGAATATCAGGCCGATAATTTTGCCAAAGAAACCTTTGCGGCCGCACCTTTAATAAGTTCTTTAAAAAAGTTATCTCGAAATAGTTTGAGTAATTTAACGCCACATCCTGCTTATGTTAGAGCGCATTACTCACATCCTACTTTACTGGATAGAGTTAAAAATTTAAGAACGAAGACCAATTGATACCGTTGTTTCCTTGTCCTAAACAAAACTGACAAAACTCATTGCACAATACATTTCTTATGCTTACTTTAGTTCTATGACAGAAGAAGCTATAGAAAAAGAAAATGCTGAAATTGCTAAAGCCTACAAGGAGCTTCTTAAAGTAAGTTACCAAACGCTTACCAAAGAAGATAAAAAACTCATTCGCCATGCCTTTGAGGTGGCTTTGGATGCCCATAAAAATCAGCGTCGTAAATCTGGAGAAGCCTATATCTTCCACCCTATTGCTGTGGCAAAAATTGTAGCAAGTGAAATTGGTCTTGATGGTACTTGTATTGCAGCAGCGCTACTTCATGATGTGGTTGAAGATAATCCCGATTACAGTATCGATGATATCGAACGCTTGTTCGGTGAAACCGTAGCACGCATTGTAGATGGATTAACGAAGATTTCCTCTTTAAGTAAAGACGCAAACGTCTCGACACAAGCTGAGAATTTCCGAAAAATGCTCCTAACGCTCAATGACGATGTGCGTGTGATTATTATAAAAATAGCAGATCGGCTTCACAATATGCAGACTATGGATTCCATGCGTCGCGATAAGCAAGAAAAAATAGCCTCTGAAACCTTATACATTTATGCCCCTTTAGCCCATAGAATTGGACTCTACAACATAAAAACAGAACTCGAAGATCTTGGATTAAAGTACACAGAACCCGAAGTGTACAATGATCTTTTGGAGAAAATGCAGGAAAGTAAAGAAGCGCAAGATGAATATATCAAGACCTTCTCTAAGGCCATTGAAGATTCTTTAGATAAAGAAGGCTTGAATTATGAAATCAAAGGGCGACCAAAATCCATTTACTCGATTCGAAAGAAAATTGTAAAACAAGGTGTCGATTTTGATGAAGTTTACGACAAATTTGCTGTCAGGATTATTTATAAATCCGATTATAAAAACGAAAAATTCTTGGCTTGGAAAATCTATTCCATAGTGACTGATAATTTTATTCCTAACCCAACCAGATTAAGAGATTGGATTTCATCACCAAAATCTACAGGTTATGAAGCACTTCACATTACAGTTATGGGACCTAAAAGTCGCTGGGTAGAAGTTCAAATTCGAAGTGAACGTATGAACGAAATAGCTGAAAAAGGCTATGCTGCTCACTACAAGTATAAGCAAGGAAATGCAGAAGATGCTTTAGATACATGGATAGATAAACTTCAGGAAGCTTTAGAAAGCAATGAAACCAATGCTGTTGATTTTGTTGAACAATTCAAACTGAATTTATATTCCAAAGAAATATTCGTATTCTCTCCTAAAGGTGAACTCAAATCACTTCCTAAAGGAGCTACACCTCTAGATTTTGCGTTTAGTATTCATACAGAAGTTGGTATGAAAACAAGAGGCGCTAAAGTCAACGGAAAATTAGTGCCTTTAAGTTATGAATTAAATAGTGGTGAGCAAGTTGAAATATTAACTTCAGAAACTGTTAAGCCAAACAGAAACTGGTTGGATTATGCGACAACAGCAAGAGCGAGAAGTAAAATCAAATCGTCTCTAAAAGCGGAGAAGAAAGACGTGGCTGAAGAAGGCAAGGAAATTTTAAGACGAAAACTAAAACAACTTAAAATTTCCCTAGATGAAAAATCTGTGAACGAGATGGTTAATTACTTTAAACTGAAAACCAGTTTGGATTTATTCTACCGTGTTGGCATAGGTACCATCGATAATAAAATGCTCAAAGATTACGCATCGTCCCGTAGTAATATGTTTATGAGTTACATCAAAAACAAAATACGGAAACCAACAGTTGCTCCAGATTTGGATAAGGACGAGATTACTTCTAAGTATGATCAACTAGTATTTGGAAAAGAAGAACAGAAATTAGATTATAAATTGTCTGAATGCTGTAATCCTATTCCAGGAGATCCTGTATTTGGCTTTTTAACTATTAATGATGGCATAAAAGTTCACAAGAAAAATTGTCCAAATGCCTTAAGCTTGCAATCTAATTATGCGTATCGCATCATGCAAGCAAAATGGATTGACTCTTCACAACAAGAGTTTGCAACACAAATCAAACTCTCTGGAATTGACAATTTAGGATTGGTCAATAATATCACCAAAGTCATTTCTTCCAACATGCATGTGAATATGAAAAGTATCAGTTTTGAATCTGATGACGGCGTGTTCACAGGTAAAATCAATGTTGTGGTTACGAACAATACGATGCTCAATAAGCTGATAGAAAATCTCAAAAAAATTAATGGGATAGATAAAGTTAGTAGAGTATAAAAATTGTGTAAATTTGCACCTTGAATTATGAGTAAGAAAACAGAACAGACAAATCAAGAGATTGTAAAAAACGTCTTTACAAAGTTTCTTGAGGAAAAAGGGCATAGAAAAACGCCTGAGCGCTATGCTATTCTTCAAGAGATATATGATAGTGAAGAACATTTTGATATAGAATCATTGTATATCAAAATGAAAAACAAGAACTACAGAGTAAGTCGTGCAACCCTTTATAATACGATTGAGATTTTGATGGAATGTGCTTTGGTTAGAAAACACCAATTTGGTCAGAATCAAGCACATTATGAAAAGTCTTATTTCGACAAACAACACGATCACGTCATCTTAACCGACAGTGGTGAAGTTATCGAATTCTGCGATCCTCGAATTCAAAGCATAAAAAAAACAATTGAAGAGGTGTTTGATATTTCCATCTCAAACCACTCCCTCTATTTTTACGGCACAAAAAATAAACCAACCAACTAATTTAATTACAAAATGGCAGTAGATTTACTACTAGGATTACAATGGGGCGATGAAGGCAAAGGAAAAATTGTCGATGTACTCACCTCCAAATACAACATTATTGCACGTTTTCAAGGTGGACCAAATGCAGGACACACCTTAGAATTTGATGGCATCAAACATGTCTTAAGAACGATTCCTTCTGGTATTTTTCATAGCGATTCTATCAATGTTATTGGGAATGGTGTGGTCATAGATCCTGTGGTATTTGTTCAAGAATTAGATGGTCTCGATCAATTCGATATTGATTATAAAGCCAAACTCATCATCTCACGTAAAGCACACGTGATATTACCAACACACCGATTATTGGATGCAGCTTCAGAGACGGCTAAAGGCAAAGCAAAGATTGGTTCAACGTTGAAAGGCATTGGACCAACATATATGGATAAAACGGGTCGCAACGGTATTAGAATTGGCGATCTAGAACTGCCCAATTGGAAGGAAAAATACCGAGCGCTTGCGAATAAACACGAAGCGATGATTGGATTCTACAACGTCGATATCCAATACAATTTAAAAGAATTAGAAGATGAGTTTTTTGCAGCCGTAGAACGACTTAAAGAGCTTCAGTTTATTGATAGTGAAGAGTATTTAAATCAAGCCCTCAAAAACGACCAAACAATTCTGGCCGAAGGTGCACAAGGTTCCTTACTGGATATAGATTTTGGAACGTATCCATTCGTAACATCATCCAATACCACAGCATCTGGCGCTTGTACAGGTCTTGGTGTGGCACCGAATAAAATTGGTGAAGTTTTTGGAATTTTTAAAGCGTATACAACTCGTGTAGGATCTGGTCCCTTCCCTACCGAATTATTTGATGACACTGGTGCTGAAATGGCGCGAATTGGTCATGAATTTGGAGCAGTTACTGGGCGTCCAAGACGTTGCGGATGGTTGGATTTAGTCGCTTTGAAATATGCTTGCCAAGTGAATGGCGTTACACAATTAAGTATGATGAAAGGTGATGTACTCTCTGGTTTTAAAACTTTAAAAGTCTGTACAGCCTATAATTATAAAGGCGAAGTGATTTCTCATTTGCCATTCAATATTGAAGAAGAGAACGTTACACCTATCTACACAGAATTTAAAGGCTGGAAAGAAGACCTTACTAAAATGCGTGCGGTTTCTGAATTCCCAAAAGAATTGAATGATTACATTTCTTTTCTCGAAAAGGAATTGGAAATCCCAATCACCATTGTTTCTGTTGGTCCTGATAGAACACAGACCATCAATAGATAGGTATTAAAAATCTGTTAAGGCATACTTTTCCCATAGGATTATAGTTATTTTTGGCATAAAACCATTTACCTTGAATCTAGTTTTTAGATATATACTTGTCGCAGCCTGTTGTTTATCAGCACTCTACTCCTATTCTCAGAAACCAAAAAAAATATATATCGAATATTCAGGTTTTACGGTTAAGGATTCCCTAACTGGTCCGAACGTCGTGACGTTTGTAAGAAGTGATCAATCCCAAATACATATTGTTCATGAAGGTGTAGACATGTGGTGTGATAAGGCCTTGTATTATCAGAATGAAGACTTCATTGAGGCTTTTAGTAATGTACGAATGAAACAAGGCGACACTATTAATATGACCTCCAAATATGTAGAATATAGTGGGATTACACAACTCGCTTTTGCTGCTGGTGATGTTGTTTTAACAGAACCGCAATCGGTGTTAACTACAGACACACTGTATTTTAATAGGATCAAACAACAAGCGTATTACAAAAGCAAAGGAAAAGTGGTTCGTGATTCCTCAGGGACAATTACAAGTCAGATAGGTCGTTACTACATGAATGACAGTAAATATCGCTTTTTGAAGGATGTTGTATTAGTCAATCCCGAATACACACTTGAGACCAATCAACTTGACTTTTATTCTGAAACAGGACATGCCTATATGTATGGACCTTCGACTATTGTTGGTGATGTCAGCAAAATCTATTGTGAACGTGGTTTTTATGATACCAATAATGACACCGGCTACTTTATAAAGAATTCAAAAATCAATTATGATAATCGCGAAATTGAAGGTGATAGCCTCTATTTTGATAGGAATAAAAGTTTTGCTTCGGCATCAAACAATATTAAAGTCACAGATACGATCAACAATAGTGTGATCAAAGGACACTATGCAGAAGTGTTTCGTGCCAAAGACTCGGTATTCATTACAAAAAGAGCACTGGCAATTTCAGTTCAAGAAAAAGATTCCATCTACATTCATGCAGATACCTTAATGGTGACTGGAAAACCCGAACACCGGATTACAAGAGCCTATTACAATGCCAAGATGTATAAAAGTGACATGAGTGGTAAGGCAGATTCTATACATGCAGATCACAAAACTGGTTTAACACAACTCATCAATTTAAAACGATTTTCAGATGGTGATGCCTTTTCAACCAAACGGAAACCAATCATCTGGAATTTAGGAAATCAAATGACGGGCGACACGATTCACCTCATTTCGAATGTAGAAAAAGAACAACTGGACTCTCTTAAAGTTTTCGACAATGCCTTTCTGATAAGTAAAGACACACTAAGTCAGGATGGTTATAATCAGATTAAAGGACAAAAACTCATTGGACTCTTTGAGGATAATGAATTGTATAATGTGGATATTATCAAAAATGCTGAAGTCATTTATTATACGCGAAATGAAACAGATACGACATTAATAGGGATTAACAAATCGAAATCTGGAAGTATTAATTTACAATTTGATGGGCCTTATAAGAACATTACTTTAATCAATCAAATAGATGGCGATATTTATCCTGAGTCTCAATTTCCTGAAAATGCCCGAAGGTTTCGTGGATTTGATTGGCGAGGCGATGAACGACCCATAAGTGTTGAAGATTTGTTTAGCGATGATCCACCTTTAATACTTCCTACAATTAAAGGGTTAGCACCATTTGTTGAAGATGAAGAGTTTATTAATGAAGCGTTGTTAGAACGTGTGGAGGAAGCTGGCAAAAAAGATAAAGACGAAGTCAATAAGGCAGGAAGGCAGCTAAAGAGTTTTAAAAAAATTCAACCTAAGCAAGACCAAACAAAAAAGAAGACGCCTAAATTGAATGCTCCTTTAATTAATAAAAAAGGGAATTAGTGAAAGCAGATTTTCTTAAATATCAAGCTCAAACAACACCACATCCTTTAGCCATGACCATTTCTCATGCTGAAGGATCTTATATTTACGACGCAGATGGTAAAGCGTATCTTGATTTTGTAGCAGGTGTTTCAGCTTGTAGTTTAGGTCACCGACATCCTAAGGTCGTGAATGCTATTAAAACACAATTAGACCGTTACATGCACGTCATGGTCTATGGCGAATATATCCAAGAACCTGCTGTAGAACTGGCGAAACTTTTAGCGCAACACCTTCCAAAGAGTCTGGAGACAACGTATTTCACTAATTCTGGAACAGAAGCCATTGAAGGCGCCATAAAATTAGCAAAACGCGCTACTGGTCGTGGAAATATTATTGCCGCTCATAACGCCTATCACGGAAATACCATGGGTGCTATGAGTGTCATGGGTACCGAAGAAAGAAAACGAGCTTTTAGACCTTTAATTCCTGGCGTGAGTTTTATCAACTTTAATCAGGTTGAAGAGCTCGACAGCATCAATTCTGATACTGCTGCAGTTATTCTGGAAACCATTCAAGGTGGTGCTGGTTTTATCGAGCCTCAAGCAGATTATCTCAAAAAGGTAAAGTCACGCTGCGAACGTGTTGGCGCCTTATTAATATTAGATGAAATACAACCGGGTTTTGGTAGAACAGGTCGACTTTTTGGGTTTGAAAATTACGACTGTATCCCAGATATTTTGGTCACTGGAAAAGGCCTTGGAGGTGGCATGCCTGTTGGTGCCTTTACAGCCTCTAATAAACTCATGTGTTTGCTTCAAGATCAACCAAAATTAGGACACATCACAACTTTTGGCGGTCACCCTGTGATTGCAGCCGCAGCTTTAGCTACAGTAAAAGAGATTACGACGTCTAACTTGATGGCTCAGACCCTAGAAAAAGAAGCGCTTATCCGTAAGCATTTACAACATCCTTTAATTACTGAAATTCGTGGTAAAGGACTTATGCTTGCAGCGATTTTGCCATCTTCAGCGATTGCAGATGAGGTAATTTTAACATGTCAACAACACGGATTAATATTGTTTTGGCTACTTTTTGAACCACGTGCTATCCGAATTACACCGCCTTTAACCATTTCAAACGATGAAATTATTGCTGGTTGCCAGATCATTTTAAATGTTTTAAATACTATTTCGGCATAGTTTGTGCATTAAAAACTTCATTATAATTGATTGATATTTTGACATATAGAATGGTTTATGTTAACCAACACTAAAGCTGTTAATTAATTTGTTGAAAACATTAAACTCAAAAATCCAAAATTTTAGTCGATAACAGTACTTTTAATTAAACAAACAATGCTACTTGCTTATGGAGTTTAGTCTACCTGAAGACAACAACAAAATTTCGCTTACCCGATTTGAATTGATGCTTAAAACCAATAATGTTTTATTCTTTGATTCAGCAGAATTCGAGAACATTATTCATCATTATCTTGAAATCGGTAAAATAGCTTTAGCTAAAAAAGCTGTCAAGTTAGGTTTAGAACAACACCCTTCTTCCACCAATTTGAAGTTATTTCAAACGGAATTGTTTGTTATGGAAAATAAATTTGATGAAGCCAATAGATTACTTGAAGCGCTTCATAATTTGGAACCCTTAAATGAAGAAATCTATATTCAAAAAGCCAATGTGCTCTCTAAGCAAGATGAACACGAAAAGGCAGTTCATACCTTATTGGCTGCGATTGACCTCGCCGACAAAGATGAAGGTATCGCTGATTTATATGCATTGGTAGGTATGGAATATCTATTCCTAGATCAATTCGATAATGCGCGATCTTATTTTAAAAAGTGCTTGGATATTGATCTTGAGGACTATTCTGCCTTGTATAATATCATCTACTGTTACGATTTCTTAGATGAAAATGATGAGGCTATTACATTTCTGAATGCTTATTTAGACAAAAATCCTTATTGTGAAGTCGCTTGGCATCAATTAGGTCGACAATATTTTACCATTAAAGACTATGATAAGGCTTTAGTAGCATTCGATTTTGCAATCATCTCAGATGATAGTTTTGTGGGTGCTTATCTCGAGAAGGGAAAAGTACTAGAGAAAAAGAAGCTGTATCACGAAGCGATTGAAAACTATAAAATCACCTTAGCATTAGATGAACCTACGTCTTTTGCTCTTTTGCGAATTGGTCATTGTTATGACAAATTAGGTAACGATGAATTAGCAGTACAGTATTACTATAAAACCGTTCATGAAGATCCTCTTTTAGATAAAGGATGGATTGCGATCACTAAGTTTTACAATAAAAAGCAAAACTATCAAAAGGCATTGTTTTACATCAACAAAGCGATTAATATTGATGGCGAAAATGTTGTATACTGGAAACTTTATGCGCAAATAAATCACCGACTTAATTTTCTAGAAGAAGCTGAGCGTGGCTATAAAAAAGCCTTAGACTTGGGTAATTATGAACTTCAGACATGGTTGTCTAGAGCTGATATTTTAATTTCGCTAGGAGAATATGACGCCTCTGTTATTAATTTGATTCAAGCAGCAGAATTTTATCCAGAAACTGCAGAGATTGAATTTCGTTTAGCGGGTTTACATTTTACATTGCACGAAAGCAGTAAAGGTCATTACCATCTGAAAAATGCGTTATTACTGAATAGTGACTATGACTTTATTATAGAGGAACTGTTTCCAAATATCTTGCAAAAGCCTTCGGTACAAAAAGTTATTTCAGAAACAAGAAAATAACAGCTTTCTTCACTTTCTTTTGAAAGAAACGACCGAAAAAACGTCAACAATTTCATACTTTTACGCAAGCCATTAGACTTTCACATGCGAAGAACATTCAAAGACTACCTTTTAGTAACCTTCAAGGGCATTGCCATGGGAGCAGCAGATGTTGTTCCAGGTGTTTCAGGCGGCACAATTGCTTTCATTTCTGGTATTTATGAAGAGTTAATAGAAAGCATAGATCGCTTAGATATGAGCGTCTTTAGAATATGGAAACATCATGGCATAAAAGCCGCATGGCACGCTATTAATGGCCCTTTTTTACTTGCATTGTTTTCTGGAATAGCGATTAGTATTTTATCATTAGCTAAACTCATTAAATGGTTATTACATAATGAACCTATCTTGTTATGGTCGTTCTTTTTTGGCCTTGTATTGGCAAGTATTTGGTATATCGGTAAACAAATAAAATCATGGTCACCGATGATCATTTTAGCTGTAGTTATAGCTTCTATCCTCTCCTACTTCATCACTTTAGCCGAACCCTTTGCATCACCGGATAGCTCTTTGTATTTACTGTTTTGTGGTTTTAT
Source organism: Algicola sp. (assembly GCA_018222915.1). GTDB lineage: Bacteria > Bacteroidota > Bacteroidia > Flavobacteriales > Flavobacteriaceae > Psychroserpens. Next base: position 26,659 of record JAAEZI010000020.1, on the reverse strand, counting down.
AGCAATCATTGCAATGATTTTACCAGGTGTGTCTGGAGCCTTTATTTTATTAATACTTGGCGCATATGAAACCGCTATTAACACGGTAAATGCATTAGTTGAAGGTGTTTCCACTGGGAATTTTGACCTATTAAAGGATGCGGTCTTTAAGCTATGTCTCCTTGGTATTGGTGCTATTGTTGGTCTGAAAGTGTTTTCGAAGATCCTAAATTGGATGTTTAAGCATAAAAAAAATCTGACATTAGCTATTCTTACCGGATTTATGATAGGCTCATTGAATAAAATATGGCCATGGAAAGAAGTCCTAAAAACAAGAATTAATTCCGAAGGATTAGAAGTAAGTGTTTTAGATAAGAGCGTCTTACCCACATCCTTTAATGGTGACAGTCAATGGGCATATGCACTTATCTTCATGTGTATTGGTTTCACGCTCATATTGGTTTTAGAACATTTAGGTAAGAAAAAAGCGGATTTATAATGCAAAGCACAAGAACCCTCAAAGATCGTATATTCCTTATTATCAAAGGTCTGAGTATGGGTGCTGCGAATAAGGTTCCTGGTGTTTCTGGAGGTGTGGTCGCATTTGTTGCAGGCTTTTATGAAGAATTTATTTATTCCTTGCAACGGGTAAATAAAACGGCTCTTAAACTTTTATTTAATGGCAGGTTCAAGAGTTTTTATAGGTACATCAACGGGAAGTTCTTAGGACTGCTTTTCTTCGGAATGATTGTGAGCTATTTTAGTGTTTCTAAAATATTGGATTACTTCCTTAAAAACCATGAACTGTATGTTTGGAGTTTATTCTTTGGGATGATCATTGGCTCCATATATTATATCAACAAGGACTTCCATGATTGGAATTATAAGAGCATTTTATCCTTAACTGTCGGAATTTTATTAGGTATTGGTATAAGTTTTTTAGATCCAGCAACCGAAAACGACCATTTACTTTTTGTGTTTTTCTGTGGGATTATTAGTGTTTCTGGTATGACACTTCCTGGGTTTTCAGGATCTTTCATACTAATTCTATTAGGCAACTATGTCCTGCTTTTAGTAGATTCGGTGAATGCGCTCTACGATACATTCTCAGAAATTTTTTCTGGAGATTTCAGTTTTATTCATAATGAGCTTCGGTTGAGACTGCTTAAAGTCTTAGGAGTTTTTACGCTAGGATCTGTGACAGGTCTTGTGACCTTTTCACATGTATTGAATTATGTCCTGAAGCATTATAAAAGTATTACAACAGCGTCCATCATTGGATTCATTATTGGCTCATTAGGAGTTGTATGGCCTTGGAAAACGACTATTTATAAAACCTTGAGTGACGGACAACTCCTATTAGATTCAAGAGGGGAAAAAATCATTTCAAATTATGAAAGGTTTTTGCCTGAATGGCAATCACAAACTCAAATAGCCATAGGTTTTATAATTCTTGGGATATTGATAGTGTTGGCCTTAGAATGGTATGGTCAGCGAACAAACAAAATGCATGCATAGACTTGGACTCATAGGTAAGAATATTTCATATTCGTTTTCGAGAACTTATTTCAATCAAAAGTTTCAAAATGAACAACTACCCTATACCTATGAAAATTTCGACCTAGAAGCCATTTCAGAGTTGAAGACCATCATTCATGACCAATCAGATATTTTAGGGTTCAATGTGACGATACCTTACAAGGAACAAGTGATTCCGTTACTGGATAAAATTGATAAAAAAGCAAAACGCATTGGTGCCGTCAACACCATTACAGTAGATAAAAACAAACAATTAAAAGGCTATAATACCGATTGTTACGGGTTTAAAAAATCCATAAAACCCTTATTAGAAGCACATCATAAGAAAGCACTTATTTTAGGAACTGGTGGTGCATCAAAAGCCATAGCTTATGTACTCAAAAAACTAAAAATAAAGTTTGAGTATGTCTCAAGAACACCTAATGACGTGGCCACTTTTACGTATGAAGAACTCTCTTCTAAAATACTATCCAAATACACAGTAATTATTAACTGTACTCCAGTTGGCACCTTCCCAAATGTTAATGCGTGTCCGAAGATACCTTATGACGGCATTACATCAAAACATTTACTTTACGATCTCATTTACAATCCCGAAGAAACCGAGTTTCTCAGACTTGGAAAACGTCAAGGTGCGAAAATCAGTAATGGTTATCAAATGTTAGTTTACCAAGCTGAAAAAGCTTGGCGCATCTGGAATTCCTCCTTATAACGACTCTAATTACCACAAGTTTTTTGTAAATCAGTCGCTTGTTAGTATATTAGCCTTCTAACACAAAAAACATTGAAAAATGTCGGAGAAGGAAAACCTGCAAGACGCAGACGGAACGAAAGAATCTAACCAAGATGAGACATCTCAAACAGATGTCACAAACACTACAGAAGCACCTATAACAGACAACGATCAAGAAACCACAACTGTGGAAGATCAAAGTAGTCAAGAGGTATCTGCATCAGAAGTAGAAAGCAAAACAGAAGCACAGGAAGCCAAAGAAAGTGTTGCTGAAAATTCAGAAAAAAAAGCATCGGATGCTCATGTGGATGAAATAGACGAAGCCAATGCTGAAGACGCAGAAGATGAAAGCAACGCTGAACGTCATGAATTGGAATCCAAGGATTATCATGCCATGTCAATGGAACAACTCGCTATTGAACTAGAGCAGCTCATAGAGAATCACAAAATTCAAAATATTAAATCACAAGTAGATGAGATCAAATCAGAGTTTAACTCAAAATTTGATGCCTTACTGGATGAGAAAAAAGAAGAATTTGTAAGTGACGGTGGTAATGAAATAGACTTCTACTATGCCTCTCCTGTTAAAAAGCGTTTCAATACTGCTTACAAGACTTATAGACATAAACTCAACGCTTACTACAAAGAGCGTGAAAACAATTTACAGGCTAATCTTGACAACCGTTTGAAGATCATTGAGGAAATCAAAGGACTTATCAATGTTGAAGAAAATATAAACACAACTTATAAGCACTTTAAGGACTTACAAGAACAATGGCGAAACGCTGGGCCAATTCCTAGAGATCGTTACAACAATGCTTGGAATTCTTATCATCATCATGTGGAAATTTTTTATGATTTTCTCCATTTGAATCGTGATTTGCGGGATATGGATTTTAAGCATAACCTAGAGCAAAAAACCAAAATCATAGAACGCGCAGAAGAATTAGCGAAAGATGATAATATCAATCGATCTTTTAGAGAATTACAAGTATTACATAAACTTTGGAAAGAAGATTTAGGACCTGTTGCAAAAGAACATCGTGAAGATATTTGGGAACGATTTAGTAATGCCACAAAAACTATTCATGACAAGCGCCAAGCATATTATGCCGATTTGGACAAGGCTCGTGAAAAGAATTTAGAGCGAAAAGAAGACATCATTTCTAAAATTGAGGCGATTGCTTCAGACACAAGTAGTTCGCATCAAGCTTGGCAAAAAAAGATCAAGGCTATTGAAGCATTACGCGAAGCGTTTTTCAGTGCTGGCAAAGTTCCTTTAAAGCACAATGAAGCTACTTGGTCCAAATTTAAAGATGCGGTAAGAGTGTTTAACAGAAATAAAAATGCTTTTTACAAGAATCTTAAAAAAGACCAGTACGAGAATTTAGAAAAGAAGAAAGCACTTATTCAAATAGCATTAGATAATAAAGACAATGAGGATTTTGCTGCTACCACACCTTTGATGAAAAAAATTCAAAGTGATTGGAAGAAAATTGGGCATGTTCCTAGAAAAGACAGCGATAAAATCTGGAAACAGTTTAAAGGCGCGTGCAATGCCTATTTTGACAGATTACATGCTGAACGCAACGAAGCCAACAAAGAATTAATGGAGGCTTACGAAAAGAAAAATCAATTGTTAACAGAGGTTAACGCCTTAAAATTATCAGGAACACCAGAAAAGGATATTAAAACGATCAAGGAAAAAATATCGGAATGGAAAGCTATTGGGCATGTTCCTTCGAATAAGCGATATATCGATGGTAAGTTCAATAAAGCGCTCGATCAGTTGTTCGGACAATTGGATATGGATAAAACCAAATTGGAGATGATCAAGTTTGAAAATAAACTAGAGAGTTTGTCACAACCTAATGACACGAGATTACTTGATAACGAACAAAATTTTATTAGAAAACGAATTTCTGAAATCAAAGGAGAGATTAATCAGTTGGAAAACAACATGCAATTCTTCTCCAATGTTGATGAAAGTAATCCGCTGGTAAAAGAGGTTATAAAAAACGTGAACCGTCATAAGAAAGACCTCGATATTTGGCAGGAAAAATTAAAGAAGATTAAAAGTATGTATTAATCACCACGCTTTAAAAAATGAAAAGACCATCAAATCGATGGTCTTTTCTCTTTCTCATAGCAATTTCAATCAATCAATTTTATCACTACATAGATATCTACGTAATTTTCTAAACTTTGGTTTTAAATCAAAAAAAGAGCACCTACTAATAAGATGCCCTTTCATCAAAATAATCAATTTTAAAACTTTATGTTGTTGTTTAATCTATATACGCATAGGTTTGGTTAATGGTTTAACAAACTTTTGAGATTATGATAATCTTAACTTTTTTATGGGTCTCAACATGGTATGTCAATAGCACTTTTAAGTACAATTTCACTATCTTTAAATATGGAATTATTGATAGAAACATTTTACAAAGCATTCGATGAATTGGATGCTGAAACCATGGTGTCCTGCTACCATGACGACATCGTATTTGAAGACCCAGCATTCGGTATTTTAAAAGGAGAACGTGCAGGAAATATGTGGCGCATGCTTTGCGAGTCGCAAAAAGGAAAAGATTTTAGAATTGTTTATTCAAATATCGTAGCTCATGGTGATACAGGTAGTGCCATGTGGGAAGCGTTTTATACATTCAGTAAAACAGGACGCAAAGTGCATAATACTATTACGGCACAGTTTGAATTCCATGAAGGAAAAATAATTAAACACACCGATCATTTCGATTTATATAAATGGTCGAAGCAAGCCTTAGGCTTTAAAGGTTTGGTTTTAGGAAGAACCTTATTCTTTAAAAACAAATTAAGGCATCAAACCAATCACTTGTTATCTAAATATGAAAAGCAACTTCCATAAAAAAAGCTACTTGACATTCCTCAAATAGCTTTTGTAATAACCAATATCTGTTTCTTTTTAGGGACTATGTAGTTTACTTTATGTTTCAGTGTTTGATTACATTTTTATAAAATCAAAATGTATACCAAAGTTTTTTAATGAACATAAATTACTGATATAAAGAGCACTAGAAGCAAGCACAAACAGTCGTTGTGGCTTCAGCAAAGCTCAGTCAAGTGAGCTAAGAATATTCAGGTTTTTTACCAATAACTCCTTTATAGAAAGATTTCATAAACTTAAAATCGGCATCAATATTATCGGTGGGATAAAAAGGTTCAGATACATGATTCTGTTTATTTTTAAAGTCTAGCGTAAACATAATAATCGGAACATTTGCTGCCTTTGCTATGTAGTAAAAGCCTGTTTTCCATTCTTGCACTTTTTTTCGCGTACCTTCAGGAGCGAGTGCTAATCGAAACTCCTCTTTATCTTCAAAAAGTTTGGCAATGGCTGTTACTTTGTTCTGTCCGGAAGTACGATCCAAAGGAGAACCTCCTACAGCTCTAAAATAATAGCCAAAAGGCCAAGTAAATAGTTCCTTTTTTCCTACGAAGTTTGTTTTTAAACCGACTACTTTTCTCAAAAGAATGGCAATAAAGAAATCATGCCAACTCGTATGAGGCACTGCGATAATCACAACTTTTTTCAACGTGTCTTTTGAAAAGGTTTTATTCCCAGTAACGGTCCATCCTAAAATTTTGAAATAGAGAAGTCTGGCTAACCATCGCATATTACATCTTTTGATAGAGTGATTTCAACTTTTCACGCGTCATCTTTTGCTGCCAGTTTTTACCAAGTGCATTTTCCCATAGTGGTACCAACCCTAATGCCACATCTATCATGATATCAAATTCATCATCATGAAGATTTGCACAAAGTCCTTGTGGTAATTCAATACCATGTTTCTTTTTCATTTGTTTGAACAATTCAACACCTTCAGGATAAAATTCTTCTAAATGATCAAAAACGATACAGTTACCTATGCCGTGTTTAGTTCCCAATAAATAAGAGAGACCATAGCTCATTGCATGCGCTACGCCCACTTGCGAGTAAGCGATACTCATACCACCATGCCATGAAGCCATCATTAATTGATCTTGAGCTTCAGTTTCAGACAAGGTGTCTTCTATAAAAATCTCGCGACATAATTGAAAAGCTTTTTCGCCATAACTTTTGCTAAAAGCATTCAAGTAAGTCCCATTCAAAGATTCAATACAATGAATATAACAATCCATGCCTGTATAAAACCACTGATCTTTGGGAACACCTGTGGTTAATTCAGGGTCCAAAATAACTTGGTCAAAAGGCGTGTAATCTGAATTAATTCCTAATTTTTTCTCAGGACCGGTAAGTACTGTGGTTCGGGAAACTTCAGCACCCGTTCCAGAAATCGTTGGAATTCCAACATGATAAATAGCTGGTGTTTTTACTAAATCCCAACCTTGATAATCTTTTGCTTCGCCTTCATTCGTGAGCATTATGGCTACCGCTTTGGCGAGGTCGAGGATGGTGCCTCCTCCTATTCCAATAATTCCCGATGGTCTATCTTTGTAGGATAAAATGATTTTCTCTACCAATTCATCAACCTGCGACGTTTTAGGTTCTTCATCAGCAGAGATAAAAATTAGCTGATCGTCATATGCTAATGGTATTCTAGATGTCATCAAGGAATTACCCTTAAACACATCATCAATTAAAAAAATAAATGGTGCTTTAGTATTTAAGCGTTTAGGTGTTAAAATATCACCTAATTGATTAAAACTGCCTCGTCCAAACACTACTCTGGACACCATTGGATAATTTTTATAACTCATTTACTCGTCTTCGTGTAACAAAAATAAAAACATAGTTGGATTTATCTTTACTTATTTAAATAATGTTGGAATTTTTCAGCAAACAATCCGACATGATATCCATCAACCAAGGCATGATTAACTTGAATAGACATCGACATCATCACTTGTTTCCCTTCTGTACGCCATGTTTTACCAAACGCTAACTTCGGAATGGATTCCTCCTTTCCGGAAACGGGCTCCTTATGGCCTGTTATATTCAGCCAAGGCAAGGCAGAACAATGAATACAGGCGTCGTCATTGCGCAATGGATATAGCGCCTCGGAATGTTCAATACGCTGTTTTTCAGCTTCTAAATTTTTTAAAAACTGAGCTAAAGTTTTATCGTACGCTATATAGGAAAAACCGAATGTTTTATTTGGTCTCATTAGGGTCGCTGAGGCATTAATCGTGTCAAATTTAACCACTGACCCCTCAACAATTCTTAATTTCAGCTCATCAATAGCATTCATTGCCTTCATACAGTCATGCAAATACTTACCGAAAAATGAAATATTTTTAGTTTTAGCGTATTGATAAGCTGTCGTCACATCTAAAGGGATGGTCACACCAAAGTAAGGGTCTTTCAAACCCATAAAATGCTCGAAATGCGACCGACGTTTCCAAGATTTTAAGTTGATTACCTCCATCAATTGAAAAGACTTTTTAAATCTGACAAACTCTTCAAAGTACCATATGATTTATCTTTTACTTCCTGCTCATGAACTTGTTCATGTAACCAAGTGGTATGAAAAGGCACATGCACCGCTTGAGCTCCAATATTGACTAAAGGCAAAATATCCGATTTAAGGGAATTTCCAACCATTAGAAACTCAGATGGCGAAATATCTAGATGTTTCAATAATTTAGAATAATTCTGTTCTTTTTTGTCGCTCAACACCTCAATGTGATGGAAATAATCGCTAAGATTAGATTTCTCTAATTTACGCTCTTGATCCAGTAAATCACCTTTTGTAACCAATATCAAACGATAGGACTGTGACAAAGTTTTCAACGTATCCTCCACACCTTCTAACAATTCTACAGGTTTATTTAACATGTCTTTGCCAATATCTAAAATATCGGATATCACTTGATTGGAGATGGTGTTATTGGAAAGTTCTATAGCCATTTCAACCATAGACAAAACAAATCCTTTTATCCCATAACCGTATAGTGGTAAATTCTCAATTTCTTTTTTGAAAAGCTCTTGATCAATTTTATTCGCCGTTTCAAAAGGTGCTAATAATTTCGCAAAGGACAATTCTGCCTCTCTAAAATAGGTTTCATTTACCCAAAGTGTATCGTCGGCGTCAAAACCAATGACTTTGATATGTTGGTACTGATTATTCAATTATTTCCACAGTTTTTTTGCACGCTCCAAATCCTCTGGCGTATCAATCTCAACGCCTTCCACTGAAGTTTCTACCATTTTAATGCGCTTTCCATATTCCAGATAGCGAATACATTCTATTTTTTCAGTCGCTTCTATAAACTGCATGGGAAGTTCATAAAAATCCAATAATGCTTGCTTTCTAAAAGCATAAATTCCCTTGTGTTTAAAGTATCGAGCGCCCGCATTTTTATCTCGAGGAAAGGGAATGGCATGACGTGAAAAATACAATGCAAAATTTTGTTGGTCGACAATCACCTTAACGGTATTCGGATTATTTATTTCCTCCCAGTCGTGGATTTCAACCATAAGGGAAGCTAAATCTATTTCGCCATGGTGATCTTCTTTAAAAACCTCTAAAACTTTCTCTAAACTGTCCCGTTCTGTAAAAGGCTCATCGCCTTGAACATTCACCACAATATCAACGTCTAAATCTGCCACAGCTTCAGCGATACGATCACTACCAGATTCATGAGTTTTAGTACTCATAATGGCTTTTCCGCCATGCTTACTGATTTCATCAAAAATGATATCGCTGTCGGTTACCACATATACCTCATCAAAAAGATTGGTAGCGACCGTAGCTTCATAAGTTCTTTGTATGACTGTTTTACCTGCCAAATCCTGCATCAGTTTTCCAGGGAAACGGGAAGCGCTATAGCGTGCAGGAATCATTGATATTATCTTCATAAGGTAAATATAAGTAAGAAATCAAAAATATAACTTTTAGTACAGAATCAGTACTTTGGACGTTTAATCTTTTTATAAAACTTGTAAATAATAAACAAAAGCAATACAACGACAAAAAAGGCGAGATACGGGATAAAAATTGAAAGAATTGACATGATTACTGATGATCCTGTTTCTACCGTTGAGACTACAGGGTTCCCAACACCACCAGTTGTTGCGGAAGAAGCTAAGCGTGTAGCTCCAGAACTTCCGGCGACTGCTGCCGCTGTTCCGCCTCCGGCGATGATAGCCAAAGCCCAAGTAATCACAGGACTCAAATCTGCAACCGTTGAAACCATGACCGCTGTTCCTGCTATTGCAGCTAGAGGAATAGCGATGGTGTCTAAGATATTATCAACAAAAGGAATGTAATAAGCAAAAATTTCGACAAGTGTTGCGACGCCTAAGGTAATTACGGCCGTCATACTACCAATCCACTGCCAAGATTCATTCAATTCCCAAACATTAAAATAAGCGGCCAAGCTCAATGCAAAAAGTGGCACAAAAACACGAAAGCCCACTGAAGCGGATAAGCCAATACCTAAAAAAATACTGATAAGCGTTTCTGGTGTCATCATGTAAAGTTATTCAATTTCAAAAAACTCATCTTTAAAACCAATAAGGTATAATTTTTCTTTTGCCCTTGTAGCCGCTGTATACAACCAACGCATATAGTCCTTATCAATACCATTAGGTAAATAAGGTTGTTCTACAAAAATCGTGTGCCATTGACCTCCTTGCGACTTATGACAAGTAATGGCATATGAAAATTTAACTTGTAATGCATTGAAATGTCTATTCCCTTTGATTTTTAAAAACTTTCTATAATTGGAAGATTCATCTTCGTAATCCTTTTGAACTTCTTGATACAAGCGATTATTATCTTCATAAGTTAAAGATGGTGTTTCCGCTTCAATCGTATCTAATAGCAACACGGTTTCAAAAGGTCGCATCTTAGGATAATCGACCATTTGTACCTTGACTTCAGCAAATCTAAAGCCATACAATTCAATAATTGAAAAAATCTCCAATACTTGAATGATATCACCATTAGCAATAAATCCAGCTTCTGTGGTCGGCTTTATCCAAAAATAATTGTTTTTAACCACCATCAGAAAGTCACCAACGGTCAATTCATTTTCATTAAACAAAATACGATTTCTGATTTGTTGATTATAGAGGTTAGCACGTTTATTACTTCTCACAATAATGGCCGTTTCTTCATGACCATTAGCACTGTAGGAGTCATTTATGGCATCCATAATTTCATGACCATCAATTAATCGAACAATATCTTCAAATCCTGTGAGGTTGAACTTAAAAGATTCATAGAATTCATTTTGAAGTACCTCTCTCATTCTTGTGGCATTGGATAAAATTCCTGATTCTTGATTCTGTCTTACCACTTCATCTAACTCAATAGTTGTCACTTGTTTGTTGTAATTCAAATCCAATTGCTCTTGGTTTAAAGCAGGTGACAAATCCGACTTAACAGGTGGTAACTGCGCTTTATCTCCAATGAGCAGTAACTTACATTTATGTCCAGAGTAGACATAGCTAATGAGATCATCTAATAAGGAAGTACTCTCGAAATTTTTAGCATCGGTAGGTGTATCAGAAATCATAGAGGCTTCATCCACAATAAAAATGGTATTTCGGTGTTTGTTAGGTTGCTTGACAAACTTCACACCTCCGCCTTTTTCTTTCTTCGGAAAATAAATTTTTTTATGAATCGTAAAGGCTTCCTTCTTAGAATAGTTGGAGATTACCTTTGCCGCTCTACCTGTAGGCGCCATTAAAACGGCACTTTTTTTGGTCTCCCATAAATTGGAAACTAGCACACCAATAATACTTGTTTTACCTGTTCCTGCGAATCCTTTGAGCAAATACAAGCTATTAGGAACTTCACTAAAAACAAATTGTGATAACTGCTCTAAAGCTACAAGTTGCTTGTTAGTTGGGGTAAAAGGAAATTTTTGGACAAGTAATTTATAGAAATCTGATGCAGTCATTTAAATAATTGATATACAATTGAAACGCAATATAGTATATAATGCGCTAACCTTTTTATAGGTTTTGATCTTAAGTTTTGTTATATAATATGAAACTTATTTTATATCTTTCAACTTTAATTGTTTTTTGTCTACATTATTTTAACGAATAAAAAAAAGTTGTAGATTTGCGTAACTCCTTAACAAAATATAAAAAAACTAACTATGTTAAATGTAATTCTTGTAGTTGTAGGTCTTATTTTGCTTACGATTGGTATTGTTTGGCTTATAGATAAATTTGTGCCAAAAAAGTTAAAACCTGTACTCAATTTAGTGCTATGGGCGCTTATCATATTTTTAGGTTACTTAACTTTCGATTCAGTTTACGGTGAAATTAAATTCAACAAACTAAAGGCCGACAGATACCAAAAAGTGATTACTAAACTAAAAGATATCAGAGATGCTGAATTGGCACACAGATCTGTCACAGGAACATTCTCTGGTGATTTCGATAAACTTATCACATTTATAGACACTGCTAAATTCACCATTACACAACGTAAGGATTCAACAGTAATTGATGAAGAATTGACAAAACGTTTTGGTGGTGTAGAAATGACTAAAGATATCGTCGTGATAGATACACTTGGATTTGTACCTGTAAAAGACTCCTTATTCGGAGCAGACACGAGATATAAAACAATGATGAATGTTCCTGTTGGAGAACCAGGAGCAAAATTTGAATTGAAAGCCGGTAAATTGCCGGAGACTAATATTGCTGTATTTGAAGCTTCTGTTGATAAAGCAGTAATCCTTTTTGATCAAGACAAGAACCTTGTTGCGAAAGAAAAAGAAGTCGTTTCTGTAGATGGCGTCAATGGACCTAAATTACAAGTAGGTTCGATGACGGAAGCCTATACCAAAGGAAACTGGCCTAAAAACCTTAATAGTCAAGATTAATTCCTTGAATCAGAATCATATAAAAGCATTGTCCATTCAAATTAGTTTGAATGGACTTTCTTTTTGTATATTGAATCGTTCAAACAACACGATTGAACAACTTCACCATAAACCTCTGGATAAAAAATCGTCACCATTCGATTTATTGAATCAATTAAAAGAGGTTTTTGATACACATATCGATAGCAATCAAGCATTTGATACCATCACATGTATTTATCAAAATGAACTATCCTGTTTGGTTCCAGACGCGTATTTTGATGAGAATAATCTGGCTGACTATTTAAAGTTTAATGCCAAAATATTGAAAACGGATTACATTAGTTACGACAGTTTATCAATAGACTGTAAAAACGTCTATGTCCCTTTAGTGAATATCAATAATTATATTTTTGAAACGTTTGGTAGTTTTGATTATAAGCACGCCTCTACGGTATTAATCGAAACAATTTTACAAAAATATCATAATGATAATGAGCCTACCTTGTTTGTGAACGTCAATCCAACATCCTTCGAGATTGTTTGTATGAATGGAGACAAACTTATCTTCTATAATACGTTTGAATATAGTACAAAAGAAGATTTTATATACTACATCCTCTTTACAATTGAACAACTAGAACTCGATACAGAAACTATTAAAACAGTGCTCTCTGGGTCTATAAATGAAGATGATGCGTTGTTTGGTATTTTGTATAAATATGTGCGTTTCGTAGAATTAATGGATCCAAAATATGGTTTTGACTTGAGCAAAATAGACCTAGAAAATGCAGACCGTCATCATTTTATATTATTAAATAGTTTTAATTAATGCGCATTATATCTGGACTTTATAAAGGACGACGTATCACGGCTCCAAAAAAACTACCGGTTAGGCCTACGACAGATATGGCTAAGGAATCCCTATTCAATATCCTCAATAACCATTATTATTTTGATGATATCACGGTCCTTGACCTATTTGCAGGTACAGGCAACATCAGTTATGAATTTGCCTCTCGAGGCACGGAAAGCATTACTGCGGTGGATGAGAATTATGGCTGTATCAAATTTATCAATGAGACCTCCGAAAGTTTCGACATGGGAATTACCACCATTAAAAGTGATGTCTTTAAATACTTGGAAAAAACCAAACAACAACATACCATCATTTTTGCAGATCCACCTTACGACTTTCCTGTTGAAGAATTTGCTAAAATACCTGCGCTGGTATTTGAAAACCATCTTTTAGAAGAAAACGGACTACTCATAGTTGAGCATTCTAAGCACACAGACTTATCCCATCTAGAACATTATTCGTACGCAAAGAGTTATGGTGGTAATATGTTTAGCTTTTTTGAATAGTACGTACTGAATGCTAAAAGAAAACCCTTTATTAATAGAATAAAGGGTCTTTATAACAAAAGTAAATCTATAAGCCGAATTCTGTATCAAAACTTCAAGAGTTTCGATCCTTATCATTTATCTACATTTACTGTTACCAGCAAACTTTAGCTGCCTACCCTCTAGCATCGCGCGTGCACGCTCAAACACTAGTTTACATGACATTGCACCACATAGAGTTTACCTGATTTCACTACAGCATGACCTGTACATTCTTTCTGTTGCACTTTTCCTCACCTCGCGATGGATGGCTGTTAACCACTATGATTGCACTATGGTGTTCGGACTTTCCTCCATTTGAAAACAAATAGCGATAAGGCGATTTACTTGGGTGCAAAAATACAACATTCTTTAATTAATTTTTTTTATATTTCTATTCAGAATTATAAACATAAAAAATGAGAAAAACAGTACTTACCTTCATCCTTGCTATTCTTAGCTTAGGTGCCACTGCACAAATGGGCACCGATAAAAAAGCAGCAAAATATATTGACGAACTTAAGCAAAGACCGCTTCTCGTTTTCAATTACGGTGATTATGACGGTTTTGAAGAAACAATTAAAAAAGCTATTGAGGAAGTTTGGACCCTCTCTCCATCTGTAAAATATATATCGACAGACGAATGGAAAGCACTTTCTAAAGATAAAGACGAAGCCAAAAAATATGCCTATTTACATTACACTTTAACGCCCTTGCAGTCGAATGCACCTGCAAGTAGTATTCTTATTGGGCTATTAGAAAACAAAATGTCTGTGCACTATAAAGCCATTCCAGATATTAGAGATGACAATTATAATTCAGTAGCAGATTTCATGGTTGCTCTAAAAAACCTACAAGTAGATTTGGAAATGGGCGATAATTACAAAAACCTAGTGAGAGATCAGACGAAGTATTATTCGCAGTTTTTAAAAGATTCTCTAGCGCATAAAACCTTATTGATCGATAAAAATAATGTGTCAAAAAAACTGTTTAAAGAGATGGATAAGCTTTATCAATATCCTTACCAGTTTGTTGATAAGTCGGTGATAGATGATGCCATAATCGATAAGCAATCAGATATTTTATTTTTAAGAGAAATCTTCATTGCACAAAGACCTCGCACCAAGACAAGAGAATTTGCTGGTGTAGAAACCACACGAACTAGTAGTAACGGCTATGCCCTTTTTTATTTATACAAAGCTTCAGATCTTGAAATTGTAGGAAGTACCGGATTTAGCAACGGTGAATTAGATCCTCGAGGGATTCAAATGCTATTGACATTGATGAATTATTAGGTAGCTTTTTAAGTATGCTTGTGTTAATAACTCCATCAAACTTGGCAGCATTTCATTTAGAATTTACGCCTAGTTTTTTAACTTTGTTACTCTAAGTAATTCCAATGGAACACTTCATCGTATCTGCTCGTAAATATAGACCTCAAACGTTTAAAGACGTTGTGGGTCAGCAGGCCATTACCAACACGTTACTGAATGCCATAGAGCATAATCATTTAGCGCAGGCTTTGTTGTTTACTGGTCCGAGAGGTGTTGGTAAAACAACATGTGCAAGAATTCTAGCTAAAATGATTAATAGTGACGGTTCTGAACGTGAAGATGAGGATTTTGCTTTCAATATTTTTGAGTTGGATGCCGCTTCTAATAATTCTGTGGATGATATCAGAAGTCTGACCGACCAGGTTAGAATTCCTCCTCAGGTAGGAAAATATAAAGTCTATATCATTGATGAAGTTCATATGTTGTCTCAGGCCGCTTTTAATGCGTTTCTGAAAACCCTTGAAGAGCCTCCAAAGCATTGTATTTTTATATTAGCCACTACGGAAAAGCACAAAATTATACCCACCATATTATCGCGTTGTCAGATTTTTGATTTTAAAAGAATCACGGTCAAAGACGCGAAAGCATATCTGAAATATATAGCTGAAGAACAAGGTATTAATGCCGAAGATGACGCCTTACATATCATCGCTCAAAAAGCAGATGGCGCCATGCGAGATGCACTTTCAATTTTTGATCGTGTCGTTAGTTTTTCTGGAAAGGAGCTTACAAGACAAGCTGTTACGGAAAACTTGAATGTATTGGATTATGAAACCTATTTTACCAGTACAGCATTAATTTTGGAGAACAAGATCCCTGAATTACTGTTACAGTACAATCAAACACTTTCTAAAGGTTTTGACGGACATCACTATATTGCAGGTTTAGCCTCTCATTTTAGAGATTTATTGGTTTGTAAAGATGAAAAGACCATTGAGCTATTAGAAGTTGGCGAAGATACCAAGACTAAGTACTTAGAACAATCTCGAAAATCACCTCTGGATTTTCTTTTAAAAGGCATCGAGTTGGCCAATGACTGTGATCTTAAATACAAAAGCAGTAAAAACCAACGTTTATTGGTTGAATTATGCCTTATGCAACTTGCCTCTATCACTTTTGATGGAGAAAAAAAAAATAGCAAACATTACATAATTCCACCTTCCTATTTTAAAGCTAAGGGAATTACACCGATACCAGTTGACATTCCCAAAAAAGAAAATAACCAAAACCTTAGCAAAGCGCCAACTGTTGAACCAGAACCACAGCCTGAACCTATTGAAGACAAAGTGCCTACCATTGATTTAAAAAAAGACCAACGGACTTCAGGATTATCTCTTAAAAGTATACGCGCCAAAAAAGAACATCAAATCAAACAAATGGAGGTCGTTATCGATGTAGAAGATCTGCCAACAGAAGAATTTACGGAAGTACAATTTCAAGAGGCTTGGTCTTCTTATATCTCCAAATTGCATAAGAGTGGTGAAAAAATCATGGCTTCCATATTGGAAATGGATCAGCCTAAACTAGAAGGAACCGACATTCATTTAGAATTTCCAAACGACACCTTAAAAGTAGAATTGGAGAGAGCACAACATCCACTTATGGAACATCTGAGAAAAACGTTAATGAATTTTGATTTAAAATTAGTAATTCATGTCAATGAAGAAGTTTCTAAAAAATATGCATTTACTGCCCAAGAAAAATATGAAAAATTAAAGGAAAAAAATCCGAATATTGAAATTCTAAAAAAGACCTTTGGGTTGGATATTTAAAAGCATTCTACATGAAAAAAATAGTCTTTATTTTAATGTGCATTTTTGCAGTCACCATATGTTCTTGTGATCGTAGGTCTAGTAAAAAAGAACGATTAGAACATGCTGTTCATGAGTTTAATAATAAATATAAGTCTTTAGATATAAAAACCTATTATCCAGAAGCTTATGTTGAAATAAAAACAGATTCTATAGTTTCAAAAACCTTTCATGTTAGTATCGTGAATCACTCACTATCTGATACGGGAATCTTGATAAAAGAATCTATAAACGGGAAGTCGAAATCGGCGCATTATCATCGTGTTTTTGAGTCTGAAATCAATATTAAAATTGCAGACAAAATGATATTTGATAAACACATTTCAGCCAAGAATTTTTCAGCGTTTTCCAATAGTCATTTTTGGCGCTATGCTACCTTGGAGCATGTATGGGTGAATGAGGAACATTCAGATCCTACAAAGGTGGCATTGAACTTGTCTTTTATGAACCCTAAAGATCACACATATCAACTTTATGAATTGCTAGTAGACAGAGAAGGCAATGAATTGATAACCTTAATTAAAGATTACACCTCATGATGCTCGGATTAAAACTACCAACAGATCCTCGTTGGGTCAACATCGTAGAAAAAAATATTGAAGATATCCTAACAGACCATGCTTATTGTGAGCAAAAAGCAGCGAGTACGGCCATTTCATTGATCGTTAGTTTTCCTGAGTACACAGAGTTAGTGCAAGAAATGACCGCTCTTGTCAAAGAAGAAATAAGCCATTTTAAAATGGTTCATGACAAAATTATCGCCAGAGGTTGGGTGTTAGGAAGAGACCGCAAAGATGATTATGTCATCCAACTTTTAAAATTCTTTCCAAAGGGAGGCAGTAGAACCACCCAATTAGTTCATCGCCTTTTGTATGCCGCTTTAATTGAAGCGCGAAGCTGCGAACGCTTTCGCTTATTATCTGAAGAATTAAAAGATAAGGAATTGGCTGAATTTTATAGAAAATTAATGGTGAGCGAGGCGAATCATTACACCATGTTTTTAAGATTTGCAAGACAGTATGGTGAACGACAAGAGGTTGACAAAAAATGGGAAGAACTCTTAGGTTATGAGGCGGATATTATGAAAAATTTGAGCAAAAAAGAAACCATTCATGGCTAATTTTATCAAGCTATAGAAACGCTTTACAAATCCTAATTAGTACGTCACAAAAAAAGCTTCAGCAGAACTGAAGCTTTATTGAAAATCTTAAGTCTTTAAGATTATATTTTTATTCCGAAGCCAAATTGAAACGTTGTGTTTTGAGCTTCGAGATCTGTTAAATCTTCATCCAAAATATTACTCAAACCGTAATGAACACGCGCATCAACAAATAGTTCATCGGTAATCATATACTCTACACCACCAATTCCAGAAAATGTAAATGTGGAAAAGCCGTCACGCTCTTCCCAAGTTTTTAAACTCACCATTGGTCCAACACCTAAGGTAATATGATCGTTTATGGCAAATCGTGCCATGATTGGCATTTGAATATAATCGGCTCTCAGTTCATCGGCTTTAGCACCTTCTGCAGAATATTGCAGTTCCACTAATACAGAAAACTGATCACTCACGCCATAATCTACGAATCCACCAAAAGCAAATCCGTTTCGATGTTGGTTTGAAAAAGTGGCATCAGGATCAAAGTCTAAATTTGAAATATTTAATCCACCTCTTACACCATAACTTATCTCTTGAGCAAAGGTTACCGAAGTAAAGGTGATTAATAAAAAAGTAAATAGTAATGATTTCATATACATAAATATTTTAATTAAGTTTTTTAAATTGGGATCTTAGAATAAGCCGTCAAATCGCTGTACCACTTATCATCGGCTAATATATGATGAAAAATAAAATTACAAAATAAATATTAGCTGATGCACCAAAATACACGATAAGACCACATTAAACCGTCACACTTGATACTGTATTGTGATAAATACTTTTAATAATGCCGTCGGATAGCCCTATTTTTGGCACATATATATCCTTAGCACCACTCCATTTCATGGCAGATAAATATATTCTCGTAGCAGGAATGATCACGTCAGCACGATCTTGATTCAGTTCTAATTCTGTGATACGTTCTTCGTAAGAATAGGTTTGTAGTTTATTGTAATAGGTTGTGAGGTAAAAGTACGTCAATGGCTTACCAAGTGATTTTCCTGAAATCTTAAATATTTTATTAATGTTTCCGCCCGATCCTATTAAATCTAATTTGTCATAGGCCATGGTATTGTGCTTGACCCAATCTTCAAGCTCCATCCAGGTTTCCTTTTTTACAATATCATTCAGTAATCTCACCGTACCTATTTTAAACGATTTGGATGCAACGGTTTCACCTAGATGAATCACGGAAAACTCTGTGCTTCCACCACCAACATCTACATAGAGATAGGTTTTATCTTCTTTGATGTAGGAATGTAAATCTGTAGCCGCTATTATGGCTGCTTCTTCTTCACCATTAATGATATCTATATCTATTTTTGCTTTTTTCGATATTAATTTAACAATGTCATTGCCGTTTTTTGCTTCACGCATCGCAGAAGTAGCACAAGCTTTGTAAGCAATTACCTTGTGTGATTTCATCAGTAAATTAAAAGCTGTCATGGTATCCAACATACGATGTGTATTCTCTTCGGAAATGTTCCCGTTTATAAATACGTCGGAGCCCAAACGAATAGGGACACGAACCAAGGAGCTTTTCTTAAACTTTGGCGCTTGTCCTTCTTGTTCTATGATGTTGGAAATTAATAATCTGACAGCATTTGAACCAATATCAATAGCCGCATATTTTTTTATAGTCAGCATACTAAGATGTTAGTTTTTCTTTAAAATAATCATATAGTGCAAATTGTGCTCTTACTTTAGGTTCATTATTCCTTCTATAATCATTGCTCTGTGATTCATCGATAACGCGAGCCTTGACGTTGTCACTCCAGCAAATATCGAATATGTCGAGTAATTCCTGCTTAATATCTTCCTGATAAATTGGACAGCTAACCTCTACTCTATTTTCAATATTTCGTGTCATCCAATCTGCAGAGGAGATATAAACTTTGGTATCATTATTATTACAAAATACATAAAGTCTCGTATGCTCCAAAAATTTATCGACAATACTTATGACTTCAATATTTTCACTCATACCTTTAATTCCTGGTACTAAACAGCAGATACCACGTACAATCATTTGGATTTTAACACCAGCCCTACTCGCTTCGTAGAGTTTATCTACCATCTTATAACTTGAAATACTATTCAATTTAAGTTTGATAAAAGCCGGTTTACCATTTTTGACATTTTCAATCTCTTTGTCAATTAAGGCAAATAGCTTTGTTTTCGTGTAATGTGGCGAGGTAATGATATGTTTGTATCTATAAATACGATAATTGATTTCAAAAAAGTTAAAGACTTTATTGACGTCTTTTAATATCTTGGAGTTTGCTGTAAACAAGGTAAAATCGGTATAGATTTTAGCCGTCGACTCATTAAAATTACCAGTACTGATGAAACCATAGCGCTTTAAAGTATTGTTTTCTTCTCGTTCTATGACACAAATTTTACTGTGTACTTTGAGTCCGTTTACACCAAATAATAAATTGACGCCTTCATCTTGCATTTGCTCGGCATAATCAATATTAGCTTGCTCATCAAAACGCGCTCTCAATTCTATAACGACTGTTACCTTTTTGCCGTTTTTTGCAGCGTTAATTAAGGAGCTGGCAATATGAGAGATTTGAGCTAAGCGGTAAATCGTGATCTTAATCGATTTAACCTGCGGATCTAAGGCGGCTTCCCTCAAAAACTTTACGATATACGAAAAGGTCTGATAAGGTGTATGCAGCAAATAATCTCTTTGAGAGATAGACGTAAAAATACTGCTTTCCAAACTCAGTCCTTTAATTTGTAGTGGCTTGATTTTTTTGTACATCAAGTCTGTTCTTCCCAGACTTGGAAAATCCATATAATCGCGTCTATTATGATACCTCCCACCAGGAATCACACTATCTCTAGAGTCAATTCCCATCTTTGTCATAAGATAAAGTAAGGTCTTTTCGTCAATGGTTTTATCGTAAACAAATCGTACTGGGTCACCTATTTGCCTATCTTTCACACTATCAGAAATCTTATCGATAAAACTTTTACTCAAATCGCTATCAAAATCAAGTTCACCATCTCTAGTAATCTTAATCATATTAGCCGTAATACTTGTGTAGCTGAAGATATTGAAGATATCATTTAAACAATAGCGTAACAAATCGTCAAGAATCATGATGTAGCTTTTATCACCCTTCTTAGGAAGAACGATAAATCGATCCATCGATTTGGGGATTTCTATAAGCGCAAACTGCTTTTTTTGATTCGTTAATTCCATTTTTACAGCTAAATAAGCCGCACTATCTTTTAGCAATGGTAAATCCACAGAATCATTCAAGATGATGTTTACTAAAGCCGGACTAATTTGCTGTATAAAATAGTCTTTAATAAATTGGTGTTGTTCGTCATCAACTTGTGTTTCATCAATGATAAAGATATTCTCGTCTTCCAATTTCTTTTGAATATTACTCAAAATATCCAAACTTTCACTTTGTTGTTTAATCACTACTTGCGTAATGATTTCTAGCAATTCTGCAGCTTTAATACCCAACTCGCTCTTACCACCTTTTCCGGCTTCATCGATTCGCTTTACCGTCGCATAACGCACCTTAAAGAATTCATCGAGGTTATTTGAAAAAATTCCTAAAAAACGAAAGCGCTCTATTAATGGAACACTTTCATCGGCTGCTTCCTGCAATACACGTTCATTGAATTGAAGCCAACTTAACTCTCTATTGATATAACTATTTTTGTCTTTTGTCATTATTTTAAATCTCTTGGGAAAATCGTTAATCTCGTTGTTCCTTTTTTGATGTCTTTCCATGCATCCACATCAAAATCAATAACAACCAAACCACTTGTAGGTAAATTATCAATAAATTTATCACCAAATATATTGCAAATTGTCGTGAATGCATGATTATGACCAAAAATCATAACCTTTTGGTAATTCTCGTCAAGAGATTTCAAGAATGAGATAACATCATCACCTCCGAAATCATATAAATCCTCCTTAATTTGAATGTTTTCCGGATCAATACTCATGTTTTTCATAAATATTTTACATGTGGAAAGCGCTCTATTGGCAGGGCTAGAAAATATGGCATCTGAGTCAATCTTCTCTCTTTTGAATGCTTTTGAAACTAAGTTTGCGTCCTTAAATCCACGCTTTTTTAAAGGTCGTTCGCGATCTGAAACATCAAATTCCCATGAAGATTTGGCATGTCGTGTTAGTATGATTGTTTTCATATGTTATTCGATTAAATGCAATTTTTATCGATAAAATGTTGGATAATTCCGTTTTAACGATTATTTTCGTCTCTTCAACATTTAAATTTGTCAAAGGTATAACTAATGAGTTCATTTGTTAAGTTTAATAACAATGTTTTATGACCCCAAATCAAAAATAAATTAATTTATCCATTTACCACGCATTGGTTGCCAATGTACTTCCCTCAAAAAAAAATGGAATTCTGATTAAGGCCTACAAGCTCCCGTCAGTTTTACTTTTAAGTAACATCGCAAAGCGAAACAAGATAGTTTAAATAGTATTCTATGAAAAAAATTATGATGCTGATGCTAGTATTTCTAGCGACGCTATTAACGTATGGTCAACAGCCGCTTGAATTAAAAATTATGGCAGGTGCTGACAGACCCAACACTGAACCTGAGCAATTCTATGTATTGCGAATTACCAATATTGGTAGCAATAATGCCAGTTTTAAGATTTCTGCTAAGGACAAGAATTGTGATGGATTAAGTCCAGAAGTACAAGTGCCTTTAGCAAAGCGTCTTTTAAAGAAAGATAAAGTCAGTGAACTAAATAATACTGTCCTTGGTTCTGGAGATATTTTAAATTTTTATCTCAAATTATCAAGAAACAATAATTCGTTAAATAATAAATGGAATTGTACTGAAGTAAAGGCCGTCGCGAACAATGGCACTGTTCTAAGTAATACCATTTTGATTAAATCATTAATCCCAGATCCATCCAAATTTAACTAGTCATAGTTAAATCTAAACTCATACGTATTTATGAAAACCGCTATTAATCATAATACCAAACAACGTATCATCTTTTTATTGATGCTCTGCTTAGGCTATGTTTCACATGGTCAAGTATTAGATGCCTTTCAACCGAGATATAATGAAACGGTTCACGGCGACATCACGATGATTGCAAACAATGTATTGTCCAGATCTGCCACTACAAATTATAATGGTGAAGCTGGTAACCATAGTTTTACTGATAACGTTTATGTCGATATAGATAATGATCCGAGTACTTTCAATTCTTCCAGAGCAAATTTATCGAATCCTGCTCCTAGTCTTGAATGCTTGTCATTAAAAAAAGTATTCCTGTATTGGGCTGCGGCCGATAGAGAGCCAACAACAGATATTAACTCTGAAAATCAGCCTAACTGGAATTATAATGACGTCAAATTAATGCTTCCTGGAGAGACTACTTACACCACTGTGACTGCAGATGAAGTGATCTACAGAGGAAGAGACCAAAATCCGCATATAAATAACGATCCATATATCTGCTTTAAAGATATCACGGCACAAGTACAAGCATTAAATAATGTTTTTGGCGCTTATCAAGTAGCCAATGTTGAAGCTAAAACAGGAAGTCTTACTGGTCATGATTTAACAATTACTGGTACGTCTGGTGGATGGCAAATTGTATTCGTTTATGAAAGTCCGAAATTACCAGCAAGAAATATCACATTATTTGATGGTTATGCACAAGTCACTGCTGTAAATAATGGATTTGATATTTCTTTTAACGGCTTTCAAACAGTGCCTCAAGGTGCTGTTGACGCTGATGTCATTATTGGTGCATTGGAAGGAGACCGAGATTTATCTGGTGATAAACTACAAATTCAAAATGTCGCAGGTAATTTTGTTGATTTACAGGCACCTCTAAGAGACAGTAACAATTTTTTTAATAGTCGAATTACTCTAGGTAACAACAACTTTACTAACCGTTTACCGGCTAGTACAAATACGCTTGGTTTTGATGCTGCTATTTTTCCATTAAACAACTCTGGAAATCTCATTATAGATAACGATCAAACGTCAGCGACCTTCAGATTGACATCTAATCAAGAGACTTACGGCCTTTACTTACTAGGATTTGCCGTAGAAGTATGGTCTCCTAATTTATCACCAATTGATATCGTTCTTGAATCAGGATCCAACCCTAACGCTCCTGGATCAACACTTGGATTTTCATTTGATGTGCTTAATACAGGTAATGATGACGCTGTTGAATTTTCTATGGCGACAACCTTACCACCACAGGTAAGTGATGTAATTGTCAATTCATTGCCATCAGGAGTCACTTTCAATTTTGATAACAGCACTAATGAATTAACTTTTGATTTTATTGATGGCTTGCTAGATGTAGGTGATCAAAGTCTTAATGTCAATTTTGAATTGGTACTTCAAGATGCTTGTTATTTTCTTGAAACCGATTGTGATTTAGATTTTGAATTTCAGTTTGCCGCCACTTTTAATGGCGTACAAAATCCTAATCAACAAACCACATTGAGCTCTGCCTCTGTGCTTGCTTGTAATATTGGAGATCTTCTGCCTGTTCAAGTGGAAGTACAACAACCTACTGCCGTTTGGGCAACTGCTGAAGGTGCACTAGATGTATCATTAGCATGTTCTGACGTTGATGGATTAGCGAATGCACAAAACTTAGAACCTGAAACAGATATTTGCAACTTTACTTATGTTAAGGAGTCTGGGGAATTTGTGGAAGATAGTAATAACCCAAATACAGGGACTTATACAAATACATGGACGTTTACAGATGCCTGTGGTGAAATTAGTGAAACCTTTGTTCAAGTCATAACGGTAGGAACACCGTATACACCTATTGAAATTTCATATAATCAAAACAATATTTTGTGTTATGGTGAAAGCACAGGCAGTATTAATGCTACCGTGACTGGTGGTGTTCCACCTTATACGTATGATTGGACTGGTCCTGACGGTTTTACCGCAAATAGCGAGGATCTTTCTGGGCTTCCTGCTGGGACTTACACGCTTACGGTAACGGATGCAAACTCCTGTATAACAACGATGGAGTCGATTGATGTTACAATTATTCAGCCTGAAATACAAACTTGTGATATTCAGGTATTTGATTGCCCACCTCCTGTTGAAATTGGCTGTGCTGATGAAAATATGGAAGCCATCATGTTTTGGACACCTCCTACATTCGAATATCAATGTTGTACGTCTGCAGATGGTGACAATTATTCCTTTAACATGGAATTTGATCTACCTGAGAACACGTTTTCTGATGAATGCTGGGAATTCAACTATGTGCAAAGAGTTGGAACGGATAACCTAAGACTTTTTCAATCTACGGGTTCTGGTTCTATTTATGACGATGCCTTTTTCACAACACCAACGCTCTATTTTGACACTAGCGAAGGCGCACCTATCAACATTGATTTGGTAGATGTGACAGCTACTGTTAATTGGACCCTATCTGTCATCAACCCAGATACCAATGCTGTGGTTTATACAGACCAAATTTCAGGAATAACGACTGATGGCCAGCAAACTATTGTCATTCCTAATACGGTTCCTAGTAGCGCTTATAAATTACGTTTCAATTATGATAGCCCAGATGCCAATGGTGGAGATAAAATTGAAGTGAATAGTTTGTTTTTTGACGCGACACTCCTTGATGCGGCTTGTGCTGGAGGGATTAATTTTGTGGTGACATCTTCTCACAATCCAGGAGACACTTTCGTACCTGGTGAAACGACCGTAACGTATACAGCTACCTACACTCCTGAAAACGGAGAACCAGTAGAGTTGTCATGTGAATTTGACATCACCGTTGTAAGTGTTAATGGTTCAGAAAGTATAGAAGATCATATAGATCCAACTTGTGATGATACTGCTAATGGTTCAATCACGGTAATTCCAAGTGGTGGAATTGCACCTTATTATTTTAGCTTAGATAACATTAATTTTGACAACACAACCGGTACTTTTAATAATCTGTCTGCTGGAACATATATCGTGTATGTTCAAGACAGTACTGGATGTGCCGACCCAACACCTATAGAAATCACCTTAACAGTTACGGATACTGAAGCCCCAGAAATCACAGCACCTGATGATTATAGTTTGGAAGGTTGTGGAACGAATGCTATTAGTGATTTACCATATAGTGAGACATCAACTATTATAACTTTAGAACAGCTGCAAGCAGCCCTAGGTGGCAATGGTATAGCCTCTGATGATGAAGCTATAGAGTCTATAAGCTATAGTGATACCAATTCTGGAACTTGTCCGATAACTGTGACTAGAACTTTCACGGTGACAGATATTTGCGGAAATCCAACAAGCGATGTCCAACTAATCACCATAGATGATACAACACCACCAACCTTTACGGTGCCTTCGGATGTCACTATTGAGTGTGATCAAGACCCAACGGATCTGAATATCACAGGTGATGTATCAGATGAATTCGATAATTGCAACTTAAGTCTTGAACCATCTTATACGGATGTGGTTGTCGCTGGAAGTTGTAATAATGAATCTACCATTACAAGAACGTGGACTTTAGAAGATCAATGTGGCAATATTACCAGTGCTACACAGACTATTAGTATAGTAGATACGACGGATCCAACAATCATAGTGCCTGCAGATGCAACTGTTGAATGTTCTGAAAGTACCGATCCGATAAATACTGGAGAAGCAACAGCTACGGATAGCTGTGGTGAGGTAACCATTACCTTCAACGATACGTCTGTTGCCGATTGTGGTAACACAGAAACTATTACAAGAACATGGACAGCGACTGATGATTGTGGTAACACGACAACTGGAGTTCAAATCATTAACGTTGAAGACACAGTGGCTCCTACTTTAAATGTGCCTGCAGATGCAACTGTTGAATGTTCTGAAAGTACCGATCCGATAAATACTG
>JAAEZI010000081.1 GCA_018222915.1 Algicola sp. | reverse complement strand
GGCAGAAAAAGTATAAAGGCTGGCAAAAAGCGGTGAGGCGGAGTATGGATTGGGAGAAGGAGGGTTGAGTTCGCCTCAGCCTGCGGGTTTGGCTCGTTGAGAAAGCTGCCGGTGGCATCTTTGTGGAGGGTTGGGGGAGTTATTGTGGCTTGTTTTAAACGCAAAAGACACAAAAGATTTTGTGGTTCTTATGTGTATTTTCTGTGTACAGGACAAAACACACATACGATGGGGTGCGACCCGCCTACGCGGGTCTAAAGTAGTTACCATGAGTTACCTAAAGCCCGGAGGGTTTTCCAGGAAAAGCGAATGTCCTAATCGAGAAGCAAATCAGACCTGCGTAGGCGGGTCGCACCATAATGATTTGTTCCACAATATGGTTTTGTCCTTTACAGAAGTGTATTTTGTAGTTAATGAAAAACTATATTAACCAATGAAAACAAAATATCTTACCAACTACATTTTTTTAGCCGGCTTAATTTTGTTACTCCTTAATGACCATTTGCTTAAAGATATATATGGCAATTGGTTTAGTGGCAAATTATCAGATTTTGCCGGAGTGCTCATCCTTCCTTTGTTTTTAAAGAGTCTGTTTCCGATTTCAAAGAAACATGCGATAGGTTTTACGATTCTGTTTTTTCTCTTTTGGAAATCTCCTCTTTCATCCGGTCTGATCAGTGGTGTTAATTTTATTGGATTTCCTATTGGCAGGGTAGTAGATTATTCCGATTATCTGGCATTTTTGGTGTTGCCGCTAAGCCTGTATGGGCTCCGTTATCCCGATACTATACAATGGCGGATGAGCGGAGGCCTGATAAAACGTTTAGCCGGTGCTTCCCTTTTTGTGATTTCACTTTTTGCCTTTATGGCTACCTCTTACGATGAAGATTACGATCAAAATCCTTTCGACGAATGTTGTGAGATAGATCCCTATTTTACAGAGGTCGGTATGGGGAAGGTATACATTCCAACAGCTTTTACACCGGATAACAACGGCATAAACGATTATTTCCAAATTTCTGCTGATGCAAATATTGCCAGGATTGATACTTTCCTGATCCGTACAGAAAAGCCGAGGGACAGCATTTTTTACCGTACAAACATCACCGATATCGTTCCTCAAAATGGATTTGACGGGGTTGTCGGAGATACAATTTTAGCTGCCTTGTATCAGTATTATATTGTTGTTACTTCAAATGATGGTGTTACGGAGTCATTTTCTGGGACGGTGTGTTGTATACCCTGTGCCCGACCGTTGAATCTGCCTCCGCCTTCTTTTATCGACAATTGTGCGTATCCTGTTCAGTATGATCCGCTTAACGGCTACGATCCTTCTATTGATTCGGGGGAAACCGTGGAGTGTTTTGATTGACGCCTGGGGAAGGTTGAGTTCGCCTCAGCCTGCGGCTTTGGCTCGTTGAGAAAGCTGCCTTCGGCATCTTTGTGGAGGGGTGGGGGAGTTTTTGGGGTTTGTTTTTAGCACAAAGAATCATACAGTACTTCGCATTTCTTTTGTGGTTAAATTTGAAGCAACCGATTCTGAACTTAGTCTGTAAACGTTGGCTCAGATGAATCAAATCAACATCGTAAACCGTCTTATGACTCCGGATGAAATAGACCAGGTGAATGCCGGGTTTGATTCGCTCTATACCGATGAAGGCATTGACCTGGAAAGCACAGAAAGAATAAGCCTTGTAGCCACGAAAGGAGATAGGCTCCTTGGGTGTGCTTCTGGTTTAGCTCACAAAAATGGCAAAGCCTATTCAGGCTGGTTCAAGCTGACCGATTTATTTACGGAGAAGGAATTTCGAAATCAGGGAATAGGGTCTGCGCTGCTAAAAGAATTGGAAGATAATATCAGACGCTTAGGGATCCAGAACATTTGGCTCTGGACCTCCGGACAAGCCAGCTTGCGATTTTACGGCAGACATGGTTATGTCCAATTCACTGAGATGGAAACCTGGTATTCTGATGGTAGTAGCAGGGTAGGGCTGAGGAAGAATATTGTGGAGAACGACAAATAACCAGATGATATCCAGGATTAATAATGCCGAGAAGAAGCCATATTGATTATTTCATATTTTCTATCAAAAAGCCCTATCTTAAATTTCGGTTTATTTGGACAATGTGGATGTTTACGCTGGTAAGATGATTCAGTGATTTATTTGATAATAGTGGTTTGAAGGAATGCCGTACACGAAGTGGCCCAAATCACATCGTCGTCGGTATAGCTGGTTGTTTATGCATTGTTTATTTATTTATCTAGAACTGGAAATGACCGCAATCAGTGTGGATATAAACTAGTTCCATGCTATCAAAAAAAGAAAAAATACACCTATCAATGGGGAACTAAGTATACTTGAGAAACTGTTACAGCTTAACTTTCTAATTTAAACCATTGAAAAAATGCAAAAAACAGATATTTTAGTCCATTTAGTAGAAGCTATAGAAGAAAAGCAGAACCATGAAGGTTGGACAGACCTTGCTTTGATAGGTAAACCATTAAACAGAAAAGGAGTAAATTATAAAGCACTTGGCTTTTTAAAATTAAGACACCTAATTGAGGATTTTCCGAATAACATAGAAATAAAAATAGATACTTCTTTTCAAGTTCCTGTAATTTATGCCAGGGTAAAAAACAAAACTCAGGAAATTGTTGATATAGCACCACCAGAGAGGGGGAAGTCACGAAAAAGAATGTCAAGTAATCTAATGGATTGGGCATACTTAGGTGATTATCGACAAACAATAAGTGACTTGAAAAATATGGCTCTTAAAGAAAGGTGGTACTATAAAGATTTTAGTCCATCAAATCCATATCCTATCTTAAGTAGTTACCTGACATATACGTTTTTCAGACTAACAAAAGAAAAGGGAAAAGTTAAGACTAATGAGAGATATGCTGCTTTTAATACTGGATTAGTAAATAATCTTTATGAACCAATCTATGCCTTGTTTGAGAAGAATAAAATTAAAGGAAGGCAAGAATGGTTTTTTCATGAATTTTGTATTTCAGGTGTCGGGAAAGCAGGAAAAATACTCGCCCGAAATTTTAATCCATTACCCGGGAGAGCAAATTATTTCAAAGATGTTTCAGAAGTCATTTATGATATTAATGCTCCAGAACCACAATTAAATTGGACACACATTATTTTAGATAATGTTGGTAGATTACCTTTTGAATTCTTGGAAGATAACAAGCCTAAAAATTTCCTACTGCGAGATACGACTGAAATGGACACAGTCGAGAAGAAAAATTATTTTCAGGATTTAGCAAGTGCAATAGAAAATGAGAATAAAACTTTCCGAGCGATAAAGAATAGATTTTCTGATAGTCTTGATTTAGCTTTAAAGAGAGTTCAATGGAACTACAAAACTGCAATTCCAATGTACTATCCCTTTATGGATAAATTATCATTACTGTTGCCTTTATCACTCATTGATGATGACATAATTGATTTAGCTCTTGTAGTAGAGAAAACCAAATCGGGAAATTATTTAGGTCATACAATCTTACCACTTGTTTGGGCTTATGGTAATGCAAGATTAGTTACAAGACCAGATAGTGATTGGTTGATCGCAGAAGAAATTGGAAAGCAACAAATAGAAGATGAAGACGAAGAAATTGATGAATAAAAAGTAGACAGCATGGAACAAAGGCTAAAACGGCAAGTGGGGCTATGGGCCCCACCTGCGTTTAGCCCAACCGTCAGACCGCGCAATAACTTCTATCTATTTTCCTGCCATTATTGGATTTGGTTTCGTATTTTGAGAGGAGATCACCAAGCCAATTTTCATGCATTATCAACGAGGTAAAGACCGAGGTCAGGTATTTATAACCAGTCTGGAAGAAATGGTTGATCCTGAGAGTTGGGCTCGGATTGTCGATCTGTTTGTCGATGCGCTTCCGATCACTGAATTAGGTTTTACGCATTCTAAATTGAACAAAGAAGGCAATCTGCCTTATCATCCATCTGATCTGTTCAAGTTGCTTTTGTATGGCTATCGCAACGGTATTCGGTCTGCTGCTAAACTGGCTACTGCCTGTACCATCAATGTGGAGGTCATGTGGTTGATGA
>JAAEZI010000080.1 GCA_018222915.1 Algicola sp. | reverse complement strand
GGTTTAATGGGTTTGAAACTCCAGCAGGATTATCATTTCCAATAGGAACACCGTCAATAACAATTAATGGATTGTTTTGAGCATTAAGTGAAGATCCACCACGAATTCTAATGTTTGGAGCTGAATCTGGAGAACCACCAGAGTTAGTTATTCTTACACCAGCAGCTTTACCATTTAATAATTGATCAGTAGAAACAATTGCGCCTTGGTTAAAGTCTTTTTCAGAAACAACGTCAACAGAACCTGTAGCGTCTTCCTTTTTCACAGAACCATATCCAATAATTACAATTTCATCTAATTGCGCAGTATCTTCTACTAACGCAACATCTAAAGTTGATTGCCCAGAATAAGTAATTTCCTGAGTTACATATCCTAGATAAGAGAATACTAAAATATCTCCTTGATTGACCTTGATGCTGTAAATACCATCAAAATCCGTTGAAGCTCCGGTGGTTGTCCCCTTTACGAGAATATTAACACCTGGTAAAGGAGATGTGCAAACAAAGTTGCGGGCAACAAAAAAGCAAGTAATAGCAAGCTATTTAAAAATGTTTTCATACACTATTTTTAAGTTAATTTCAGTTAATTGTTGTTTATATTTTCACTTCTAGGGTTAAAATTATGTAAATTTTAAGTAAATACTCTATTATCATATTGTATTTACAAAGCGAAAACGTTTTCGTGTTAAAAACTTTTTTTAAACTAACAGAAATTAATAATAAATGGCCTATAATTATGGATTTTACAATAAAATAATATCTTTATTGCCATATTAAGAAATACAGGAGCAATCTTTTTTTCTTTAAAGTTAATTAAAAATATACAAATAGACAATTCTAAATTTATTCTAAGATTTGATACTGTCATAATTATTGAATTTTAGTTTTATACCTTTTACATGAAAAGAAAAGTAACGCTAAAGCAAATTGCTAAAGAATTAGATGTTTCAATATCTACTGTCTCCAAAGCACTAAGAAATAGTATTGAAATCAGCGAAGATACGAGGCAGAAAGTACAGGCATTTGCAAAATTATACAATTACAGGCCTAATAATATTGCGCTGAGTCTCAAAAACAGAAAAACTAAAACCATTGGAATTATTATACCTGAAATTGTACATCACTTCTTTTCAAAAGTGATTACAGGCATTGAATTGGTTGCCAATAAAAGAGGATATAATGTCATTGTCGGTTTATCTAATGAGTCTTTTGATAAAGAGGTAATTAACATGCAAATGCTGGCAAATGGTAGTATTGACGGGTTTATATTGTCTATAGCTAAGGAAACCTTACAACAACAAGATTATCATCATTTCATAGAAACTATCAATCAAGGTATGCCCATTGTAATGTTTGACCGCGTTGTAAACGAAATTCCTTGTGACAAAGTCATTGTAGATGATGTTAAAGGTGCTAAAAAAGCAGTAGAGAAGTTGATCTCTAACAATTGTAAGACTATCGCTATTATTACTACTAAAGATTATGTAAGTGTTGGGAAGTTAAGGACTCAAGGCTATTTGGAAGCTTTAGAAGATCATAAAATCCATCCCAAAGCCTCTTTAATATTGAAGATTGAAGACAAACTTCTGTCTGACGATCATTTAGATAATCTTGAAAATGAAATCGAGCAATTGTTTAAATTGAACAAATCTATCGATGGCATTTTTGCTGTAAATGAATTGTATGCTGTAACTGCAATTAAAGTGGCAAGAAAACTCGGATTGGAAATTCCAAAATCCCTACAGGTAGTCAGTTTTTCTGATGGTGTACTCTCAAAACATTCTACGCCTAGCCTTACAACGGTAAGTCAACATGGACAACAAATTGGTGAAAAAGCAGCAGATTTATTAATTAACAGATTAGAGCTGGATGAAACGGATGAAGAGGAAGAAGAAATCTACGAAACTGTTGTTATTGAAACAGAATTAATCGAAAGAGAATCGACCAAATAGTATATTTAATACTGAATAAATAAAAACTTTAGTATATTTACACCCTAATCAAAACTTATATTTTCACTTCTACATTTAAGTTTTGATAAGTTTTATCGCTTGTCAATAGTATTAATTTAAACATACTATTATGAAAAAGCGCATGCTAGGTTTCTGGGAAATTTGGAACATGAGTTTCGGATTCTTAGGAATTCAAATGGGTTTTGCACTCCAAAATGCCAACGCAAGTAGAATTTTACAAATATTTGGAGCAGATGTTCACGAACTGTCATGGTTTTGGCTAATTGCACCTTTTATGGGACTTATTGTTCAACCCATTATTGGTCATTACAGCGATAATACTTGGACTAAATTTGGACGTAGAAAACCATTCTTTTTACTTGGAGCTGTTCTGGCTTCTATAGGTATGGTTCTTATTCCTCAAGCTGATTTTATGATTGCTATTCTTCCGGCTCTTTGGGTTGGAGCAGGAATGCTAATGATCATGGATGCATCATTTAATATTGCAATGGAACCTTTCCGTGCACTAGTAGCTGATAATCTTTCCGATGAGCAAACCACAAAAGGATTTAGTATTCAAACGGCATTAATCGGAATTGGAGCTGTGATTGGATCATGGTTACCATGGATGCTAGCCAATTGGTTTGGTGTTGATCAAGTAGCTGATGATGGCTCAGTACCAGCTAACTTATTATGGTCGTTTATTATAGGAGCCATCGTTTTAGTGGGTTCTATTTTAGTTACCATATTTACAACTAAAGAATACTCTCCTGAAGAATTGGCGCAATTTGAAGCGGAAAAATATCCGGATATAGTGCAAGCAGCTGGCGCAGAACGCAAAGCAAAACTGACTGATATTTTCGAAGATTTTAGAAAAATGCCTGAAACAATGAGACAGTTGAGTTGGGTACAATTCTTTTCCTGGTTCGCGTTATTCGGAATGTGGGTTTTTGCTGTTCCGGCAATTGCTCAACATATTTACGGATTGCCTCCTGAAGACTCCAGTAGTGAAACGTACCAGCAAGCAGGTAACTGGGTTGGTATCCTTTTCGGGATTTATAATGGGATCTCTGCAATATTCGCATTTCTATTGCCAGTAATTGCGAAGAAAATCAGCAGAAAAAAAACACATGCCTATGCATTGTTTATAGGTGGCATCGGACTAATATTAATTTATTTCATGCCTAATGAAAATTGGCTGATTCTCCCAATGGTGTGTATTGGAATTGCTTGGGCAAGTATTCTATCGATGCCTTATGCTATGTTGGCTGGCTCTATTTCAGCAAAAAAGATGGGAGTTTACATGGGGATTTTCAATTTCTTCATAGTAATTCCTCAAATTATTAATGGAATTATTGGAGGACCACTTGTAAAGTATGCTTACGATAATCAAGCAATTTTTGCGCTTGTAGTAAGTGGTGTGAGTTTTATACTTGCTGGTTTGTTATCCTTCAAAATTAATGATAAAAAAGATACTGTTTCCAATGCATAAAAAAGGATTCATATTTGACCTCGATGGTGTCATCGTCGATACTGCCAAGTATCACTTTTTGGCATGGAAAAAACTAGCCAATAGTATTGGTGTGGATTTTTCCGAAGTACAAAATGAGCAGCTCAAAGGTGTAAGCCGAGTTCGTTCATTAGAAAAAATATTAGCTTGGGGAAACAAAACACTTTCAGATAAAGCGTTTACAGAATTAATGGCTCAAAAAAATGAAGGCTATTTGAGTTATATCAATAAAATGGATACTTCAGAAATTCTTCCGGATGTGTCCAGAGTTTTAGATTTTCTCATCGAAAATAATCAGGCAATAGCCTTAGGGTCTGCCAGTAAAAATGCGACACCTATTTTGAAAAAGGTCAGCCTTTTAGAAAAATTTGAAGCTATTGTTGATGGTAATGATGTGTCTAAAGCGAAACCAGACCCAGAA
Source organism: Algicola sp. (assembly GCA_018222915.1). GTDB lineage: Bacteria > Bacteroidota > Bacteroidia > Flavobacteriales > Flavobacteriaceae > Psychroserpens. The sequence goes on along the minus strand of JAAEZI010000080.1, from coordinate 241 downwards.
GTATTTCTTATTGGAGCTCAACTGTTAGGCATGAACCCTGAAGACTGCATTGTTTTTGAAGATTCTGTCGCTGGAGTTCAGGCTGCAAATACTGCCAATATGATTTCTATTGGTATTGGTGACAAATCCGTACTACATGAGGCTGATTATGTCTTCAAAGATTTTACTGAAATGTCGCAAGAGTTTATAGAACGATTAATAAAAGAAAAAAGAACATAAAATAAAGAGAACAGAATATAAA
>JAAEZI010000019.1:55940-59114 GCA_018222915.1 Algicola sp. | reverse complement strand
ATTCTACTCTAAAATAATCTGAAAGCGCATTCACAGCTTTGGTACCTACGCCATTAAGACCCACAGATTTTTTGAAGGCTCTAGAATCGTATTTTCCACCTGTATTCATTTTGGAAACTACATCTACAACCTTTCCTAAAGGAATACCACGACCGTAGTCACGGACGATTACCTTATTCCCTTGTATGGAAATATCTATAGTTTTACCTGCTCCCATGACGTACTCGTCAATAGAATTATCTAAAACTTCCTTCAGCAAAATGTAGATCCCATCATCAGGAGACGAACCATCACCTAACTTCCCAATATACATTCCAGGTCGCATTCGGATGTGTTCTTTCCAATCGAGCGAGCGTATATTATCTTCGGTATATTTGGTTTCTTGCGACATAAATGAGTGAAAAAATTAGATAGAACGCTAATATAACATAACGTTATAAAAAATGAAATACCGAAGGAACAAAGTAATTAACAATAATCACCGAGTATTGTTGAGAACATTGTAGTTTTAGGTCGTTTTAGACAAATTTTCAGCAAGTTGCTTTAAAAATTGGTTTCTTTTCAACAATAACCTCGTCATGTAGCGTTTCAAAAAGAGATGATTTGCGATTTTTCCTAAAACTCCAAAAGGCGATTGAAAATGGAATGTATCAATCATCAGTGTTTTATGGTTTTTGATTTCAGAGTTTTCTGTATCGATAGCATCAAATTGATGCTCATGTCGAAATGACTTAAAGGCTCCTGAAACCATTTCATCCACAAAAAAATTTGGGCGATCCAATTCTGTAATTTTTGAAGTAAGTCTTTGTTTTATGCCAAAATGTGTCGCTTGCCAGGTGACCCATTCACCTAATTCAATAAGGCCTGAAGTCTTGCCTTTAATTGCTCTTTCATTAGAATGGTTCAACGATGCTTGATGCGCATCGATGTCTCTAGCGATATCAAAGCAAGTCTCGATATCCGAATTAATAAGGGTTTTGATTTCAATGACTGGCATCGCAATTATAAATCAAAGCCGTATGACAGTGTTAAGTTGGCACCAATATTTCTAAAACTATCAATTTCAGAAGATGCCAGCGTTAAACTACCGTCCAAAAGTTTTAAATCTACAGAAAGATTGTTTTGCAGTTTATATCCCAATCCCAGTTGCAATGATAAATCGAATGTCTTGAGTCCTAAATCCTCGTAAATAGATTGCTCACCTAAAACAACCTCATCATTAATGAGTACATTAAAACCAAATCCGACGCTTATATAAAATCCCCTATTGTCGGCATTAGCTTTTGTAAACAATTCTACCTTAGGAGAAACTTCCAAATAGTCTAATTTTGTCACAATCCCCAAATCCTTATCTTGAGCGCCTTTTTGCACATAGGCAATATCTAGCTGCAAATTTTGCTTTTCACTTTGTTTATACTCCAAAAAGCCACCAGCATACATACCAAACCTAAAGTTATTGTTTCCACCAGTAATAATCTGATACCCTGTTAATCCCGCTCTAGGGCCAGCTTGCAGTTGCGCATAACTTAGAGGAATTGCGGTAATTATCACTAATAAAGAAAGCAGTATTTTTTTCACTGTAGATTTTATTTTTTTGATCGTGTTATTTTAAATGCCTTGTTTAAACATTAAACAGGAAATGCATGACGTCACCATCCTTCACAACATAGTTTTTGCCTTCCACACGCATCTTACCGGCTTCTTTTACTTTAGCTTCACTACCGTAATTCACATAATCATCATAAGCGATGACTTCTGCTCTAATAAAACCCTTCTCAAAATCGGTATGTATCACACCTGCAGCCTGTGGTGCCGTCGCACCTATATCAATGGTCCAAGCTCGAACCTCTTTGACACCTGCAGTAAAATAGGTCTGTTGATTTAATAGTTTATAGGCCGAACGTATCAGTTTTGAAGATCCTGGCTCGTCTAAGCCAATATCTTGAAGAAACATCTGACGTTCTTCATAATCATCCAACTCATTAATATCTGCCTCTGTCCCGACAGCTAAAACTAAAACTTCTGCTTTTTCATCTTTGACGGCTTCGCGAACTTGCTCGACATAGTCATTTCCAGATACAGCACTGCCTTCATCAACGTTACAAACATACATCACTGGCTTCGCTGTGATTAACTGAGCAGGCTGCACAAAATCCGTCATTTCTTCTTCAGAAAACTCAAGAACTCTCACTGATTTACCAGCTTCTAACCCAGCTTTCAATTTCAATAAAACAGCTTCCTCTTTTTGTGCTTCTTTGTTTCCTGTCTTTGCGGCACGTTTTACCTTGTCAAGCTTTTTTTCAACAGTTTCTAAATCTTTAAGCTGTAATTCCATATCGATGGTTTCCTTATCTCTAATAGGATTAATGTTGCCATCAACGTGGACGATGTTATCATTATCGAAACAACGCAACACATGTAGAATCGCATCCGTTTCTCGAATATTTCCTAAAAATTGATTTCCTAAACCTTCGCCTTTACTTGCACCTTTCACCAGTCCAGCAATATCCACAATCTCTACTGTTGCAGGAAGTACACGCTCCGGATTTACCAACGCCTCTAATTTCTGAAGTCTTGGATCTGGCACATTTACCACTCCTATATTAGGCTCAATCGTACAAAACGGAAAATTCGCGCTCTGTGCCTTCGCGTTAGATAAACAGTTAAATAAGGTTGATTTTCCTACATTCGGCAATCCTACAATTCCAGCTTTCATAAATATTGTTTTAGCGAGTGCAAATGTAGTTAATTATTACAATGTTTTTAAATAAAAATATGACATGTTAATGCCTTTAGAACCATATTTTAAAAGACCCACATTTTTAAATTTATCGTCAGAACGCGTTTGTAATGCAAGCTTCAAAATTACTAAAAGTAAGCGGACTGAGGAATTCCAATTTAAATACAAGAATTTCAGTATATTAGGGTAGGAAAAGTTGTGCTATAATTGTTTTATGTACACAATTTGTATTTGGAATGAACGAATTCCATTTGTCTATTAATCAAAATCATTTTTTTATGAAACCAACCTATCTCTTTCTCGCATTACTCCTTTTCTTCTCTTGTTCAAATAACGACAATCAAGAAATCACCAATGCTTTGGATATTCAAGGCAAGTTATTAGCACCAAACAATTTAGACCCAATTGCCAATGCCAAAGTAACAGTATTAGAA
>JAAEZI010000019.1:36372-55930 GCA_018222915.1 Algicola sp. | reverse complement strand
GTATTAGAAAACAATGCTATCATTTTTGAAACGTCCACCAATGCTAGTGGTGATTTTACCATCTCCATTCCTGAAGGCGACTATCAATTACATCTTGACAAGGGCTTATTTTCAACACAGAAATCCATTTCAGTGACAGAAAACACGACCCTTGAAACCTACAGAATTGAAAATTTACCAAGTATAGGTGTCGTAACAGGTAATTTCGACAATATTGAAAGTATCCTGTATAGTATAGGGTTGGTAGATGTTGATACGGGTGCGCCTTTATTTGACATCATTGATGGTATGAGTTATGACAGATTGGCTTCAGAACCAGTACATGGACACCACTCAAATCATCAACATTCTAATGTGGAAAGGACTAACCCTTTGCTTGAACCAAATGTAGATTTCACTTACCAACAACTATTGGCAGACCCAGCCTTGTTAAGCAGTTATGATATTATTTTTATTAATTGTGGTGTCATTACTGGTGATTATGATGGCGGCCAAAATCTTTATGATTTCGTAAATAATGGTGGTTATTTGTATGCTACTGATTGGGCTTCAAAAGCTTTAGAGACGATTACGAATAATGGTTCTGACTTTGTCACATTTTACACGCCTGAAAGAAGTGGCTCTTCTTTAAGTACAACGGCAAACATATTAAATGACGATTTAATTGCATGGTTACAATATTTTGGAATAACCGATACAGATACTGTAGAAATTGATGAGTTTCTCGGGTCTTGGCAAGTTATTGATACCTATGACTCCGCAACCACTTATTCATGGTTAGATGGGCCTGTTGTATATTATAATGACTTGGGTGATCCAGTGGAAGAAATAAAAGATTTAGCACTAACGTTTCCACTAGGGAATGGCGGTGTACTCTATTCATCTTTTCATACAGAAAACACCGATCCAGACTTTACTATTACAGATCGAATTATGGAATATATGGTATTCGAAATGAGTGCGGTTGAATAAACCAATTTAATAATAACAAAAAAAGCCGAGGAATTCCTCGGCTTTTTATTTTGATAAAACTTGCTTAATCTTCTGGATGCATAAAACGTTGTTTCCCCAGTAAAACTTCTTCAGATTCCACATGATCATCATCTGGAACACAGCAATCTACAGGGCAGACGGCTGCACATTGTGGTTCTTCATGAAACCCCTTGCACTCCGTACACTTATCAGGTACTATATAGTATATTTCATCGCTTATAGGCTCCTGTGCTTCTTCCGCATCTACCGCATTTCCATTGGGTAGTACGACATTTCCTTCTAAACTGGTACCGTCTTTATAACGCCAATCATCTGCTCCTTCATAAATTGCTGTGTTAGGACATTCTGGCTCACATGCACCGCAATTAATACATTCATCTGTTATTATAATAGCCATAGTAATTATTCTTTTGGGTTTGCTTAAATTTGCAGTTGCAAAAATAAAGCCAAAACCTCGCATAACCAAACGATATATGGAATTACAACAAAGAATTAATGCATTTGTAAAATTAGGTGATTTTTTAAGTCAATTCACCACAACTGGTATCACAAGAAATGATCAAATTGCACACAACGACCTATTCTTTGACGGTTTCAATCATCAAATTTCGCTAGCTCATGAACACAATGGATGGTTTACTAAAGAAAATGTACTATTCGCTATTGAAGGATGGTCTAAAAGTCTGATAGATAAAAACATTAACAAGTGGTTATTAAAGTATGACTTTAAAAAAGAAAACTTAAAAACTATCGCCATTATTATGGCTGGAAATATCCCTTTAGTGGGATTTCATGATTTTCTATCTGTGTTGATCTCTGGACAAAAGGTACTCGTCAAACAATCTTCAAACGACAAGCACTTACTCCCTTTTTTAGCTAAATATTTAGAATATATCGAACCTGAATTTAAAGGAAGGATTTCCTTTACAGATGAAAAGTTGACAAATTTTGATGCCGTTATCGCTACGGGTAGTGACAATACGGCTCGTTATTTTGAGTATTATTTTAGAGATAAACCTTCCATAGTAAGAAGAAATAGAAATTCTGTAGCTGTGATTACAGGAAACGAAAGTGATGACGAGTTAAAAGGGCTCTCAGAAGATATCTTTAGGTATTACGGATTAGGTTGTAGAAACGTTTCAAAATTGTATGTACCAACAGGGTATAATTTTGAACGCTTTTTTAAGGCTATGTATGAATGGAACCCAATAATCCATCATGCTAAATACGCGAATAACTATGATTACAACAAAGCGGTTTACTTGATGAGTGAATTCAACATCTTAGAAAATGGATTTTTAATGATTAAAGAAGATCCAAATTTTTCTTCTCCAATTGCTACAGTTTTTTATGAATATTACGATTCACAGGACGAGTTAAAAAGGACTATCAACAGTCACGACGAACGCATTCAATGTGTGGTTGCTAACGGATTTATAGACACTGAAATTAAGTTCGGACAGACGCAATTTCCAAAATTGTGGAATTATGCCGATAATGTTGATACTATTACGTTTTCGTTGAAAATCTGTTAATAAATTATCAGTTTCATAACCTATTTTTTTATAGAATTTCCCACCTTTGTGATATTAACGTTCACAATTTATTTTCCGTTTCTTCGGAAAAAAACACAACATCGATGAAAAGACATAATTTTAGCGCAGGACCTTGTGTTTTGCCAGGCGAAGTTCTGCAAAAAGCTTCAGAAGCAGTAATCAATTTCGATAATGGATTATCCTTATTGGAAATTTCACACCGCAGCAAACCATTTGTAGATATCATGGAAAATGCCAGAGCTTTGGCACTCGAGTTATTGGGTCTTGAAGGAAAAGGTTATAAGGCCTTATTTTTACAAGGTGGTGCCAGCACACAATTTTTGATGGTGGCGTTGAATCTATTGGAAAAACGAGCAGGCTACCTAAACACAGGTACTTGGAGTGATAAAGCGATTAAAGAAGCGCGTATCTACGATGATATATACGAAGTAGCTTCTTCAAAAGAGGCTAATTACAATTATATTCCAAAGGGCTATGACATCCCTACCGATTATGACTACTTCCATTGTACTTCGAACAATACCATTTTTGGAACACAGATGAAGGAATTTCCTAATGCTCCGATTCCTATGGTGTGCGATATGAGTAGTGATATTTTTTCTCGCGTATTGGATTTTTCTAAGTTTGATTTAATTTATGCTGGAGCTCAAAAAAATATGGGACCAGCAGGAACCACTTTAGTAGTTGTTAAAGAGGATATTTTAGGTAAGGTGTCTCGTAAAATTCCATCCATGATGGATTATAAAGTTCATATTAGTAAAAGCAGTATGTTTAACACACCTCCTGTTTTTGCCGTATATACGTCCATGTTAACGTTAGAATGGTTAAAAAACTTAGGTGGTATTTCAGCGATTGAAAAGGAGAATGACAAAAAAGCACAATTAATCTATTCAGAAATTGACCTCAATCCTTTATTCAAAGGTTTTGCCACTAAAGCCGACCGATCAACCATGAATGCTACTTTCACTTTGGCAAACGAAGACTTAAAAGAAACCTTCGAAACTATGGTAAAAGAAGCAGGCATCAATGGCCTTAATGGACACAGAAGTGTTGGAGGTTATAGAGCTTCTATGTACAACGCATTAAGTCTTGAAAGTGTTGGTGTATTAGTGGATGTGATGAGCGAATTAGAAAGAAAAGCATAAATATATTATCATGAAAGTATTAGCAAACGATGGTGTTTCGCAAAGTGGAATTGATGCATTAGAATCGGCTGGTTTTGAAGTATCTACAACGACTGTAGCCCAAGAACAACTTATCAACTATTTAAATGACAATGAGATAGATGTGTTACTCGTAAGAAGTGCCACAACCGTAAGAAAAGATTTAATTGATGCCTGTGACCACTTGAAAATTATTGGTCGTGGTGGTGTTGGAATGGATAATATTGATGTAGAATACGCTCGAAGCAAAGGAAAACATGTGATAAACACACCTGCAGCCTCTTCGCAATCAGTAGCTGAACTCGTATTTGCGCATTTATTTGGTGGTGTTCGTTTTTTACATGACTCAAATAGAAACATGCCGTTGGACGGAGACACGCGATTTAAAGCGCTCAAAAAGAACTATGCTAAAGGTGTTGAGCTTAGAGGCAAAACACTTGGGATTATAGGCTTCGGAAGAATTGGTCGTGAAGTCGCTAAAATTGCCCTTGGTGTTGGTATGAAAGTTATCGCTAGCGATAAATTTGTAGGTAAGGCAACTGTTAAAGTCGAATTCTATAATGGTCAATTTATCAATGTAGAAATTGAGACAGAACCTATGAAAGATGTATTGCAGCATGCCGATTTCATTACACTACATGTCCCTGCTCAAAAGGAGTACGTTATTGGTGATAAACAATTTGGATTAATGAAAGACGGCGTTGGTATTGTCAATGCAGCACGTGGTGGCGTTATAGATGAAGTCGCTTTAGTAAAAGCGCTCGAAAGTGGAAAAGTAGCTTTTGCTGGTCTCGACACCTTTGAAAGTGAACCGACGCCTGCTGTTCAAGTCTTAATGAATGGTAGAATTTCGTTGACACCTCATATTGGTGCTGCAACAAATGAAGCTCAAGACCGAATTGGAACGGAGTTAGCAGACCAAATTATCAGTATTTTAAAATAAGATACGCTCAAGATGTGACTAAAAGATTTTAAATGAGTCCTAACTATTGGTTAGGACTTTTTTTGTAAATTGAAAGTTCTATTTATTAACTTAATATATATACAATCATGTCAGGAATATTAGATTTATTGAACAGTGACTTGGGTAAGACCATAATTAGTGGTGTATCTGGTTCAACAGGAACAGATGAAAGCAGAACGAGTAGTGTGTTAACCATGGCGATGCCAGTACTCATGAAAGCCATGGAGCGCAACGCTTCAACGCCTCAAGGCGCAGAAGGCCTGATGGGTGCTTTAATGAATAAGCACGACGGCAGTATCTTAGATAATCTAGGAGGCTTATTTAGTGGTGGTGTGGATCAAGAAGTTAAGGATGATGGTGATAAAATCTTAGGACATGTTCTTGGTAGTAAAAAACAAGGTGTTGAGAAAATAATAGGTGAAAAATCTGGTTTGAGTGCCGACTCTGTAGGAAGTATTCTTAAAGTGGCAACACCTATATTAATGGGTGTTTTAGGAAAGCAAGCAAGACAAAACAACGTTAGTTCTCCAAACGATCTAGGTGGTTTACTTGGTGGTTTGCTCGGCGGAAGTGGTGCAAAGGAAGAACAAAGTTTTTTAGAGAAAATATTAGATGCTGATGGCGATGGTAGTGTTGTTGACGATGTTGCAGGTATGGTGTTAGGCAGCGCTAAGAAAAAAGGCGGACTTGGTGGATTACTGGGTGGTCTGTTCGGAAAATAGAAAATTTAACTATAAAAAAAGCCAAGCTGAGAAGTTTGGCTTTTTTTATGGCTTGTTTACTCAGTCAATTGAGGTGTTTACTAAATGCTTGTTTTATCTTTTTCAACATCGCTTTAATTTTGGTGTATCATTTAATTCATGTCATTAACAAATTTGGCTAAGGAATGATTTTTGTAACTTTAAATAAAAAAGCAATGAGACAACACACTATTTACTTATTATTGGCGACACTTCTTTTAACGGCTTGTGGTAGCGCTTATTCAACATCAGGAGAAACAAACTTAGACAATGTTCCGGAAGAGGATATTGTTAAAATTTCAAGTGAAGATGTTGAATATGAAATTATCATCATTGAGCCAGGATTTAATACTTGGCTTGCCACTTCCGCGAGACCCGAAGGCTACTATTCGCAATCTTTTATGGAATCGAGAAACTGGATATTTGTACAGGAATGGAATTCAAGGGTTTTACAACCCAACAGGCATAATCCCAATCTTTATGAAATGCGCATTGATTATAGACCAAACATTGATTATGGCTATGATTTGAACTATAAGCTGTATAATTATTTTATTTATTTTCAGCTAACGCATGACCAGAAACTCTCTACCATAATTCCTAGAATTTAAAGTACCTTTGCATAGCAAAAAAAAGTTATGCTGAAGACGTTCAAAACAAATTGGGAAATTCAACACAATTGGCAGCTCATTTTTCCATTATTGGGAATCATTGGGCTGTTTTTTAGCAGTTATAGATTGTCACTAAAAATGACCAGTTCACTTCCTTTGCTAGTAACGGCTGGCATCACCTTACTTCTATTTTTAGTCTTGTTAAAATTGATCTTATGGATCTTTAAAAAGCTTGAAGGTAAATGGGTTGTTGACCACAGATGGGAGATGATTCGAATATTTATTGTTTTTGCCATTACGGGTACCTCTTCCATGTATGTAGGAAGACCAATTATTAAACTTCTAGGAATTACTAAAGAAAACTTAAACCCTTTTATTTATTGGGTATTATTTATTATCATTGGACTCCTTTTCTATCAGGTGCTTCTAGTGGCTTTCGGTTGGCTATTTGGTCAATTTAAGTTTTTCTGGGAGTTCGAAAAAAAAATGTTAAAACGTTTTGGTTTAGGAAGGTTTTTAGATTAATGATTATAAACAAACAACATATTTCTTTAAAAGTTGCTTTCGTCATTTTAGCTATGACGTTATTGCTACCTTCCGTTGTTAAATTCTCACACGTTTTTAGCCATCATGATCATGTGGTTTGTTTAGAAAAAAATCAAACGCATTTACACAAGCTCAATCTTGATTGTGAATTTTACAAATTCAAACTTAGTAATAGCTTATATATACAGCTAGAGACTTATTCCTTAATTACGGATAATAAAATATATAAAGGTACTATACCTTATCAAAATTTCTTAAAGAGTCATCAGCAATTATTTTCGTTTCTAAGAGGGCCTCCATCCTATTTAATGTAGTCTATCAATTTATTATACTCATTAAATAATATTCAATGAAATATTACATTTTATGGTTTACAATTTCTTTTTTTGGAATTGTAAATGCACAAAATTGTTCGTTGACATTTTTAGGAGAGCTAACCGATTTTCATGACGGCTCTCCAATTTCAGCAGCAACCATACACATCAAAAATTTAGATCGCTATTTAATTTCTGATCTTGATGGTAAATTTAAAATAGAAGACCTTTGTAAAGGAAATCTAACTTTAGTTATTTCACATGTTGGATGTGAAACAAAAACCGTGACCTTTAATATGAAAGGCGATAGGTTTGAATCTATCGACATTGAACATCATATTGAAGAACTTGGTGAAGTTACGATTAACAATAAAGTTAGCACGGAAACTTCTACTGGGCAAGAAACCGTTATAAAATCTGAAGTACTAGATAAATATAGCGCTCTAAGCCTTGGTGATGCTCTTAAAGAAGTATCTGGTGTGTCTTCTATAAATACAGGTAACAGCATTGTTAAGCCAATGATTAACGGCCTTCATAGTAGTCGTCTGTTGATTTTAAATAATAATGTGCGTTTACAGGATCAGGAATGGGGAATTGAACATGCACCAAACATTGACATCAATTCCGCAGATCAAATTTCAGTGATCAAAGGTTCTGGTACACTAGCCTACGGTGGCGATGCTATTGGAGGTATAGTGGTGATTAATCCATCTAGAATTATACTCAAAGACACGCTATATGGCAAAACAACTCTCGGAGGTCAGACCAACGGAAGAGGTTATAGTATAGCTACCAATTTAAATTCCTATTTCAACTCAGGCTGGTTTGCTAATATTCAAGCGAGCTTAAAGAAGCATGGAGATTTTGAAACTCCTGACTATAATTTAACAAATACAGGCTCAGAATCTCAAGGTGTTTCTTTTAGAACGGGTAGAAAACAGTTTGAAAATGGATTTGAATTATTTTATAACTATGTTAATAACAAGATAGGCATTTTAAGAGCCTCGCATATTGGAAATATTAGTGATCTTGTGACTGCTATCAATACCCAGCAACCCTTAATTATTAATGAGTTTAGCTATGATATTATAGCTCCTAGGCAGGAAGTGACTCATCATTTACTGAAAGCGTCGTATTACAAGAGGTTTAAAAACTTTGGAAAGCTAACATTGCAATATGATTATCAAAACAATAGACGTTTTGAGTTTGATGTGCGTGTTGGTGACGATAGAAATAAGCCTGCTTTAGATTTGACCCTACAAACTCACACTTTGAATGTTGATGTCATATCTGATGCCAAAAACAATTATAAATTAAATTTTGGTGTCTTAGGACGCTATCAAGATAATTTTGCGAATCCAGACACTGGAGTAAGACGTCTAATTCCAGATTATCAACGCTATGATTTTGGAGCCTACATTACTGGCGAATGGGATCTCAATGATAGAGTTGTTCTCGATGCTGGTGTGCGGTACGATTTTAATAGAATTGATGCCAAAAAGTTCTATCAAACTAGCAGATGGGAAGAACGTGGCTATGATGAAGAGTTTAGCGATTTTGTCATAGAAGATTTAGGAACACAATTACTTACCAATCCTGTTTTTGATTTCCATAATCTTTCTTTAGCTACTGGACTTAAGTATGAATTAAATGATGTGAGTTTTTTTACTATAAATTATGCCTTGGCAAGCAGACCTCCTAATCCATCGGAATTATTTAGCGATGGCTTACACCACTCTGCTGCTAGGATAGAATTAGGTGATTTAAGACTTGATCAAGAGTTGTCCAATCGAATATCTACAACCTATTCCTATAACAAAAATAAGTGGGAGTTACTTTTTGAAGGGTTCTACAACCATATCAATGATTTTATGTATGTACAACCAATAGGCATCGAACAAACAATACGTGGTGCCTTTCCTGTTTGGAGCTATCAACAAACTAATGCGTCTTTATATGGCATGGACTTATCTATAAATTATAAAGTGTCAGATGCCTTAAAATTAAGTAACAAATCAGCTTACATAATTGGTGAAGATTTAAAAAATAATTCCGCATTAATTGATATACCACCATTTAATACAAGTAATGAAATCTCATATACAAATCGAAAATGGTATGATTTTTCAGCAAGCATTAGAAGTGAATGGGTCTTTGAACAAACGAAATATCCAGATTATAATTTTGAAACATTTATTGCTTCAACCAATGAAACCGTTTTGGTGGATATAAGTACACCTCCACCTGCCTATCATTTATTACATTTTTACAGTGATGTCAATTTCGAAATCACAAAAAATACTAGGCTGAATGTTGCCTTATCCGTTAACAATATTTTTAACACTAATTACAGATCATATTTAAACCGACTGCGTTATTTTGCTGATGACCTTGGAAGAAATGTGATGTTACAATTACAGTTAAATTATTAAACGAAATTTTTATTATGAAAACAATTAAATTATTAAATCAAATTTTTATTATGAAAACCATCAAATATTTTTTTATAACCATCTTAACATTGTCATTATTTACTAATTGTTCTAATGATGACGATACACCTGCACCAGTAAATGAAGAGGAAGTTATCACAACACTCACCCTTACATTGACACCGGTTGGAGACGGCTCAATAGTAACCATGACCTCTCAAGATTTAGATGGCGATGGACCCAATGCTCCGGTGGTGACCGTATCTGGTGATTTATCATCGTCAACAACCTATAACGGAGCTGTCACAGTTCTCAATGAACTTGAAAGTCCTGCCGAAAACATCACACTGGAAGTACAAGAAGAAGCTGAAGAACACCAATTCTTCTATAGCTTGTCTAACAGTTCAAATGCTACTGTAACCTACACTGACCAAGATGGCGATGGCAACCCTGTAGGAATTGCATTTGCATTAACTACAGGAGCTGCTTCTACTAATGATGTATTAACCGTTACACTAAGGCACGAGCCGAATAAATCAGCTGCTGGTGTTAGCGAAGGTGACATCACTAATGCTGGAGGAGAAACAGATGTTGAGGTTTCTTTTACTTTTGATGTCATTGATTAAAATAAGGTGATCACAAAAAAAGGCGTGCATTAAATGCACGCCTTTTTTTGTTTTAAGGTCTTTCTATTTGACATCGATAATCGTCTCACGCGATGATTTTTTTGTTGAAAAAACATAAGTATAAAGCCACATCAGTGTAAATGTTGGCACGACATCTAAGAATGGCAAAGCCTCCTCTACAAAAGAAATGGCAGCGGCTATTTTACCTTTTTTTCCTTGGTATAACTTTGTCATTAACCAAGCAGAAGCTGGTGCCCAAACAAAATCAAATGGCGGAAAGATAAAGGATATATAACCCATAGCATCAAAGAGTATACCTAACGCTAGTTTTTTAGTTTTTGAAGTATTTTCTAATGTCATAAAGTATATAATTTACTAATTGATAAGCAAATAGCGTTCCAAAGGTTTATTTATGACAGCTTTTCACTAATGAGCTTTAAAAATTCAGTGCGTGTTTCCATATTCTGAAAAGCACCTCTAAATCCTGAGGTGGTAGTGGTTGAGTTTTGTTTTTGAACACCACGCATCATCATACACATGTGCGACGCTTCTATAACCACAGCTACTCCTTCTGGTTTAAGGGTGTCATTAATACAATCTAAAATTTGCTCCGTAAGTCGCTCCTGAACCTGTAAGCGTCTTGCGAAGACATCCACAATTCTAGGAATTTTACTTAGGCCAACAATATGACCATTAGGAATATAGGCAATATGCGCCTTTCCAAAAAATGGCAAAATATGATGCTCACATAATGAATACAATTCAATATCCTTAACAATGACCATTTCATTATATGACTCTTTAAACATCGCGCTTTTTAAAATCTCGGCAGCATCTTGATGATACCCTTGTGTCAAGAATTGCATGGCTTTAGACGCACGCTCTGGTGTTTTAAGAAGACCATCTCTTGTGGTGTCCTCACCTAAATCTTCGATGATTTGTTCATAGCGTCTCTTCACATCATCTGTGACTTGCATATTGTATTCTTCAAATTTGTGGTAAGGCATAGGACTTCGGTGTTTATTTTCAATAAAAATAGCTAAAAAAAACCACAAACTATCCTAGACTAGACTAACAAAAGATTAACAGTAAGCGAGGTTTTTTAACGTTTACTTATGAAAATCGCAAAGCATACATAGGTAGATTTGTAGCCCTAACTGTAACAAACTTATTTTTTTAGTGTCTCTTTTATAGAATCACTAATCATCAATCAACAATAATGACAATTCGCTTATTCGTTATATTGGTCTTGTGCTGTTGTTTTCATTCAATCGCTCAGGAGGCTAAAAAACAACTACAAATAGAAAGAACCACCAATCCGCCTAAAATTGACGGTGTTTTTGATGATGCAGTTTGGCAAACGGCTCAAGAGGCTAAAGGCTTTACGCAATTTAGACCTAGCGCTGGAATAAAAGATTCTACTCAAAACAGAACTGTCGTAAAAATGGCTTACGACGATAAAGCCATCTATATCGCTGCTTATCTATATGATGACCCAAACCTAATCATGCGTCAATTTACAAGCCGAGATAATTTTGGTCAATCAGATTTTTTTGGGCTCATACTCAATCCAAATAATGATGCTCAAAATGATACAGAATTTTTTGTTTTCAGCTCTGGAACTCAAGCCGATGCTGTCGCCTCTCCAAGTAATGGCGAAGATTTTGGATGGAATGCCGTCTGGGATAGCGCTGTTCAAATTACAGATGATGGCTGGACTGTAGAAATGGAAATTCCTTATCGTTGTTTGCGTTTTTCAAATCAAGAAATCCAAACTTGGGGGATTCAATTTCACAGGCAATTCAGACGTTACCGATCGCAGTATACCTGGAACCCTATCGATATCACGAAAGGAAATATTGGACTCTATCACGGTGAATTAGTTGGAATTGAAAACATTACACCTCCTACTCGTTTGAGTTTTTACCCCTTCTCAACTGGAATTATCAATAGTTTTGATGGTGAAACAGAAACAGATTTAAAATTCGGTTTAGACGTTAAATATGGTATAACTGAGAATTTCACATTGGATATGACCTTAGTACCAGATTTTAGTCAAGCAGGTTTTGATAACTTATCTTTGAATCTTGGGCCTTTTGAACAAACCTTTTCTGAGCAACGACAGTTCTTTACAGAAGGTGTTGACCTCTTCAATAAAGGGGATTTATTCTTTTCAAGACGTGTAGGAAGTAGTCCAACTGGAGATATCAGTCTTCAGGAAAATGAAGTGGTTAGGGATATCCCAAATACGGTAAAGGTTCTCAATGCTGCTAAAATTTCAGGTAGAACAAAAAAAGGCTTAGGTGTTGGATTTTTCAATGCCATTACAGATCGAACTTATGGCACAGCCAGAGATACCATAACAGGTGCTTTACGCAGTGAATTGGTGGAACCTCTTACGAATTATAATGTATTGGTTTTAGACCAACAATTCAACCAAAATTCTTCTATTAGTGTCGTAAATACAAACGTGACAAGAAATGGACATTTTAGAGATGGGAATGTCACTGCTTTGATAGCAGATATTACCAATAAACGTAATACTTACAACCTTATTGGACAAGCAAAAATGAGTAATATCAATCTTGCCTCAGGAACCACAACAGGTTTTAGTTCCTTGTTTGTCGCTAGAAAAATTCATGGTAATTACAGGTATAGTTTTGATCATAGTTTTGCTGACACCAAATATGACATCAATGATATCGGTTTAATTTTTAGAAATAACTATAATAATTTCGGTGTTGATTTTGGTTATCGTACGTTCGAACCTACTGAGACATTAAATAATTACAACTGGAACACCTATGTGAATTATACGAGACTTGCCAATCCTGGTGTTTATACAGGTATGAGTTTCGGAGGTAATTATAACGCAGCAACAAAGGAGACTTTGCATAATTTTGGTGCAAATATCAATTTTCAAGCAGGCAAACAATTTGATTATTTCGAACCCAGATCTGAGAATCGTTATTTTATCTATGAAAACAGATTAAATTCCAACGTTTATCTCTCCTCTAACTATAATAATGTCTTTGCGATAGACGCTAACATTGGTGGTGCTATGTTCTTAGAAAAACATAGAGATACCAATGAATATTGGTTTGGTCTAAGTCCGAGAGTACGGTTTAGCGACAAATTTCTAGTAGTTTATTCTTTCGATTATAATGAAATTTTCAGGGATCGTGGTTATGCCAACAATTCTAATGACACAAATGAAATTGTGTTCGGTCAGCGTGATCAGAAAACATTAATTAACCGTATTTCAGGAACTTACAGCTTCAATCCATTTCACTCTCTCGGATTGACCTTTAGAAATTATTGGTCGACGGTGAATTACGAAGATCAAGCCTACTTTCTGCAAGAGAACGGTCGACTCCTGAATACAGGCACCAGCTTTTCACAATTAGGACTTGGGAATTCCAATATCAATTTCAGCACATGGAATTTGGATTTAAATTACACTTGGCAGTTTGCTCCCGGAAGTTTCCTAACAGCACTGTATAGAAACCAACTATTCAACAATGATCGAGAAGCAACTGTGTCGTATAGCGAGAGTTTGAATTCACTTTTTGAGCAACCCATACTTCATTCATTTTCTTTAAGAATACAATATTTTATAGATTATAATAATGTGAAGGAAATTTTCAAAAAGAAGCCAAAATCAAATGATAAATTAAGCACTTTAGGAAAGTTCCAAAATTACGATCCTCATACACGTCTATTTTAAATGATAAGAAATTCATATTAAAATAGTATTTTCGAAGTTCAGAAAAACGTCATGATTTCAGCAAAGAACATTCACAAATACTACGGTGACCTTCACGTCTTAAAAGGTGTAGACCTTACAATTGCAAAAGGAGAAATCGTTTCCATTGTTGGCGCCTCAGGTGCTGGTAAAACAACACTATTGCACATTTTAGGCACCTTGGATAAGATAGACAAAAACACCTCAAGTGAATTAATCATCAATGATGTATCCATTGCCGAACTCAATGATAAAGCCTTAGCAAAATTCAGAAACACGTCGATTGGGTTTATTTTCCAATTTCACCAACTACTTCCCGAATTTACCGCTTTAGAAAATGTGTGCATTCCTGCCTTTATTGCTGGGAAATCCCAAGAGGATGCGACAGCACGTGCCAAAGAACTTTTAGACTTTTTAGGACTATCACATCGCTATGACCATAAACCTAATGCCCTTTCGGGTGGTGAACAGCAACGTGTAGCAGTAGCCAGAGCTTTGGTGAATAATCCTGAATTGATTTTTGCTGATGAGCCTTCTGGAAATTTAGATAGTGAGTCTGCTGAAAACCTGCATCAGTTATTTTTTAAATTGCGTGACGAGTTTGGTCAAACCTTTGTTATTGTCACCCACAATGAGGAATTGGCAAACATGGCTGATAGAAAACTTACCATGGTTGATGGGAAAATTCTAGGTTAATCTAAAACCTTAAACCTACTTTTAGAATTTAGAGCAACTTGACTAAGCACAAAATGATTGTGATTTGAATCTTTCATTGAGCGTAAAATTTAGCATCAAAAATGAATCGAAGCTGAGAACTTCTAAGTTTTATCTTGGATTGATTGCAATCATCTACAAAGAACATTAAGTTTGTTTCCTAAACACCATGATCTTGAACCAAAAGGAACTGAAAGATTTTTTAGATGCTAAAGTTGCACAGTACAACCATCCGCGATTCATAGAGTCCGATCCCATTCAAATACCACATCAGTTTTCGAAAAAAGAGGATATTGAAATCTCGGGGTTTTTAACAGCTACTATTGCTTGGGGAAATCGCAAAAGCATTATTAATAATGCTAACAAGATGATGGAACTCTTAGAGCATGCTCCCTATGATTTTATAATGAATCATGAATCTCAAGATTTGGAGAAATTACAAGCTTTCGTGCATCGTACTTTTAACGGTCAAGATTTTGTTCAATTCATTAAGAGTCTCAATTATATGTATCAAACATATGGCGGACTAGAATCAGTGTTTTCTTCATCTACTGAAGACCATAATCTTCAATTGGCGATACATCAATTCAAAAAATACTTTTTTGAAATAGAACATCTAAAACGCACGCAAAAACATGTGAGTGATCCTTTAAAAAACTCTGCAGCTAAGCGTATCAACATGTTCCTGAGATGGATGGTAAGACAGGACAATAGTGGTGTCGATTTTGGTATATGGCGCAGTATTTCACCTTCCCAGCTATCCTGTCCTTTAGACGTACATTCAGGCAATGTAGCTCGAAAATTAGGTTTACTAAAGCGTCGGCAAAATGATGCAAAAGCCTTACAAGAATTGGATGCTTCACTAAGAATGCTAGATCCAAGTGATCCTGTTAAATATGACTTTGCCTTATTTGGTTTAGGTGTTTTTGAGGGATTTTAAAAAACCGCTTCTCTTTAATTTACGTATGTAGATTAACAGCAAAGAACTATCTAATATGAAAAGCCCCAATCAACCTAAAAATGAGTTGCAGCGTTTGCACGCTGTAAAATCATACAACATACTGGACACACTACCTGAGAGCGATTATGACAATATTACAAAACTTGTCGCCTCCATTTGTGATGTTCCTATTTCCTTGATTACCGTGTTGGACAAAGACCGGAATTATTTTAAATCCCATTATGGCATTCCTTTTAATGAATCGCCACGAGATATTTCGTTTTGTGGTCATGCCATATTAGAAGATGATATATTTATTATCACAGATTCTAGGCAAGATGATCGTTTTAAGGAAAACCCACTAATTGATGATTTAAGCGCCATATTTTATGCTGGTGTGCCATTAGTAAATCCGGAAGGTTATTCTTTGGGAACTATTTGTGTATTTGATCATAAGCCTAGAACGTTAGAGGATTCCCAAATTGAAGCTTTGAAAATCTTAGGAAAGCAGGTCGTCAATCTTTTTGAACTCCGAAAAAAGAATGCCATTTTAGAAACGGCTAAAGAAGAATTAGAAAAGCGTAACCATCAGTTAAAGTCATTCGCAAGTCATGTGTCGCATGATTTAAAATCACCCTTAGCAAATATCATTTCTCTTACCGATTTGTTGCGCTCTGAAAATGTTGGACAATTAAATTCTGACGCTTCAGAATATTTAGATTATATCGAAGAATCTACGACTATCTTAAAAGATTATATCGATGGCATTTTAATGTTTTACAAGGCCGACGAACTCTTGAAATCTAAAAAAGAAACGGTTAAACTTGATGAACTTTCAGAAGATATCAAACAGCTATTAATTTCTAAAACGGACACGTTTGTTTATCCGTCTATTGAAATAAAAAGTGTGAATCGGGCGGCACTATCGCAAATTCTAATCAATTTAGTTGATAACGCACTGAAATACAATAACAAATCCCATCGTCATGTGGAAATCACTTACAGAGATGATTTATTTCATCATGTGTTTAGTGTAGCCGACAATGGTATGGGTATTCCTAAAAACAATCAAGAGGAAATTTTTGAAATTTTTAAAACCATAAAAAACGATCATGGCAAAACGAGTACGGGAATTGGCTTAAGCACCGTAAAAAACCTCGTAGAAAAGCAAGGTGGTAAAATTTCAGTAACTTCTGAAAACAACCATGGTAGTACATTTCATTTCACCTTAGCGAAACAAGAAGAAATATACATTTAGCTATGGACTTGCTGTGATAAAAATAAAAAAAAGCTGACTCATCAGAAATTATGAGTCAGCTTTATGCATTATATGTTTGTTAGAAGGACTAGCCTTTTAGCCAAGCCTTTCTCGTTGCAATCTGCTTTTCGGTCGCATTTTCATTTTCCATGAGTTTTTTAGCCGTTGTAAATGATGGTGTCAATTTTGCCTCAATAACAACTTCCTTACCGTCGCGATCTAAAACCACCTTAATATCATCACCCTCTTTCCAAGCATACATACCACCTAACATGGCTTGCGCGTTTTGCAAGGTAAGTGTTTGTCCGTTAACCGATTTAATGACATCGTTTGGCATCACACCTTGTTCTACCCAAAAGCTGTTATCCTTAACGCCTTCTGAAAAGAAGATCAAGCCTTTTTCACGATCTGCATCAAAAATAAAACCAGAACCATTTTGAATATAATTAGTAGGAACAGTTGTCTCACCGAAGGTAAGTCCCACTTTTTCAAAAAATTCGGAATAATCAATTGGTGTACCTCCCACCACATGTGTATTTAAAAATTCACCAACGGAAGGATACGTCATTTGCGTAATTTCAGCAATCAAATTATCATCAACAAACGGTTTTTCTTTTCCATATTTCGCTGAAAGTTCCTTCATAAGCGATAACATGCTTCGTTGTCCGTTGCTTTCCTCTCTCATCAAAATATCAACACACATACCAATGAGTGCACCTTTCATATACACATTGTAGTAATTTGTAGCATAAGGCTCATCCAATACATTTTCACTCATGGTTGTAAAACTCATAGCGTCATCCAAGTTTTTAGATACTTGAATCTTTTGTGTCATGGTTTTATAGAACGTATCTGCATCTACTAAACCTTCATAAATCTGAAAGTGTTGTGCAAAATACTCGGTAACACCTTCATACATCCATAAATGCTTTGAAAACGTTGGATCGTTATAGTCGAAGTAATGAACGTCTTCAGAATGCACTGATAAAGGAGTCACAATATGGAAAAACTCATGCGCTACAACATCTGTCATAGAAGCCGCTAGCTGGTCCTTAGTAGATGCTTCTTGCAATACAACTACCGTTGATGTATGATGTTCTAACGCTCCAAATCCTTTTGGTGCTCCTTCACTACCATCAGACAGGTATAAGTAGATATCATAACGAGGCGTGCTGTTAATATCACCTAAATACGCTTTTTGAGCTTCCATCATTTTATAAACTGTCTCCTTCATACTGGCCGCAGTATGCACTTTGTTTGGAGAATAAACACTCAAAACGATTTTGATATCGCCTACCATAAACTCCTCAACATCTAACTTACCGTACATCATCGGATTATCGGTAATATCGAAATAACGCGGAGCAAAATAGGAAGTGGTTATTTGTGTACCATCAGCACTAGAAGCTGTATTGGTATTTTGTAATGCCGACGTACGCTCGAAACTAGCTGGAGCCGTCACATCTAAGGTGTATTGCGCCGTTTTTAAAGTATCAAAATACCCGATAAAACCATGTAAATTCAACACGTAATTATCAGGTTCAATGTTGGTTCCAGCAGGTGAAAACGGTACTTCCTCTCCTATTCCTCCTACAGATTCCTCATCAAAAGTGTCATTTACCAAATAGGTAATCTTATCTAAATTTGTGGCATTGGCAATCGACCATGTATTGGTATCAACCTTCGTGGTAGCCATTTCATTTCCATCATAATCAAAAGCCTTGAAATCATCTATGTAAGTTCCAAAATTGCTAACAGAATAAGTGCCTTGAACCACTTTAGGTAGTCTATAAGTTACCGTTTCTTGTGTAAAACGACCTGGATTAATAGTCACAGGTGCTTTATCATTTGTTACTTTGGAAAGGTTAATAGCCGTAGCAATAGGATTATCGGTTGCTAAATCATTTACTGCAGGCTTTGAAGAACCACATGCTACGAGTAAAGCACTCACGGCTAGTGTTGTTAAGAAATGTTTCATTAGAATATTAAAATTTAAATTTTTGTATCAGACGCACAAAACTACAATCTGTTAACAGTATTTTAGCTAAGGTTTTGTTAAAATGATATTTTTGCACCATGCCTAAAGACCTTATAAGTATTGTCATACCATTTAAGGATACTGCAGTTTACATTGCGGAATGCCTGGACTCTATTGTTAATCAGTCTTATGAGCATTGGGAATTACTCATTGTCGATGACCATTCTTCAGATAGTAGTTTTGATATCGTTACTAGTTATGCTTTAAAAGATCAACGTATCAAATTATTTAAAAACCAAGGATACGGGATCATTAATGCGCTTCAATTGGCATTTTCTAAAAGTAAAGGAGACTATATCACTAGAATGGACAGCGATGATCTGATGCATCCAGACAGACTCCATGAAATGCATAGTGACCTCCAATCTCATGGCAAACAGCATATAGCATTAGGATTAGTGAAATATTTTAACGCTGAAGGCATCGGTGATGGCTATGCCAAATATGAAGCTTGGCTCAATGCATTAACTCTAACAGGAAAAAACTACTCTGAAATTTATAAAGAATGTGTTATCCCATCTCCTTGTTGGATGATGCATCGAAGTGATTTTGTTCGCTGTAAAGACTTTCAGCCAAACCGGTATCCTGAAGATTATGATCTGGCCTTTAGGTTTTACAAGTACGGCATGACCTGCATACCAGCTAACAAAGTGTTGCACTATTGGAGAGATCACTCCACGCGCGCTTCAAGAACGCATGAGCACTACGCGGAAAATTATTTTTTAGAACTCAAAGTCGATTATTTCCTAGAACTGAACGATGATCCACAACGACTATTAGTTGTTTGGGGTGCAGGAAAAAAAGGTAAAAAAGTAGTACAATTGCTAAAAGAAAAAAACAGAAAGGTCATTTGGGTATGCGACAATGTTAAAAAAATTGGAAAACACATCTATGATGAGTTACTTCATGATTTTAACT
>JAAEZI010000019.1:31865-36362 GCA_018222915.1 Algicola sp. | reverse complement strand
ATCTGGCATCGTTAGAAGCGCCACAGTGCATAGTAACTGTGGCCAATCCAGAATCACAACAGGAGATTAAAAGCTATCTCGAATCCCAAGACATGAATGCTATGGTCGATTATTTTTTCTTTTGCTAAATGCTTGGTTGGATCACTTGATCCCTATGTATTATTTTCATCGAAAAGTTAAATTTCTCAAAAGCAAAAGGGTCAAATCGTTTATCATTTTCTATATTTGATTCCTAACAAGAACAATCCAAAATATAGGAATGCAGTTTAAACACCCAGAACTTCTTTATGCGCTTTTTCTGCTCATTATTCCAATACTTGTTCATCTATTCCAACTGAGAAAATTTAAAAGTGTCGCGTTTACAAATGTTCAATTTTTAAAGGAATTAACACTTCAAACACGGAAGAGCTCGCAACTCAAAAAATGGTTGACATTACTCACTCGCTTACTACTTCTGTCTTGTGTCATAGTAGCTTTTGCCCAACCTTATATATCAAATAGTAAAAGTTTCAACACGAAAAGTGAAACCGTTATTTATTTGGACAATTCTTTTAGCATGCAATCCCCAAGTAATAATGGAAGTTTGCTTAATACGGTCATTCAGGATCTTATAGAGAATATTGATGAGAATGAACAAATATCCTTATTTACGAATAATGCTAATTTTAAAAACACGAGCATTAAAGCCATAAAAAATGACTTGATTCAATTAACACATTCCCCAAGTCAGTTGACGTATGATGCGGCAATTTTAAAAGGAAAGCAGCTATTTTCAGACGATGATGATACCATCAAAAACTTAGTGTTAATTTCAGATTTTCAACAAAAACAAGAAGGCCTTTCTTTGAAGAACGATAGCCTTATCAATTTACAGCTTGTGAAACTAGAACCTTCGAGTCGCTCCAATGTTGCAGTGGATAGTATTTATATCTCTAAATCTACAATAGAAAACTTGGAGTTAACGGTTCAATTAAAAAATCAAGGGAGTGAAATTGCGACCTTGCCAGTATCGTTGTACAATAATGACAAGTTAATGGCAAAAACAGCAGTAAGCATTACTGACGAGGCAGTCACCAATTTCACCATTCCGGCTAATACTGTATTTAATGGTAAAATTATCATTGAAGACAGCAATCTTCAATATGATAATAGCTTATACTTTAACATTGATCAACGTGAAAAAATTAAGGTATTAGCAATCAATGAAACAGACGATGAATTCCTTAGTAAAATATATACAAATGACGAATTTGAGTATCGGTCATTTAATTTTAACGCTCTCAATTATAATGTCATTGATCAACAAAATTTGATTGTGCTCAATGAACTCACCGAACTCCCTAACTCACTCATTACTACCTTAAAATCATTCTCTAATAATGGAGGTTTTATATTAATTATACCTTCAAGTAAGGTATCCTTAGACTCTTACAATCAATTATATAATACTTTAAATTTAGAATCATTTGGTGAGCCTGTAAAAACAGAGAAGAAAATTACAAACATCAACTTTTCTCACCCCTTGTTAGCCAATGTTTTTGACAACCGCGTTGATAATTTTCAGTATCCAAAAGTTAATTCGTATTATAGAAATGCGACACGTTCTGCTAATTCCATTTTAAACTTTGAAGATGGCACCTCTTTTTTGGCGCAATCAGGAAATAGTTTTAGGTTTTCCGCAGCCTTAAATCCTGAAAATTCGAATTTTAAAAACTCACCACTTATTGTTCCTATACTCTATAATATTGGAAAGAAAAGTTTAAAAACCGGTGATTTATATTATACCATCGGAAAAGAGAACAAAATTGATATTCCAACAACCCTTCAACAAGATGATATCTTAAATTTAGTGAAAGGTGAAGATGCGGTTATTCCTCTGCAACAAACTTTCGATAATAAAGTAGAGCTAACCACAGACACTTATCCAGAAATAGCAGGTATAATTTCAGTAAAAAATAAAGATCAATTTTTAAAAAACTTGAGTTTTAATTATGATAGATCAGAGAGTTTGCTCAATTATTATGACACTGAGCAACTTGGCAATTATGACACTAGTAATTCTGTAGCCTCTGCGATTAGTGATATTAAAAGTGCCACAAATGTTAATGAACTATGGAAATGGTTTGTTATTTTTGCAGTGATTTTCTTAATTATTGAAATGCTCATCTTAAAATTCCTAAAATGAACGTACTTGTAAAATCTGCCATTATAGTTGACCCTAAAAGCGATTTTCACAACCAAACCGTTGATATTTTAATTGAAAAAGGAGTTATTTCAAAAATTTCTAAACGGCTATCAAATCCTAAAAATTTCAAGGAAATTAAGAAAGACAACCTTCATATATCCCAAGGTTGGTTTGACAGCAGTGTTAGTTTTGGCGAACCTGGTTATGAAGAGCGTGAGACCATTGCGAATGGTCTTGAAACTGCTGCTAAATCAGGGTTTACTGAAGTTGCTGTTAATGCAAATACGTTTCCAGTAATCGATTCACATGCTGATATTTCTTTCTTAAAATCACAAGCCAATAAGCATATTGTCAACTTAAACCCTATTGGTGCCTTAACAAAAAATAGTGATGGTCATGAACTTGCAGAACTCTACGATATGATGTCTGCTGGTGCTGTGGCATTCTACGATTATCAGAGTCCGATAACCAATCCTAATCTCATGAAGCTGGCCTTACAATATGCTAGCAACTTCGAAGGTCTCGTATGTTCATTTCCACAAGAATCACGGATAAGCGGACTTGGCGTCATGAATGAACATATTGCAAGTACGTCATTAGGTTTAAAAGGAAATCCGGCCTTAGCAGAAGAACTGCAGATTGCAAGAGACTTGTTTATTTTAGAATACACAGAAGGCAAACTTCACATTCCAACCATTTCAACTGCCAAATCGGTGGCGTTAATTAGAGAGGCTAAACGAAAAAAACTGGATGTGACCTGTAGTGTAGCCATTCACAATGTGATGTTCTCTGACGATTCTTTAAAAACCTTCGATACCAACTACAAAGTATTGCCACCGTTAAGGACGCAACAGGACATCGATGCTCTCAAAGAAGGATTAAAAGATGGCACTATAGACATAGTTACAAGTGATCATAATCCAATGGATATAGAGCACAAAAAAATTGAGTTTGATCATGCGTCTTATGGAACTATTGGATTAGAAAGTGCGTTTGGCGCACTGAATTCGATATTTACAGTAAAAAAGACGATAGAATTATTAACAAGAGGCAAAGAGCGTTTTGGCATTGAACCATCGACAATCCGTGAAGGTCAAAAAGCTAATTTGACATTATTCAATCCAAATGGTAACCACATCTTTACCGAGGAAGATATCTTATCAACATCTAAAAACGCCATTTTTAAAGGGTATGAACTGAAAGGTTACGTTTACGGTGTTATTGCCAATAACCAATCTGAGATAAACTAAATTCAGCTATTATGACAAACAATGCTGCAGAACAAGGAAAAACGTTAGCAATCGTAAGTTACATCACAATTATAGGAACTTTAATTGCCTTCTTTATGAATCGCGAAGATCGCAATCCATTTGTCTCGTTTCATGTAAGACAAGCCTTAGGACTGGGATTAACTTGGTACATTCTAGGCTATTTTATAGGCGGATTTGACAGTTGGATGATTACGTTATCTTTTTGGATATTTTTTATGGTGTTATTCCTCTATGGCATCTTTGGAGCAGCTACAGGAAAAATGAATGAAGTTCCGCTAATAGGTGCCTTTTTCCAAAAAATATTTTCAGCAATCGGACAATAACTATGGAATTATCTTTACAATATACTACAAGACCATCATCACTTACGAGTAATGCGCCACTATTGATTATGTGCCATGGTTATGGCAGTGATGAAAATGACTTGTTTTCATTTGCTAACGAGTTACCAAAGGAACTATTTGTCATATCTCTTAAGGCTCCACATCCTATGCAGCCTTTTGGAAATGCTTGGTATGCCATTAATTTTGATGCGCAACAGAATAAATGGAATGATGTAGATCAGGCTAAAGAATCTAGAGATCTTATCGCTAATTTTATTGAAGAAGCTTGTAACCAATTCCCAGTTGATAAAGAGAATGTCACACTTTTAGGCTTTAGCCAAGGTACCATATTGAGCTATGCAGTTGCCTTAACATATCCAGAAAAAGTAAAGAATATTATTGCTTTGAGCGGTTACATTAGTGAGGATATGATAGAGATACATGAAAACACCGAAGATTACAATCATTTAGACTTTTACTGTTCTCATGGCAGCGCAGATCAAGTTATTCCGGTTGATTGGGCAAGAAAAGCACCCAAATTTTTAGATCAATTAAACATTAAGCATAGCTATTCGGAATTCCCAGTTGGTCACGGAGTGGCACCACAAAATTTTTATGAATTTAGAAGTTGGCTCAACAAGCGTATTTAAAAATTAAGGCTGGTAAAGAATGGATTCAACCACTCTGAATTTTAATTGTGCCTCATTTTCAATATCAT
>JAAEZI010000019.1:0-31855 GCA_018222915.1 Algicola sp. | reverse complement strand
TAATTTGGTCAATAAGCATCTTATTATCTGTCATTGAAGCGAAAGGCACCAACGGATGGTCTTCAGTGTCATAAATATTAAGATTCATCAATTCATCCTTTATCATTGGTACAAATTCTGAAATATTATATCCACGTCGTTCCCAATACGTCATGGCGTCATCATTGGTTTCAAATTTAAAGCTATATAAACTGGCTGCTTTATCATCTTCAAGCATCTGAATCGAATCTTTCAATTGCGTCGTTTTTTCCATGTAATTTGTCAATTGACTATCATAATTCTCAATAATATTTTTTGAATTGACATACTGAAAAATCACAAGTAGCAATGTGAAAATAAATAAGTACATAAAAACTCTCTGCTTCATAATTGGGTTTGTTTTTAAATCAAATTTCTATTTCTAGATTATCGTAGGCTAAATAAACGTTTTTCGGTAATTTTTGTTGCACCTCATCATGAAAACCTAAATAGTGACTAATGTGCGTAAGATAGGCCTTCTTAGGTTTTACTTTATCAATAAGCGATAAAGCTTCATCTAAATTAAAATGTGATATGTGCTCTGTCTCTCTCAACGCATTAACGACCAATACTTTCACTCCAGTGAGTTTTTCAACTTCTTCATCTGCAATGGTTTTCATATCAGTTAGATAAGCAAAATCGCCAAACCTAAAACCAAAAACCTGTAATTTATGGTGGTAACCGTTGATAGGAACAACCTCCAAATTGCCTAAAGTAAAGGGCGTATTGGTGATTTCATTTTGTATAACACTTGGGACACCAGGATACTTATCCTTTGTGGTAAATATATAATTGAACCTTGTATTCAGTTCCTTTAGAACACGTTTATGCGCATAAAATGGAATATCTCCTTGTCTAAAATAAAACGGTCGAATATCATCTAATCCAGCGGTATGATCGGCATGCTCGTGCGTAAATACAATCCCATCAATCTTCTCACATTGTGCTCGCAGCATTTGCTGTCTAAAATCTGGACCACAATCTATGACATATGTATAAGAATCCCATTGTACTAAAACTGAAACTCTTAAGCGCTTATCTTTAGGGTTGTCACTCAAACACACAGGATGATCACTTCCAATTACTGGGATGCCTTGAGATGTTCCTGTACCTAAAAAAGTTACTTTCAACCTATTTTCAATTTCCTACAAAAATAAAACTTATTTTTTTAGTTTGACCTGCTATTTTAATACCTTTGTAATGTTGACAAACCCAAAATTAAAGATGGAAATAACCTTAAAAGGAGACAGAGAGTTTGATGAGATTCCTTCACTGAAAACCAAATGTTTAAGAATTAATCTAAATGAAAATATTTACGGAACGTTTGCTGAAATTGGTGCAGGTCAAGAAACTGTAAGACAGTTTTTTAGAGCAGGAGGTGCTTCTGGAACAATTGCAAAAGCGATGTCCGCTTATGATAAAGCTTTTAGTGATGCCATATACGGTATAGAAGATGACAAACGTTATGTCACAGAAGCTCGACTGAGAAAAATGTTAGACCATGAAATTAATTTGGTCGAAGAACGCTTGGTAAGAGAGTCTCACCCTAACAAAATGTTCTTTACCTATGCCAATACTGTAGCGACCATTGATTTTGCAAAAAAGTATAAAGGCCATGGTTGGGTTGGCATAAAATACCAAGTTGACCCTAAACAAGATTACAATGAAATTGTTTTACATATTCGCTTTAAAGAGAATGATGCACGATTACAACAAGAGACTTTAGGAATTTTAGGTACCAATCTTATTTATGGTGCTTTTTATAAATACAATGAACCTAAAAAGTTGTTGCGCTACTTATACGATCATCTTCATAAAGACCAAGTAGAAATTGATACCATTAATTTTGCTGGTCCTGTATTTAAGGATATTGATAATCGTTTAATGAGTCTACAGCTGGTTAAAAATGGCATGACAGATGCGGTCATGTTTGCGCCTGATGGCAACAACGTGTTACCAGCAAGGGTACTCTATAAAAGAAACATTTTAGCACTTAGAGGTAGTTTTAGACCTGTAACTAAAGTGAACATGGATATGTACAAAAAATCGTATGACATGTTTATCAAGGAGAACAAGGTCGATGCAGATAAAACTCAAGTGATTTTTGAAATTACGCTCTCTAATCTGCGTGCGGAAGGAGAAATTGATGAACAAGATTTCATGGATAGAGCGCGATTGCTTTGTTCCTTGGGACAAACGGTTCTCATTTCTAATTTCCAAGAATATTACAAACTCGTTGAATACTTCTCTCAATACACCAAAAGCCGTATGGGATTAGCTATGGGTGTTAATAATCTCGTTGATATTTTCGATGAGAAATACTACCGTCATTTAAGTGGTGGTATCCTCGAAGCCTTTGGAAAGTTATTCTTCAAAGATTTACGAGTCTATCTATATCCTATGCAAAATGACGATGGTACATTAACAGATAGTGAAAACTTGAAAGTACACCCAAGAATGAAAGAACTTTACAAGTTCTTCAAATACAACGGTAAAGTGGTTGATATTACAGATTATGACGATTCTATTTTAAAGGTGTTCTCTAGAACTGTTTTAAAAATGATTGCCAACGGTGAAGACGGCTGGGAAGCTATGTTGCCCGAAGGTGTCTCCAACCTTATTAAAGAAAAGAGCCTCTTTGGATGTGAAACAGAAGGTATTCATTTAGGAGAATAAGAACAATACATTGATACTAAAAAGCCATGGACACTATGCCATGGCTTTTTTTATTTCTCGTTATATTCAATGATCTATGAATCAGTTAAAATTTGAGCCGTATGATCTTTGGTCTTCACTTTTGTAATAACGTCCTCTATGATACCATTTTCATCAATTATGAAAGTTGTTCTATGAATACCATCATATTCTCTTCCCATAAATTTCTTGGGTCCCCAAACACCAAATGCTTCAATAACGGATTTATCCTCATCGGCTAAAAGTGGATATTGAAATCCATATTTGTTTTTAAAATTAGACTGACGCTTGGCACTATCTGCACTCACCCCCAAAATCTCATAACCCTTCGACTTAAAACGCTCATAGTTATCATTTAAATTACAGGCCTCTGCAGTACAACCTGGTGTACTCGCTTTTGGATAAAAGAAAACAACAAGTTTCTTTCCTTGATAATCGGATAATGAAATAGTATTTCCTTGCTCATCTTTAGCTGAAAAATCTGGAGCTTTATCTCCGGCTTTTAATTGTGTCATAATTGTTAACTTTGGTTTTTGTAAAAATACGACTTATGACCAAGCAAGAAAAGGTAGATTTTGTTATTAATACGTTAAAAGAGCTCTATCCTACCATTCCAATTCCTTTAGAACATAAAGATCCTTATACCTTGCTAATTGCTGTACTGATGTCGGCACAAAGCACAGATGTTCGGGTCAATCAAATTACTCCGCTTCTTTTTGCTAAGGCCGATAATCCTTATGATATGGTAAAATTAACGGTAGATGACATTCGCGACATCATAAGACCTGTTGGATTATCTCCTATGAAGAGTAAGGGAATTCACGGTTTATCAAAAATTCTTATCGAAAAACACGAAGGTAAAGTACCTCAAACCTATGAAGAACTAGAAGCCTTGCCAGCTGTAGGTCATAAAACAGCTGCTGTTGTCTTATCACAAGCTTTTGGAATACCAGCCTTTCCTGTCGACACTCATATCC
The DNA here is from genome assembly GCA_018222915.1 of Algicola sp. Classification (GTDB taxonomy): domain Bacteria; phylum Bacteroidota; class Bacteroidia; order Flavobacteriales; family Flavobacteriaceae; genus Psychroserpens. The sequence goes on along the minus strand of JAAEZI010000019.1, from coordinate 28,166 downwards.
ATCGATTAATGTATCGTTGGAATTTATCAAACGGAAAAAATGTGGTACAAACAGAGAAAGATGCCAAACGTTTATTTCCTAAAGAACTTTGGAATGATCTGCATTTACAAATTATTTGGTACGGACGTGAATACTCACCTGCACGCGGATGGGATCTCGATAAAGATATTATCACAAAAACGATTGGTCGCTCTTCGGTTCTAAAAGAATATTATAAAAATAAAACGAAAAAAAAGTCCTGAAGACTAACGATTCAGGACTTTCTCAAATTTAGTTTTGAAGTGCTTCAAACTTCAAATTATTGCAATGTATAACACTTAAAGCCTTTGAGTAATTCAAAAGAAAATCCACTGTCTCTTCTTTTGGGTTTAGGTTGTTTTGCTTTTGGGGACATTCAGAGTAAAGTTTTGCCATTTTACGATTTTTAGTTTGTTATAATCTTTAAAACGTAACAAAACTTAACTTATTGTATTAATTTGTTAAAATAATATTATTCTTATCAATGACCTTCCTTAAGTTGATTAATGCATAACGCATCCTACCTAAGGCCGTATTGATACTTACTCCTGTTCTTTCAGATATTTCCTTAAAGCTCATATCCTTGTACATTCGCATAATCAACACCTCTCGTTGATCATCAGGAAGCTCTTCAATGAGCCGTCTAAGATCGCAATCCACTTGATTTTTAATGATTTGTTTTTCAGCATTTAACGCAGGGTCACCAAGGACAGAAAAGATATTAAAATCTCCGGAATTATCGAATTTCGGCATTCTATTATTCTTTCTGAAATGATCTATAACAAGGTTATGTGAAATACGCATAACCCAAGGTAAAAACTTACCTTCTTCGTTATACTTTCCTAATTTCAAGTTTTTTATGACTTTGATAAAAGCATCCTGAAAGATATCTTCAGTGATATCCCTATCATATACTTTGGAATAAATAAAACTGTAAATTTTCTGCTTGTGCCTGTGAATGAGAACCGACAGAGCGCTTTCGTCTCCATCCATGTAGTTCCTTACTAAAACAGCGTCTGTGATAAGTTCGTGTCTCATAATTATTACTTTAATGGCAAAGAAATTAATCTTAGCTTGGGGTTAAAATTCTAAAGTAATATTATGTTATAGGCAACTAGGTTTTAAGTATTTATGTCTTCAAATATAACAACAATCATTCCGAAATTCCAAGAAATCAGACTAAACTTTAACATTTTAATCGACAATACTTCATTTTCTAAGGTTCTGTAAAAGCCGTATCTTTGCACATTCTAATTTGCTATGACGCCCATGAAACAGAACATTCTAGACTTAAATCCGAAGGAAAACATCATTATAAAAGGTGCAAAATTGCACAATCTTAAAAATATTGATGTTGTGATTCCTCGTAATAAATTAGTGGTTATTACGGGTTTATCTGGTTCTGGAAAGTCTAGTTTGGCATTTGATACGTTGTATGCGGAAGGTCAAAGACGCTATGTTGAAAGCTTATCTAGTTATGCCAGACAGTTTTTGGGCAGACTAAACAAACCTAAAGTAGATGTCATTAAAGGCATAGCGCCTGCCATCGCGATAGAACAAAAAGTGAATAGTACGAATCCAAGATCTACAGTTGGGACCACTACTGAAATCTATGATTACCTCAAGCTACTCTTTGCACGTATTGGTAAGACCTATTCACCCATTTCTGGAAATTTGGTAAAAAAACATCGTACGAAAGATATTCTTGATTTAGTAAAGTCATTTGATGAACGTGAAAAACTACTACTCCTCTCTCCTATTATTCTTGAGGAAGGCAGAACCATGGAAGACAAATTAAACGTTCTAAAACAACAAGGATATGCTCGAATTCAACATGAAGAGACCGTTTTCAGAATTGAGGAAGCCGTTGAAAAGAAACTGACGAAAAATGTCTTTTTAGTCGTTGATCGGATCATTGTTAAGCATGAAGACGATTTCTATAATCGTTTGGCCGATGCTATAGAAACTGCATTTTTTGAGGGTAAAGGTACCTGTATCATTGAATCTCTTTCAGATCAAAAACGTTTCGAATTCAATAATCGTTTTGAATTGGATGGCATGACTTTTTTAGAGCCTAATCCGCATTTATTCAGCTTTAACAATCCTTATGGAGCGTGTCCGAAATGTGAAGGGTATGGTGATGTTATTGGCATCGATGAAGACTTGGTTATTCCAAACACAGGTCTGTCGGTTTATGACAACGCTGTTTTTCCTTGGCGAGGGGAAAGCATGAGCTGGTATCGCGATCAATTGGTCAATAATTCCCATAAATTTGATTTTCCTATCCATAAGCCATTTTTTGAACTTACCGATAGCCAAAAACAATTAATTTGGGAAGGTAATGAGTACTTTGAAGGTCTCAACGACTTCTTTGCTGAATTAGAATCCAAAGCTTATAAAATTCAAAATCGCGTCATGTTGTCCCGATATCGCGGGAAAACAAAATGTACCGTTTGTAAAGGAAAACGCTTAAGAGTTGAGGCCAACAATGTAAAAATTAATAAGGTCACGATTACCGATTTGGTTGAAATGCCATTGGATCAACTCGCTAATTTCTTTAAGCAGTTAGAACTTGACGATTACGATACTCAAATTGCTGAGCGCTTGTTGAAAGAAATCAACAACAGACTTTCCTTTCTAAGTAATGTTGGCCTGGATTATTTGACACTCAATCGGAAATCAAATACGCTTTCAGGTGGTGAAAGTCAAAGAATTAACCTCGCCACTTCTTTAGGTAGTAGTTTGGTTGGTTCGATGTATATCTTGGATGAACCAAGCATCGGACTTCATCCTAAAGACACAGAAAAACTGATCAAGGTATTGATGGCATTGCGAGATTTGGGCAATACAGTGATTGTAGTTGAACATGATGAAGATATTATGAAAGCAGCCGATAGTATCATTGACATTGGTCCGGAAGCTGGCACATTTGGTGGTGAAGTAGTTGCCACTGGCAGCTATAAAGACCTATTAAAATCTGAATCTTTAACAGCAAAGTACCTCAGTGAAACGATGAAAATTGAGGTGCCTAAAACAAGAAGAACTTCTAAATACCAAATTGAAATTGAAGGTGCTAGAGAGCATAATCTTCAAAATATAGATGTCACCTTTCCCTTAGAAATGTTGACGGTAGTTACAGGTGTTTCAGGAAGTGGAAAAAGTACCTTAGTTAAGAAAATTGTATTTCCTGCCATTCAAAAACACCTTACTGGATTTGGCGATAAACCCGGTCAGTTTACGAATTTAAGCGGCAACTTCAAAAACATCAAACATATTGAGTTTGTTGACCAAAACCCAATTGGCCGCTCCTCCCGTTCCAATCCAGTCACGTATATTAAAGCTTATGACGATATCAGAGCCTTGTTTGCGAGTCAAAAATTGAGCAAAATTAGAAACTTTCAAGCGAAACATTTCAGTTTTAATGTGGATGGCGGACGTTGTGAAACCTGTAAAGGAGATGGAGAGGTGACTATAGAAATGCAGTTTATGGCCGATGTGCATCTTACCTGTGAAACTTGTCAAGGTAAACGTTTCAAAAAAGATGTTTTGGAAGTGACCTTTGAAGAAAAAAACATAGATGATATTTTATCAATGACGATTGATGATGCTATTCGTTTTTTTAAAGAACATGACGTCACAAAAATTCAGAAAAAGCTACAACCGCTGCAAGATGTTGGACTTGGCTATGTCACTTTAGGACAAAGTTCATCCACGCTTTCAGGCGGTGAAGCCCAACGAATTAAATTAGCGTCTTTCCTAGGTAAAGGTTCAAAAAGTGATAATGCCTTATTTATTTTTGATGAACCAACGACAGGCCTTCATTTTCATGATATCAAGAAATTATTACAATCATTTCAGGCTTTGATTGGAAAAGGGCATTCCATAATTGTCATAGAACACAATCTGGAGCTTATTAAGTGTGCAGATTACATCATTGATTTAGGTCCTGAAGGTGGTCATCGTGGTGGTCAGTTAGTGGCGGCCGGCACACCAGAAGCTCTTGTGAAAAATGAGAAATCCATTACCGGACAATACTTAAAAGAGAAGCTCTAAATATCAGGTGGTTAAAAACGAAAAAGTCAGAACAATTCCTCCTGCGACAGGTATCACAAACATTAGGAAAATAAAGGTAATTATACCGCTTTTTATCCAAGTCCATAGCCAATGTTGTCCATAAAACCGGTGTAATGCAATAAAGAAATAGACATATGTGGATAATACAATTAAAAAATCGATCCAATTAGGTATATCAATTACAAATCTATTAACCGCGAATAGAATACTAAAAACCATAAACAAATACGAAAAGAAGTAAAAGCTAAACACTAAGTGGTGTGCATATTTCCCTTTTCGCAAATAGAATAATTTAAGAATCAAGGCAAATAAAGGTAGAAGAAAAAACATGGATATGGGAATACTATCAAAAAAAGCTTGCAAGATAGTTCCAACTCCCTGCCCTTTTACCAAGCCTAGCATCCGTGCAAAAAAACGACGTTCAATAAAACCTGCATCATCAGACATGCCCATTTCTTTATAAATTACTTGCTCCTCTGCACCTGTCGCTATTAAGGAATCAATGCGTTCCTTGTCAAAATTCCAAGAGGTCTTAATACTCTTAGGATTCTTATTGGCCATTTTAATCACAGAGTCTGCTAATTTCAAATCTTGATCCTTCATGCCATACTTACTAGGATCATCCTTTAAGGGCTGCATAATTTTCTCTATTTCCAATGAATCTAAGGAAGGATTGACCGAATCAGCAATCTGAATCATTTCATTTTTAACCAGTTCCTTGTTAAACTTATTCGCTTTTTGAACCAATTCACGGGTACTAAATGACATGACGAAAAAGAAAATCACTGAAATGAATAAATACATTTGTGCTGGATGTAAATACATCAAACGTTTACCTTGCAAAAATTTTTTAGCTAAATATCCAGGCTTGATCATTAATGGAATAAAACTCTTTAAAAATCTAGCATCAAATGAGAAGTAATTGCTAATCGTATTGTAGAATAAAACTCCAATGGTCAGTTCCTCATTGGTTTTTTGACCGCAATGTGGGCAAAATTCAAAGGCTTTTTCCAAAGTTGTGTCACAGTTCTGACATTGGATGGGTTGCTCTTCCATATAACAGATTGGTTGGTGTTATAAAAGTAACAAAAAAAATGACTTCTTTATATTAAACATTATTTTGAAATGCCACAAGCTTAACTCAAAATCAATGTAACATACTGAATTATAGGTATTTATATTTTTGGCACGCAAATTGAAACTTACATAGCAAATAGCGTAAGCCGAAAAGCTACAAATGAGTAGGCAAAATCAAAACCTTTAATACTATGAAAAAATTAGTACTATTATTTACAGGTATGTTAATGGGATTAACAACTGTATCAGCAGCAGAAACAACTGCAACACAAGGAATCGATTTTAATAATTCACGCTATCGTTTTGCAGAACCAATTGTGTTCATTGAGCGTGGTGTAGAATTTTTAATCTTTCCTGATGGAACTTTTGACTTCAATACGGAAGTTATGAATAACGTTTCAGAAGTCTACTACAGAACGTCGAGAGCTAGAAGAAGTTCTGTGAATACCACATTTGGTGCACCAGGAACCGTGAGTAGAATACATTATTCAACGCCTAGACCAAGAGGTGTTATCATTACTCATGACCATGAAGGAAAGGTGCGAAGAATTGGAAATGTCTTTATCAATTATGATAGACAGGGACGTATAAAACGTGCTGGAACTGTATATATGAGTTATCAACGTAACGGATCACTGAGACAAGTGGGCGGATTGCGAGTTAACTACAACCATTGGGGAGAAATTGTCCATATAGATGGTATTGTTAACCACAGTAATGCCACATTGAACTGTGGTTTAGGATCTGGTGTAGGTGGTCATTCATACGACAACTATGATCTTGGTGAAACATACGATGATGACTATTACTACTACCGTAAAAACGGAAAAGTTAAAAAGCAAAAAAAGCGTAAAAACTAAAGTTTAATTTTTATTTGTTGAAAGCCCATGAATTTGGGCCATTAAAATCCCGAAGCGTCTCCCCAAACCTTCGGGATTTTTTATGTATTAGCAAGAGATGATCAAATCTTTTAAGTTGTTATTGGGTTGCATATCAATAGTGAGATTAACCCGTTCTTGATCTCCGTCATTAACCACATAATGGGTGTCTGTTAATTTTAAATACCAACATTCTCCGGGTTTCATGTCTACTGGAATCTGATTTAAATAGAACCTCACATCGTCATTACTTAAGATGGGAATCGTAAGACGTATGACTGATTTTTCAATCTCTAATCCCAATGTTGGATCTTTATGAGCGTTCACCTGAGCGTTTGGTGCTAATCGCAACAACCTCACCAGCGTTACTTTAGTAATTTCATCAAATTGCTCAACAATACTTTTTAGATAAGGAGATGCATTGAGTGCTTCAGAATTCATCCAATCTGTCCAAGAACCATCGGCATAATCATCCGCTGGAGGTGGTTCAGGTAAGGAATTATCAACCGTATGGGCTGGTGCACGTAACATAATCACATTGTAATATTCAAAGTTTTTAGGTTGTAATGCTACATACTCTGCATACATTTTATCGGATTCAAAATGAAACGGTAGTTTCGCACGATCTTTAAAATGAAGTTGCGGTTTTTTAATCCCATTCATGACTATTAATTATCTATAATTTGAATTGTGACAAGTTAAAAGCCTTTAAGAAATCATACAATAGGTAAATCTACCTGTTTTTATAATTATCTTTACTTCAGTATATTAAATAGTAGTTTATAACTTTGGCACGTTAATTGTTTCATATATATTGTAATTTAAAAACCCAAACAATTATGAAACGAATAGTATCACTTTTTACAATGTTGCTCCTCATAGGGACGACAGTAAACGCAACAACCACCAACACAGTAGCATCCAATACAACACACAACTATGTTAGAGGTTATGATAATTCTTTCATATTTGTTGAGGATGGTATTGAATTTTCAGTATTTAGAGATGGGCAATTTGATTTCTACATCCCTAACTACGGTCCCAATGTGAGTGTTGGTATCAACACACCGAATGTTTCCATTAGTTTTAATTCTGGATACGACTACAATCCATATGTTCAGTATGATGATTTTGGTGCGATCATTCAAATTGAGAACACACCTGTATTTTATGATTACTACGGACGTGTGACTCAAATAGGAAATGTCAATATCCGATATAACAGTTTTGGACGAATCTCTCGATTGGGCGGACTTTACGTACACTACAACAGTTATAGAACATTTACACATTGTACTGGTTTTATCAATGTTTACAATAGATCATATGTATACAGACCATGGCACGCCTATTATGTCGTTCCACCTGTAAACTACTGTGTTGTATACGCAAGACCATATAGACAATATTATACACCAATTAGACATACTTATTATAGACCTTACAGAGATAATTTCAGACAGCCAGTTCGTGTGAATAGCAGACGAGGAACAGTTGCAACGACTGGGCGTCGATCAACAAGTATCAGTAATAGATACAAGCAGAGTGCTACACCTAGAAGAGGAAATGCCACAGTAAATAGCACACCAAGACGCAATAATAGAGCGGTGAATAGTACGCCAAGACGTTCCAATGGTAACTCTATTAGTACAAGAACACCAAAGAACAGAGCTGTAAGTTCTACACCAAGAACGACAAGAGATGTTGCAGTCAAAAACAGAAATGTATCGTCTAAACCTAGAACCTCAACACCACGTCGATCTAATAATGTGACGAAATCACCTAGATCTGTGTCTCATAATAAAGGAACTTCTAAAAAAGTTGTTAAAAGACAGAGTGTTAGAAAACCAAACAGGTCAAATACTCGTATATCAAGTAACAAGCGAAACGCAAATACATCGAGAACGATGAAAAGTTCGAGAGCAAGAAGTTCATCGCAAATGAAAAAATCAAGTTCTAGAACCTCTTCAAAAGGAAGAAGTTCAAAGACTAGAAAAAGATCTTAATGACATAAATTTTTTGGTTGGTTAGTAGAATTTCCCATAAGCAGTATGCCTCAAAGCACCTTATGGGATTTTCTCATTTTAAACCCTAAACTACTTCCGCTTTAGGTACTTATTAAATACTTCTGAAATATCCGCTGAAAGGTTAAGCCGATAAACAACAAATCCGTAAACCAATGCGACGCTGGTAGATTTTAAAAGAATATTTATATATGGGTTAAAAGGGTATTCCCAAAAATAGAAAAGCAGTACCAGCGACACCAGCAATACGAAAACCTTTAAAGTTTCTTTTGTAAAAGGATACATTTGAAATTTGAGTTTTACAAAATATATTTTTATTGAATTGTAAAACAGGATCGCCAAAAACGTGGCTAATGCAGACCCATTAATTCCATATATAGGAATAAAAACCATATTCAACACAATCGCTGAAACAGCTAGTATAACTCCAAAAATCAACACAACTCGGTAATAATCACTATTGAATAAAATCGCATTATTGTTACCAAGTAAGTTATCGAATAATTTGGCAATGCTAATTAAAAACACAACAATTAAACCACCACTAAATTCTGATGGAATAATCCTATAAAGTTCATTAATGTTTAAAACGATAAGCAGAAAGATAAAGCCGCTTATGACAAATAAGGTCAACGAACTTCTCTTATACAAATCGGTGAGAGCCTTTTTATTTTTCTCATTTAAAAATTGAGCTGTCAAAGGCAAGAGTATTTGATGCATAGCGCGCTGAGGAACTGCGATTACAGTTGCAATAAAAACAGCAACGCTATAATGTGCAACTACTGAAATGGGTTCGATATAACTATTGAGCATGACCTTATCCAAATCCAAAATCAGTGTTGCCACTGATCCAGCTAAAATAATGAGCAAGGAATATTTTAAGATGGCTCCTATCCTATCAATTTTATTAAACTTAAAAACAGGTAATCGTTTCGCAAAGGCATAGAGCATCATGATTAAACCTCTCAAAACATAAACGCCAACAATCCCGATAAAAAACTGATCAATAGTGATGGCATTAAAATACACTAAAAATAAAAGAACCATGGCACCTACACGATGAAAAACTTCTTTCATAAAATTCCCGAAAACGGTTTGCATCTGCACTTTTACCCAAGCATAGAACACTTCAAAATAGGCCATGGAAAGAGCAGTGATGAAAATATACCACAAATAACCACGAACAATCTCATTTTTCCTTGATAATAAGTCGGCGATTGTATCGTATGCCAAATGACCAACAATGGCCGCTGGAATTGCGAACAATAATGGCAAAAATAGCATAAGGGTCAAGAAACTATTCAGTGAGTTCTTAGATTTAAAGGTCGTGTAAAATTTCACTAAGGTATTATGAACGCCAAACGCCATAAAGGGCATCATGATATTGGCAGCGGATAACACATATGCTACTAATCCGTAATACTCATCTGAAATAAAATTTGTGTAAAGAAACAAGGCATTGATAGCACCAATACCAAATCCCAAATAGGTAGCAATCGTATTACGAAAGGACTGATTAATAACTATTCCCATTATAAAATATCGCTCAATGCTTTGGTTAAAGACCTTCTTGAATAGCGCTCTAAACCTATCGCATTAACGGTTAAATTATTTGATTTATAAGCCTTAAAATACGATAAAATTTGAGACTTAATTTCAGTTTTTTGGTTGTAATAGAAATAATGACCCGTATTGGTGTCTTGAATTATTTGTGCCACATCAGAACCTTCTGGTCCTACCGCTAAAATAGGCGTGGCCGAGGCCATATATTCGAACAACTTTCCAGGTATAATCACTTTGGTGTCTTCAGAATCAATTTCTAGCAATAGCAATAGTTGAGAGGACATCTGTGCTTCTATTGCTTTATTATGCGGAAGGTATCCCATGTCTCTAATATAAGGATCCAAGCCATAAGATTTTAAGGTATTCCTGACGTCCTCACTCACCACTCCAATGAATTTTAACTCAAAGTCTTTTTTAAAATCTTCGTCTTCAGCGATAAGTTCACTTAAGGCATTCCAAAGCGCCTTCGGATTTCTTTCAGACAGCAAGGAACCGATATGTGCTATTGTAAATTTTTGGTCTTTTTCTGGACGTGAAACCTTATGATTATCATAACCATTAGTGATGACAAAAATAGGTTTTGTTGTTTTTGTTGCGAACTCTTCTTTGGTGTTACCGCTGGTAACAATAATTTTATCTGCAGTCTGAAGCACTTTCGATTCTAATTCTCGATGTTTTTTTTGAGAAGCTTTTGTCAATTTTAATTGCTTGTGATAACCTATGGTCGTCCATGGATCTCTAAAATCGGCAAGCCAGGTCACATCTAGTGCTTCTTTAAGACCCAATCCAATAAGATGTAGGCTATGTGGTGGGCCAGTCGTAATAATCGTATTAATTTGATTATTGGTGATGTAAGTTTTTAGGTATTCAATAGAAGGTTTTACCCAGTTTTTCCGAGCTTCAGGAATAAAAAAAGTCCCTCTTACATACAACAGTAATCGCTGGATCAATGATTGCTTTTTCTGCTTTGGGATGACACCAGAACTAATTGTTTTTGACTGCTTTCTAGATAGTAAATTCGCCAATTTATAAGGCTCATTAATCGGCTGTTTTAGAAGCGTAAGATCCTCTGAAACTTCCGCCTGTAAACTGGAATCTTTTAATGGGTAACTTGGGTTTTCTGGACAATACACAATCGGTTGTATACCAAATTCTGGTAAATATTTGACAAATTTCAACCATCTTTGAACACCAGGACCTCCTGCAGGAGGCCAGTAATAAGTTATGATGAGTACGCGCTTTTTCATGACGTGACGTCTCAACTATCGTGAGCTTTATGTGCTTTAAAAACAAACCACAAACCTCCAATAATTAATAAAAATAGTAGCACGGAACTCACTAATGATATCATACTACCCGTCTGGACTACTTTTGGTTCAAATTTAAATTCGATATTGTGTGACCCAGAAGGCACCTTCAATCCACGAAGCACATAATCGACTCGATAAATTGGAACAGCTTTCCCATCAATAGTAGCTTTCCATCCTTTTTCGTAGAATATTTCTGAGAATACTGCAAAGCCATCACTCGGGTTATTCGAAGCATATTTTACATAATTTGGTTGATATGTTTCTAAGGTTATTTGTGCTGTTGAATCTACTTTAAAACGCTGCGACGATAATTCCGATGCGGTCGTGACTGCTTTAATTTTCGTCTGTAGGCTATCTAAAGCCATAATCTCGGCATTTGCTGATGACTTTTTCTCTAGTTCTTCTATAAACCAAGCATTACCATTAGCATCTTCATTCAAGTATGAGAACACTTGATTCTCCTCTTCAGCGATGATATATTTGGTATTTAACATATTGAGCACATTCATATTGTTTTTAGTAATATGAAAATTATTGAGCTCGTCAAATCGCTTTAATTTAGCTGCGTGATAACCATTTAAGGAATTATGGAAATACGCGGCTCTTGCGGGATTTCTTGAGCCTTCTTGTGTAATATCCCATACCCTAAAATGTCCTTGATCCTGAAGTATTTCTTGATCGGCAGCGGTCTTTTGAAATGGTTTTTCAACTTGGATAGCAGATACAAAATTATCGGTATTAACATAACGACGATCTACGCCAACCAAATCAAAAAGAATTAACGCTGCAAATACAACTACCACGACAATTTCAGACACTTTCTTTTTCAAAAACATAAAAATGGTCCCAGCCGAAAGCAAGACTAATATGAGCGTTCGTAAGGTGTCGTGCGTAAAAAAAGCTTTTCTATCTTCTTTGATAGCATCAATATAACCTTGTCCGTATTCACCATAAACCTGCCTGTAGTATCCATCATTGGCACCTACAAAATCAAAAAATGCTGATTTAAATAATAAAAAGAACAAAGCCAAACCTCCAGCAATTCCCAAAGCTAATTTCAATGCTTTTAGTTTTCGTTCTTCCTTTTCAAATTCATTGAACAACTTTACTAATCCGAAAATAGCTAGCACAGGAATACACAACTCCAACACCACTTGAATCGAACTTACAGCTCGAAATTTATCGTACAGCGGTACATAATTAATGAAGAAATTCGTAATTGGATTACTATCCGGATTAGGATCAGTCACAAAGAACCAATTTTTACCTAAGGATAAAACCCATGACATGATGGTACCACCGAGCAACCACCATTTTAAGCGGCCCTTGACTAAAAATAAAGCAAATACAAATAAGAAAATAATAACGGCTCCAACATAAGCAGGTGCCTCAACAATGGGTTGATCGCCCCAATACGCTGGTACATTCTGAGCTTCTTGGAGTGCTTGGGTAGGCGTAGCTCCAAGATTTCTAAAAAATTGATAGGTCTCAGAGTCTTTACCTGCATCCTCGTAATTACCACCTCCGTAAAATCTTGGAATATAAAGATTGAAACTTTCAGTAATTCCATAACTGTATTCTGTGATGTAATCCTTACTTAAACTAGATGTGTTATTCTTTTCAGTCCCATCAGGATTGATAGTTAATTCACTGGTTCCTCTGGTACTTTCTTTAACATACTCTTGTGTCGCCATCAAATTGGTAGCGTTCAAACCTATGGCTAAAATCAGAGCCACAAACATCACACCTATGGATTTAAAAAAATGTGGTAAACAGTTTTTTTTGTAAGCATCTATGAGGTAAGCAATTCCCAAAACAATCACGAGCAACAAGAGATAATAGGTCATTTGAAAGTGATTGGCACCTATCTCTAATGCTAAGGCCACAGCAGTGAGTAAAAAACCAATAATATATGATTTCCTAAACGTCATGACAATACCACTCAACACTAAAGGCATATATGCAATCGCATGTGCTTTACTGTTATGGCCGACTCCCAGAATAATGATTAAATAGGTGGAAAAACCAAATGCCAAAGCTCCTAAGGCTGCTAATTTGAAATCCACTTTAAGAGACAGCAGTAATATGTAAAATCCTAGAAAATATATAAATAGATAATCTGCTGGTCTGGGTAAAAAACGTAAGACACTATCTAGTTTTTTTATATAATTATGAGGATATCTCGCTCCTAATTGATAGGTAGGCATGCCGCCAAAGGCACTATTGGTCCAATACGTCTCTTCACCCGTTTCAGCCTTAAAATCCTTTTGCTGCTTAGACATCCCAATATATTGTTTGATGTCATTTTGAAAAATTTGTTTTCCTTGTAAAACAGGACTAAAATACGTAAGTGAAATCACCACAAAACCTACTAAGACTAATAAGTGTGGCCATAAGTTTTTAAATGAAAATTGCATAGACAGATTGACTTTCAATAGACTCGAAAATTAGTCAATTTCTTCGTAATCTATGTACTCTCCTACTTTTTTATTTGAAGATGAATCTGTATTCGGCATTTTATCTATGACCGTTTCACCTTCTTTGTATTTTGGTTTAGGGTCTTGCTGTTGCCTAAATTGCCCCTCAAATTTCTCTTGCATTTTCTTAGACATGTATCGCATGAGATAAGGCGCAAATAATCGCGATAGGATTTTTATACCGTAGTACACCAAAAGTATAATAAGAATGGTTCTCACAAAACCATATAATGATGCTTCCTGTAACATTCAATTAAATTTATTCAAAAATACAATTATCTCTATTTAAAAACAGTTATTAATACTTAAAAAAAATATAAAATCTCTATATTTGACTTAAATCAACTAGCTATGAATTTAACTAAGAAAGTGCTCCTCAGCGCACTGTTGCTAATCACTAACTTAGCGTTTTCTCAATATACTGAAGTGATTAATTCCAACAGACCAGGTGTATCGAGAAGCGCGTTTTCTGTGGGAACTAACGTTGCCCAACTTGAGGTTGGTCCTTACATTATCAAAGAAGAAAGAACACCTGTATTGGCCTATGAAGTGTCAGGGTTTGGTGTTGATTTCGCTGCACGCTACGGTTTGCTTTTTGAAGAGCTAGAAATCAATTTAGAAGGTACTTACCAAAATGACACGCAAACATTTTTTACGAGTGCTGGTCTTAACTCAGAAGATAAACGCTCCAACTTTAAAAATTTTACCATAGGCGCTAAATATTTGGTTTACGATCCTTACAAAAATTCGGAGGAAAAAGACAAACCTAATCTATACAGTTATCACGCCAATCGTTCTTTTAAATGGAGTTCGCTTATTCCTGCAGTGGCCATTTATGCTGGTGCAAATTTTGATAGCAAAAACAATCCCTATACAGCACCTGGTATTGAAGGTTTCAGTCCCAAAATCATGGTGGCCACACAAAACAACTTTTCTGGTGGATGGGTTCTGGTTCTCAATTTAATTAAGGATCGCATAGGTACCGATTATTCCGACTTTCAATATATCATTACGTTGACACATTCTTTCGATCCACAATGGGTCATTTTTGGAGAGACTCAAGGTATTCAGAGTGATTTTTATGCGGACAACCTATTTAGATTTGGTGGTGCCTATTTATGGACCAAGGATTTTCAGCTAGATACAGCAGTGACATTTAATAGTAAAGACACGCCATCAGTGTTCAGTGTTAACTTCGGAATGTCTTACCGCTTCGATTTTCATGTAGACAAAGAAATCGATAACGGTAACACCAAAAAAGATGCTGACAACCGAAAGCCCAAGAAAAAGAATAGAAAGAAAAAAACAGATGATTTTGATGATGACGGAAGTCTCTAGGTTCAAACTATGATTACAGTTAAAGAAATTTACAGTAAAAAGGAATTAAAGCAATTCGTAAAATTCCCTTTTAAACTCTACAAAGATTCAAAATATTGGGTACCTCCTATCATTAAACAAGAATTGGAAACCTTTGACAAGGACAAAAACCCAATTTTCAAAGATGCAGAAGCCCGCTTCTTTTTGGCCTATGATGCTAACCATACTATAGTAGGTCGTGTGGCAGCAATTATCAATTGGTTGGAAGTAAATGGTCAAAATCAGAAAAAAATGCGTTTTGGCTGGTTTGATTTTATCGATAATCAAGAAGTCTCTAAAGCATTATTAGACAAAGTAGAAGCTATAGGAAAAGCGCATCAATTAACCTACGCGGAAGGACCTGTTGGTTTTTCTAACCTTGATAAAGTAGGCGTTCTCACAGAGGGATATGACCACATCGGACCGATGATCACATGGTACAACTATCCCTATTATGCGAATCATTATGTGGCGCATGGTTATAAAATTGAAAAGGCGTATTCTGAGAGTCGCTTTCCATTTTCAAACGTCAATCCTGAGACCTTCAAAAAAGCGCAAGAACTGATCAAACGTCGTTATGGTTTAAAGGCTTTAAAGTTTACAAAAACTTCAGAAGTTATGCCTTATGCCGATAAGATGTTCGATTTATTCAATGAAAGTTATGCGTCTTTATCCTCCTTCGTAGCTATTACTGATATTCAAAAAGCATATTTTAAGAAAAAATTTATCAGTTTTGTCAATCCAGAGTATATCAAATTTGTTGTTGATAAAGATGATGAACTTATCGGTTTTGCTATTGTAATGCCTTCCTTCTCTAAAGCCCTTCAAAAAGCTAATGGTAAGTTATTACCATTTGGATTCAGACACATCCTTAAAGCAAAAAAGAACAGCAAAGACGTAATTTTCTATCTTATAGGCATTCACCCAAATTATCAAAACAAAGGGGTTCATGCCGTGATTTTTAATGAGTATTATGACATTTTCACAGAAAAAGGTATTCAAACCTGTTACAGAACTCCTGAATTAGAAGACAATGAGGCCATCCATAAAATATGGAAACATTTTGAGCCTGAAGTCTACAGACGAAGAAAAACATTCAGGAAGACTTTACAATAAAACCGCTAATTTATGAGTGATAAAATTGGACTAAAAGAAACCATGTCTATTGGCATTGGCGGTATGGTAGGTGGCGGCATATTTGCTGTTTTAGGTCTTGCCGTATCGCTTGCAAAAGGAGCCACACCTGTAGCATTCCTATTCGCTGGTCTGGTCGCTTTTATGACGTCCTATAGCTATGTTAAATTAACCTTAGCATTTCCTGATAATGGTGGAACTGTTAAGTTCATCAATGAAGGTTTTGGTAGAACGGTGTTCAGCGGTGCGATAAACAACTTGTTGTGGATTAGCTACATTATTATGCTGTCTTTATATGCTTCGGCATTTGGTTCTTATGCACCCAATCTTTTAAGTTTAACTGATAGTGTGAAAATTGACACGCATATATATTCTAGTTTAATTATTTTACTGGCGACGCTCATCAATTATTATAGCATTAAAGTGGTTAGTAAGATTGAGTCTTATTCTGTTATCATCAAACTATTAATTTTACTAGGTTTTATTGGTGTAGGTATTTATGGACTCATAGACAACCCTAACCTAGCACAATTATCCATGAGCCAATGGGAAACTCCCCTTCAAATATTAAGTGCCGGAATGGTCATATTTGTGGCTTATGAAGGTTTTGAACTTATTGCCAATACTGGATCGAACATTATAGATCCCAAAAAAAATATTCCTAGAGCATTTTATTATTCTGTCGGTTTTGTGATTCTTCTTTATATAGTCATATCAATTGTGACCGTAGGATCGTTAACATTTGACACCATAAAATTTGCAGAAGAATATGTATTAGCGCAAGCTGCTAAACCCATGTTGGGAACTATAGGATTTACGGTTATGACGATAGCAGCCTTAATTTCTACCTTTTCAGCAATTAATGCTTCTTTGTATGGCGGAAGTCGTGTGAGTTATGTGATTGCAGAAGATGATGAACTACCACATGAATTAACTAGTAAACTTTGGAACCAACCTATCGGATTAATTATTACGGCTGTCGCAACACTTTTAGTCGTTAATTTTTTAAATCTTGAAAGCATATCAACAGCAGGAAGCGTTGGGTTTTTAATCATTTTTGCAATAATCAATTTTACTGGTTTCCGTATCCATAAAAAAATTGATGCCAAGAGAGCTATACCATTAATGGCTTTTTTATTATGTGCTGTATCGCTTGTTGTATTGATCATTAATCAATATCAAAATAACAGAACGGGTGTGATTGTGGCCTTATCTATTATAGCATTTTGCTTTGTTATAGAATACATTTATAAACGAAAAATGCATCACAAAAAATAAAAAAACCGATTCATTATGAATCGGTTTTAATTTATATATCGTAAAACGTATAAGTAAGCTACTCTCCCATTGCTGCCATAACTGCAGCAGATAAGCGCTTGTAAGTACCATTGTTGAGTCGTTCGCGAATAGCGTCAAACGCATCTAAGGTTTCTTCTACATCCTTTAAGGTATGTGTAGCCGTTGGTATCATTCTCAGTAAAATCAATCCTTTAGGAATCACAGGATATACAACAATTGAACAGAATATACCATAGTTCTCACGTAAATCCCTAACCAAAGCCATGGCTTCTGGTATACTTCCTTTCAAATAGACAGGTGTCACACAACTTTGAGTTGTTCCGATATCGAAACCACGTTCTTTCAACCCAGATTGCAATGCATTTACGATGGTCCATAAGTTGTCTTTCAACTCAGGCATCGTCTTTAGCATTTCAAGACGCTTTAAAGCACCAACCACTAATTGCATTTGCAATGATTTGGCAAACATTTGAGAGCGTAAGTTGTATTTTAAGTAATCGATAATCTCTTGATCTGCAGCGATAAATGCACCTGTACTTGCCATTGACTTTGCAAATGTTGCAAAGTACACATCGATATCCTCTTGAACACCTTGCTCTTCTCCAGCACCTGCACCAGTTTTACCTAATGTTCCAAAGCCATGAGCATCATCAACAAATAAGCGGAAATTAAATTTTTTCTTCAGGGCTACAATCTCTTTCAATCGACCTTGTTCACCACGCATTCCGAATACGCCTTCAGAAATCACTAAAATTCCACCACCTGTTTGCTCGGCCATTTTAGTGGCACGTTCCAAGTTTTTTTCTAAACTTTCAACATCATTATGCTTGTAGGTAAAACGTTTACCCATGTGTAAACGAACACCGTCAATAATACAGGCGTGCGCATCGACATCATAAACGATGATATCATCTTTCGAAACCAACGCATCCACCGTAGACACCATCCCTTGGTATCCAAAATTTAGTAAATATGCGGCCTCCTTATTAACGAAATCTGCAAGTTCATTTTGCAATTTCTCATGAAGGTCTGTGTGACCAGACATCATTCTTGCACCCATAGGATAAGCCGACCCATACTGCGCAGCAGCTTCAGCATCAACCTTACGTACTTCTGGGTGGTTAGCTAAACCTAGGTAATCATTTATACTCCAAGTAATCACTTCTTTTCCCTGGAACTTCATTCTATTGGAAATCTGACCTTCGAGCTTTGGAAACACAAAGTAACCTTCAGCTTGAGAAGCCCATTTTCCTAAAGGTCCTTTATCCTTATAAATCTTCTCAAATAAATCCTTCATTAAAGCGAGTTTTTAGTCTTATTAGTTGGGACAAAATTAGTTAATTATATCATGACGACATAATATTTTTATGAACCAATGTTCATTTCCCAATTAAACATAAAAACCCTACCACGATAAGACATGATAGGAGTTTTAAAATGTTATAGTTATTATTTATTTTACGTACTGAATTTTTTCAGTCATTTCGGTTTGACTATCAAAGAACCCTTGATCCTCCATCCACTTATCATTATACACTTTACTCATGTATCTTGAACCGTGATCTGGAAACACAACAACGACTTTATCTCCTGTCTTGAAAGTTCCTTCTTCATTTAGTTGCTTTAGTGCCTGCATAGCTGCGCCACTCGTGTAACCAACAAATAAACCTTCACTTCGAGAAATTTCTCGTGCTGTATGAGCGCTTTCTTCATCACTCACCTTGACAAACCTATCAATTAAATCGAAGTCTGTCGCAGTTGGGATTAAATTCTTCCCTAAACCTTCAATTCTGTAAGGATAAATTTCCTTTTCATCGAATTCTCTAGTCTCGTGGTATTTCTTTAAAACAGATCCATAAGCATCTACTCCTATCACTTGCACATTAGGATTCTGTTCTTTTAGATATTTGGAAATTCCTGAAATCGTACCTCCAGTACCACTACAAGCTACTAAATGCGTAATTTGACCTTCCGTTTGTTCCCAAATTTCAGGACCAGTTGTATGGTAATGCGCATCTAAATTTAAAGCATTAAAATACTGATTAATATAGACAGATCCTTTGATCTCATCATGCAAACGTTTTGCAACTTGATAATAAGAACGCGGATCATCTGCACTCACATTGGCTGGGCACACATACACTTGTGCTCCCATAGATTTCAACATATCAATCTTATCTGCTGAAGATTTTGAACTTACCGCCAAGATACACTCATAACCTTTAATAATACTTACCATAGCTATACTGAAACCAGTATTTCCTGATGTTGTTTCGATAATGGTGTCTCCTGGAGTTAAGATGCCTTGTCTTTCAGCTTCTTCTATAATATGAAGTGCAATTCTGTCTTTTGACGAATGACCTGGATTAAACGCTTCAACTTTAGCATAAAAGTCGCCATCGAAATCTTGAGCCATTTTGTTTAATTTGATAAGAGGGGTTTTACCAATTAATTGTAAAACATTATCAAATACTTGTATGTCTTTTTTCATAAATGCTATTTATCAGTTTCATATTTTGGCAATGTGAAACATAAAACCTCGCAAAATTAAGGATTTTTTTTGAATTAGCTACTAATTCCTTCCAAGTCTAGTAAAAATGCATACTCTTGCGCATCCTCTTTTAAAGCTTCAAATCGTCCAGAAGCACCACCATGTCCAGCATCCATATTAGTGACCAAGTACAATTTGTTAGTATCCTGTTTATAAGTTCTCAACTTAGCCACCCATTTGGCAGGCTCCCAATACTGTACTTGGGAATCGTGTAAACCTGTCGTTACCAACAAATTGGGATAGGCTTGCTTTTTCACGTTATCATAGGGCGAATAGGATTTCATATAGTCGTAATATAATTTATCATTAGGATTGCCCCATTCATCATATTCTCCAGTGGTTAAAGGTATGGTTTCATCCAACATAGTCGTTACCACGTCTACAAAAGGAACGGCCGCAATGACGCCATTATATAATTGAGGGGCTTCATTTAAAACCACACCCATTAGGAGTCCGCCTGCACTTCCTCCCATTGCGTAGAGATGTTCTTCAGAAGTAAATCCTGAAGCGATTAAATGTTTCGAGCAATCAATAAAATCGGTGAACGTATTCTTCTTTTTTAAGAGCTTTCCGTCTTCATACCAATCTCTCCCCAAATATTCACCACCTCGCACGTGTGCTATCACATATATAAACCCTCTGTCTAATAAGCTCAATCTTATAGTTGAAAAATAAGGGTCGATAGTGGAACCGTAACTTCCATACGCATACTGCAACACTGGAGCCGTTCCATTAATAGGTGTATCCTTTCGTCTCACTAAAGACATTGGAATCTTAGCACCATCTTGAGCAGTAGCCCAAATACGTTGTGAGGTATAATTATCCTTGTCAAAATTAGGATCCAAAACCTCTTGTTCCTTTTTAATCTCTTTGGTTTTTAATCTCATATTGAAATCAATAACCGAAGCTGGCTGTGTCAAGGAATTATAAGTGTAACGTAAAATTTCAGTATCAAAATCTACGTTGGTTCCTGTATTAGCTGTGTAGGTTTCATTGTCAAAAGGCAAGTAATAATCGTCACTCTGGTCCCAGCGTTTAATGCGTATTCGATTGAGTCCATTAGAGCGTTCTGTAATTACTAGGAAGTCCTTAAATATATCTAAATCTTCAAGCAACACGTTTTTACGATGCGCTATGACCTCTTGCCAATTCTCAATACGCGTTCTTGATTCTGGAGTTTTCACTAATTTAAAATTAGTGGCCTTTTCATGATTAGTCAATATATAAAACCAACCTTCGAAATGAGAAATACTATATTCTAAACCACGAATTCTTGGCTGAAAAACTTCAAACGCTTCGTCTGGCGAGTCAGCATTTAATACATGGTATTCATTGGTCATTGTGCTGTAACAGGCAATGATAATATACTTTCGAGATTTGCTTTTGTAGACTGCCACACCGAAGGTGTCGTCATCTTCCGTGTAAACTAAAGTATCTGATACATCTAAATTGCCGATGTGATGCTTAAAAATCGTATCCGAACGCAAGGTCTGTTCATTCTTTTTGGCGTAAAAAAGTGTGGCATTATCATTAGCCCAAGTTGAAGATCCTGTCGTATTTTCAATGGCATCTGGAAAGACTTCATTCGACTTTAAATTTTTAATTCTAAGCGTATATTGCCTTCTTCCGACGGTATCCAATCCATAAGCTATCATGGAATTATCCGGACTTACACTCAGACCTACTAATCTAAAATAAGAATGACCTTCGGCCATTTTATTACAATCAAAAAGAAGCTCTTCTTCGGCCTCTAAGGTTGCTTTCTTGCGTGTATAAATAGGATAATCCTTTCCTTTTTCATAACGAACAATATACCAATAACCATTGTATTTATAAGGAACTGATGAATCATCCTCTTTTATTCTAGCTTTCATTTCCTCGAAAAGCGAGGTTTCGAGCGCTTTGGTGTGGGCCGTCTCATTTTGATAAAAATCATTTTCAGCATTGAGATAGTCCAATACATCTTGATCCTCTCTTTGATTCAACCAAAAATAGGGGTCAATTCTGAGGTCATCGTGGATACTTAATTCTTTAGGGATTTGTTTAGCAACAGGGACGTCAACGGTTTTTTTCATAAATACATGCTTCGGAATAACAAGTCGGATTATTTTCTTTTTAAACCTGCGGCAATTTAGTAATTTTGCTTTTCATAATTTAAAACTTAACAATATGTTTGGAGATATGATGGGAATGATGGGTAAATTAAAAGAAACCCAAAAGAAAGTTGAGGCTACGAAAGAACGTTTACACGGTGTTCTTATCGATGAAAAAAGCAATGACGAGAAGCTCAAAGTAACGATTAGTGCGAATAGAACGATTAAAGCGATTGCTATTGATGACGAATTATTACAAGACAAGGATATGTTAGAGGATTACCTGATTTTAACACTTAACAAAGCCATTGAACGCGCTACAGCTGTTCATGAAGCAGAGGTCGCTGCAGTTGCAAAGGAAGGTATGCCTAACATTCCAGGAATGGATATGTTCAAATAATAAGGCTTATCAGAAATCGTTCAGAATATCTAAGAGGCGTTGATGCATCTCGACAGTATAGTCTAAATGGGTCACCATTCGAAGTTTATTACTACCCATTCCTATAATATGTATGTTTTTTTCGGATAGCTGTCTTAAAAACTCGCTTTCGTCGACATGTGACTCTAATTCGAAAATAACAATATTGGTTTCAATAGGTTCTACTTTTTTCACGATAGATAAATTACATAAAACGGCACCTATTTCGTTGGCATTTTTATGGTCTTCTGAAAGTCGATCCAAATGGTGGTCTAATGCATAAAGTCCTGCAGCTGCTGCAAACCCGACTTGACGCATACCTCCTCCCAATATCTTACGAACTCTAATGGCGCCAGACATAAGATGGGCATCACCTATGAGTACAGAACCCATTGGACATCCCAAACCTTTACTCAAACAAACAGAGATCGTATCAAATAATTGTCCGTAGTCTCTCGCGGTAGCAGGTGTCGTTGCCATGGCATTCCATAGCCTAGCACCATCTAAGTGGTAACCAAGATTATGCTTATTACAAACTGCTTTGATGCGTTTCAATTCTTCAAAATCCCAACAAGCTCCTCCTCCTTTATTGGTGGTATTTTCTATTTCTACGAGTCGCGTCAACGGACTGTGATAAAAATCTGGCGGATTAATAGATTCTACGACTTGAGATGCTGTAAACATCCCTCTTTCTCCGTCAATCAATTTGCAAGAAATACCACTATTAAAAGAGGCGCCTCCTCCTTCATAATTATAGATATGAGCATACTTATCACAAATCACTTGTTCACCAGGATGCGTATGTAATTTTAAGGCCGTTTGATTGGCCATACTGCCTGTTGGAAAAAACAAAGCTTGATCTTTTCCAAACATGTCTGCTAAACGTTCTTCCAGCGCATTAACGGTGGGATCTTCTTTATATACGTCGTCTCCTACCTCTGCTTCCATCATGGCATTTAGCATCCCTTTCGTAGGCTTAGTAACCGTGTCACTTCTTAAATCTATGATCATATTAATTAGAATTGTAATTACAAAAATCACTACCTATAGGTGAACCATCTGGGATCTTAGGAGCGTTCTTAAGTTTGAATTTATCTGAATGTTCCTTAAACTCTTTAATAATCCTCAAATACTGAGAATCATATGCTGCTAAATTCTTAGACTCAAGCTCTTTTTCTATAATAGCAATATAAGAATTAGCCAAAGCTTGCACTTGGAAATATGACGAATCATTTACGGCTAAATTCATCAAATATTTTAGGACATTGTTATTCACCATCTGCTGAATGTCATTCATATAAGGATCGCTGTGTGTCTTTTTGAACGTCGCTTCTATCAGTTTATTAAAGACGTCTTCTAAGCTCAATTGTGAATCATCCAACCGAGACTGAAGCAAAATACGATTTGCACGCTCGGGATGTAACAGTAACTTTAAGGTGAATTCACTTGCGGTGTTGGCAGCATTTAAAGGATCAAAAGCCACGCCTACCTGACTTGAAAATGACTCGCGACTTCTGCCGTATCCGAAGGCTCTTGGTGGAAATAACGCCAGTTTATCTTTGGAAATAGCTAAGGTTTCCGAAGCGATTGTATTTATAAGTGCCTCCAGAGCCTTCTTTTGTGTCTTAGCATCAATTGAAGCAACAATAGGCTGCCCATCGCCTTTTATCGCATAATTATAATCCAATCCGCCCACCACTTTTGTTGTGGCTTCGGTTTGGTATCTATGAAAAAAATACAACGGCACAAACACATCTTCCAACACGGAATATGGATCGCCAACACGAATATTATCTTTAGAGAAGTTTGAGATAGCTTTTGCCCTAATTTCTAAAATAGTCTGTAATTCATCAGCCGCACTTTTACCATTATCCCAAAGGTGTGCTAAAGCATGTGCGCCTCCTTGAGCTCTGGCATCTGCATCTGTAATAAATCTTAAACCTTTTTTTTGTGCGCCTTCTAAAATACTGTCTAGTGCTGCCTTTTCATTTCGATTTTCATCAAATTCAGCGTAGCTGTAGGCTACAGTTACCTGATCCCATAAGCCAACACCTGTGTCATAGGCGTCACTAAAGTCAATTTGACCATCAGACATTCTTAACTTTGGATGAGGGTAATCCATTACAGAAGCACGATTGTTAGTACTTGATGCAAAATTATGAGCAAAGCCTAAAGTATGTCCAACTTCATGAGCGCTCAGCTGCCTAATCCTTGCCAAAGCCATATCTAACATCGGCTGATAATAAGCATCACTTTTTGCAAAAGGGCGATTCATGAGCGCTTGCGCTATCATAAAATCTTGACGAATTCTTAAACTTCCTAAACTTACATGACCTTTAATAATTTCTCCTGTTCTTGGATCAACTACACTTGCGCCATAACTCCAACCACGTGTTGACCGATGTACCCATTGGATGACATTATACCTGCAATCCATTGGATCTGCATTCTCCGGAAGCATTTTTACTTGAAAGGCATTTTCAAAACCAATTGCTTCGAAAGCGTCATTCCACCATTGCGCACCTTCCAAAAGTGCTGAACGCACTGGTTCTGGTGTTCCTGGATCCAAATAATACACAATAGGTTCCACAGCTTCACTCCTGATAGCTTCAGGGTTTTTCTTTTCTAAACGATGGCGAATGATATATCGTTTTTTGATAGGCTCAAAAATGGGCGTAGCATAATCCATATAATTAAATGAAATAGCTCCACTTCTAGGATCAAATGGTCGTTTTTCAAAATCATCATCTGGTAATTCAATAAAACTATGATGCTGTATCACACTCACTAAGGACGCTGTTGGTGTGACAGTCCTAATTTGTCGACCCTTAGGCTCACCTTTGAAAGTCAAAAGAGCTTCAAACTCGACGTTTTTCGGAAAGGCTTTAGTGCGCTCTAAGGATAAGGCACTCTTACTGGAATCTAGCTTGTAAGTGCCTTCAGATTTCAACCTTTGTATGACACCATGAGCGTCTTGCATTAAAAAAGGGGTTAAGTCTATGATGTAGTTGGAAGCATTGGTTTCGACTATTTTAAACCCGAACAGTACTGATTTTGCAAATGCTTGGTCGATACTTTTTTTTTCTAAATCATTATCAGTTAAAGCTCTAAAATCTAAATTGGGTTGTACCAATAGTAATTTATTGCCAGCCTTTTCAAACCTTACCAACCGCGTATTTCCCAATTGTCCGCGATCTAACCCGATTTCATTAGAACCAATACCTGTAGCTAATGAATTAACATACAGAAAATCCGCATCCAACTTAGAAACTTCCAAATAAATTTTATCCGTAGACGCCTCATAATAAAAGTTAAAAAATCCTTGATAATTCTGTAGTGACTTGGACTTTAATATTTGTGCATTGACGGGAAGCGAAAGTCCGATATAACACAGCAAGAATAGTATTTTTCTCATCTTTGATAATTAAAGGTTAAAGCTACATAAAATTACTTTAAAAATAATAAGACGAATTACTTTTGCTTTGCTAGTTTTAATTATAAATTTGACACAAATTATTCACTATGATTACATCAGATCAAATTAAAGATCTCAATACACGCCTTGACAAACTAAGGCACTATCTTTGACATAGATGCCAAATTAATTGAAATTTCAAACGAAGAGGAACAAACGTTCGATCCGAATTTTTGGAATGATTCTAAGCAAGCTGAGTTGGTCATGAAATCACTTCGCGAGAAAAAAAGTTGGATTGAAGATTACAAGACCTCTAAGACCTTCGTAGAAGATCTCGAAGTGCTTTACGAGTTTTTTAAAGAAGATGAAGCTACTTCCGATGACGTTCAAAATAGATATGATAAAGCGCTCAATAGCATTGAGAAACTGGAGTTCAAGAACATGCTTTCAGATGAAGGAGATTCTTTAAGTGCTGTATTGCAAATTACCGCTGGCGCAGGTGGAACAGAGTCTTGTGATTGGGCTAGTATGCTCATGCGCATGTACTTGATGTATGCGGAAAAAAGTGGCTTTAAAGTGAAAGAATTGAACTTTCAGGAAGGTGATGTAGCCGGTATAAAAACGGTGACCTTAGAAATTGAAGGTGATTTTGCTTTTGGCTGGTTAAAAGGTGAAAATGGTGTGCATCGTTTGGTACGTATATCTCCTTTCGATAGTAATGCTAAGCGACACACAAGTTTTGCTTCTGTTTATGTCTATCCATTGGTGGATGACACTATAGAAATTGAAATCAATCCAGCAGATATCGAAATTACTACCGCACGCTCTAGTGGTGCTGGCGGACAAAATGTGAACAAAGTTGAAACCAAAGTGCAATTAACTCATAAACCCACGGGTATTCAGATTTCATGTTCAGAAACCCGTTCTCAACACGATAATAGATCTCGTGCCATGCAAATGCTAAAGTCGCAATTGTACGAAATAGAATTGCAAAAGCAAATGGCGCAGCGTGACGATATAGAAGCCGGTAAGATGAAAATCGAATGGGGAAGTCAAATTCGTAATTATGTCATGCATCCTTATAAGTTGGTAAAAGATGTGCGTACCAATCATGAAACAGGTAATGTAGATGCCGTTATGGATGGCGATATAGAACCTTTCTTAAAATCTTATCTTATGATGATGGGACAAAAAGTGGAGAATCCAAACGAGCTTTAATCATGCATTTAACACCGATGATGGATACCATTATTTTTGATTAAAGTGGTGTATTAAGAGATTGGAATCCTGAGTGTCTTTACTGAAAATGCTATTTTTGTAGTCTATAATCTCAAAAAAAAATTAAAGCCGCTCAATTTTTGAGAGTTTTTGGAATTCGTTTCACTTCTCTTGAAAACTTGGTTAAGAATTAAAAAACTGTCGCATAAATAGATTAACTATGATTAAAATATATCACAACCCTAGATGTCGTAAATCGCGTGAAGGATTAGAAATCATCGAAAATTCTGGCAAGGATTTTGAAGTTGTAAAGTATCTGGAAAACCCATTGTCTGAAACAGAGTTAACATCCGTGATGTCTGTATTAGATATAGCTCCTATTGATCTCGTTCGTAAAAATGAAGCGATTTGGAAGTCAGATTATAAAGGGAAACAACTCTCAGATTCAGAAATAATTAAAGCCATGGTAGCCCATCCAAAATTGATTGAAAGACCCATTGTAATCAATGGTAAAAAAGCAATCATTGGACGTCCGCCATCACAAATAAAAGATATCCTCTAATATGAAAACTATTTTTAAGTATCTCTTGTTATGCTTCTTTGTAACAACATCTGCTTTCGCTCAAACCGAACAGGAGAAGGCTCAAATGGAAAAATATAAAGAAAAGCTTGAAGGAAAAAAGCAAGCCTATATTAAAGACTTTATCGCCACTTTAAAGGTTGATGATTTTCAAAAGGAAATCATCACACAAAGTATGGATACCTATTTTGATGAAGTGACAAAGATTCATAAACTCGGATTACGAGAATTAGAACGCAAAGACGCCATCAATAAATTAGACGCGCAACATTTCACGGATGTAAAGGCCATTGTTTCTGAAGACACCATGGACAAAATCATGGACGCAGTTAAAGGTGAATGGGATCATAAAGAGGCTAAAAAGAAACAAAAAAGACGGAAGAAGAATAAGAATTAGATCCGTTTCAGAACGAATTCAAAAGTAACCATCTATTTTGTTTAACTTTATATAAAAAAGATTAACAAAACATTTATTTGTTTAACAAAAGATTAACCGAAGGACATAGACAATAAAATTAAATTTGCGGTTTTATTAATCTAACCATTTTCCTACGGCAACTATGAATCTTAAACTACCTTTTTTTCTTTTATTTACAATGATCTCTTCCTTTTGTTTAGCGCAAAAGGAAATAACGGTTTCAGGAACCGTTATAGATTCCGATGAGAAATACCCCTTAGAAT
>JAAEZI010000018.1:58057-61172 GCA_018222915.1 Algicola sp. | reverse complement strand
ATTAACTTATCGTCTTTAAATTCTGAAAAAGAATCAATTAACGCAATATTTTCCATAATTAAGAATTAAAATTTTATTACAACTTGGGCTTTCGAAATCGTATCGAACGAAATATCAGCTTGCTTTTTTACAGTTACTTTTCCTTTACCTACTGGTTTAGGCTCTCTGGCTTTCCATTCCAGAAGAATGCTATCGTCTTTAACCTCAGTGAGCTTGCCTTCCACAGTTTTATCATCTGTTGTTTTCACACTTAAGGTTCTCCCTAAGTTTTTCTTATACTGGCGTTTGTTGGTCAAGGGTGATGTTGCACCTGCCGATAATACCTCCAAAGAAAAATCTTGTTCTTCTCGATCTAGGTTGTGCTCAATGGCACGACTAATGAACATACAATCTTCGACCAAAACACCATTGTCACCATCAATAACAATCTTAATTGTATGATCTGGTAACACTTGAAAATCAATTAAAAAGAGGTCTTCACGCTCTTTCAAGCCTTCATCCAATAAGTTTTTTACGGTCTCCTTGAACATGTACTAGTATAAAAAGAGCGGACTTTCCGTCCGCTCATTATTCTTTTTTCTTCAAACAACGCTGCAAATATACAACATTTTTATTGACTTTCACAAGTGTGATAGTTTCGATTTTTATTATTAAATTTATAAGACTCTAATCAAATTAATCAATATGAAAAAAATACTTGTTCCAACGGATTTTTCAGAAGAAGCTGAAAATGCCCTCAAAGTCGCTTCACAAATCGCTCGCAAATATGGTAGTGAAATTTATTTGCTGCACATGCTCGAGATTCCGCTTCAGGAAGTGGATGCTGTGAGCACCCAAGCCGAAGTGCCAGAAGTGATGTTTTTTATGAAAATGGCACACCAGCGATTTGAAGAAATCATGGATAGCGACTATCTGAAAGGCCTGACCGTTCATGAAATGGTGAAACCTGATGGTTCTTTCAATGGCATCTCAGACATCTGTAAGGAGCACGGTATTACGATGATTACTATGGGCTCTCATGGCGCGAGTGGATTCAAAGAAATGTTCGTTGGTTCTAATGCTGAAAAAGCCGTTCGAAATTCTGACGTACCTGTATTGGTAATTAAAAATGATCACGACGACTTTAGTGTGGATGATATTGTTTTTGCTTCCGATTTCAAAAATGATAATAAAGAAACGTACCGTCAAGCAACGGAGTTTGCAACTGCATTTGGTGCGCAAATCCATTTATTAATGGTGAATACGGCTAGTAACTTTACGACCACAAAAAAAGCCAACGACCGCATTAATGACTTTATCGCCGATTATAGCTTTAAGAATTTTACCGTCAATATTTATAACGATGAATCCGTTGAAAAAGGAATTTTGAATTTCTCGAAACTCATCGATGCAGACCTTATAGGTATTAGTACACATGGCAGACAAGGGATTGCTCATTTCTTTAATGGCAGTATTAGCGAAGACTTAGTCAACCATGCGAAACGACCTGTGATTACGTTTAAGATTTAACTAAATATTTTACTTTTACTGGTTGTCAGAACCGATATTTTATCGAGGCGAAAAGATATCGCGGCAGTAGCCTAATTTCCGACCGATACGCTGAAAAACCATTAATATCTACAACTGAATAATTGTCTTGGTTTAGAATGTTATTAACAATAACCCGGTATGAGTATCTGGATTTTTTTGGCGTGATTTCTAATTTAAAGTCGGTGAATATATAGGTGCCGCCTTCTATAAAATAAGCGTTGTTATTTAGCGATGCTATCCAAACTTTTGAAAATTTATAGGTTGCTTTGGCGTCTATTGTTTGCCAATTCCTTTTGGCTATCACACTATTAAAATTTGATTTTGCATAGTTAAGACTAGTCTTGAACTTCATATTTACTGGAAAATCGAAATAAGTTGTAGCCGATATAAAATAAGAAGACCGAAACGTTTTTAAATCTTGAAACCCACTATTGTTAGCATTAATTGGGACGCTTGATATATTTTGAACAGTTCCTAAATTAGTAGAGATGTTGAGTTTACTATAGTAATTAGTAAAATCAATTTTAGTGGAAAACGATTGACCACTTTCGACAAAACTGTAATTCGTTAGCCTTACATTATTACCTATTTGATTATTCGTTGAGTATCTGCCATTTACGTCGTCATACTGAGCACTGACTGTTAGTGATTTTGTCTGTAGATCATTGGCTATTTGATAGTACAAAGCAAACCTATTTCTATTAGGAAATAAAAGGTCTTCTGCTCCAAGAACAAATGACTGAAATGACCTCAATTGATATGATTCTAGAAACATATTTGATTTGGGGACATTAAAACTCTGCCCAAAACTCAAACTTAAATAACCAATATTTAAATTTTTGAACGCTAGGCGTATTTTCGGATTGAATAACCATCTTTTACGATGTAATCTTCCATACTCTAAATTTACATGGTCTAATTTTAATCGACCAGACAATTCGATATGCTTTGACAAAC
This sequence comes from Algicola sp., assembly GCA_018222915.1. Taxonomy (GTDB): domain Bacteria; phylum Bacteroidota; class Bacteroidia; order Flavobacteriales; family Flavobacteriaceae; genus Psychroserpens. The sequence continues at coordinate 58,685 of JAAEZI010000018.1, read as the reverse complement.
TATATTCAAATTCGCCCTTGAAACCTACCGTTTGTTGTTTGAAATTCACAGTATTGGACAAGCTGTCAACTTCGGTTTCAACATTTTGATCGGTGATCAAAAAAACATTACTCCGAGCTTCATTTATGCTTTCGTAGCCAATTTCCAAATTGGTTTTTAGACGTCCTAAATTAAGAATGAATGATGAGCTTCCGCCAAAATTAGTCGCCTCATCAGTAGCTTTGTGCTTAATACGTGACACATTTGACTGGCTTAAAAAATCATTTAAAACAGGTGAATCAATGTCTGAGTCTTGCTTGATTCTATTTTGACTAAAGTGCAGATAACTATGAAGCAATGTCTTTTCACCAATTAAATAACTATGCTCTAAATGATTAGCTAAAGAAAATTCTTGCTGCCTTAGATTTTCTCTAATAATTTGATCATTGAAAATAGCATTTCGATTCGTTCTTTCTGGCCTATTTTCATAAACAAGCACATTTTTAATATACGTTCTACTATTCTTTGCATATTTTAACTCTATTTCGCCTCCACCCAAAGTGGTATTTCTAGCGAAATCATTTTTTTCATTAAAAACTATAGGATCGGTTCCCACATTGTAAACTGTTTCTGATGAAAATAACTGCTC
>JAAEZI010000018.1:22208-58047 GCA_018222915.1 Algicola sp. | reverse complement strand
CACTGGTAACATAACCTGTTCCCCTCAGTTTTAGTTTAGGGTTTAAAGAAGTTACAAAGCCCAGTGAATTGATAAAAGCCTTATTAAATGTACTTTCACCATTTTTGAATATGGTGTTGTTATTATCCGAAATATTATAAATTGGACTTATGCTTGTCTCAATTTCACCTTGTCTAAAAAAACCTGTATTGACAGATTGAACTTGCTCAACCTGATCTCTAGCCAATCTACCAAGATTATTATAATGGTTAAAATTAAAAAACTTTATTTTCTTTCGTATTAACCCAATATTGGAGGCAAGTTTTAAACGTTCTTCTGTACCAACACCAATACTTGCATTTCCAAACCAAATGTTTTTATAGTCGTCTTTCAGAACTAAGTTCAAAGCTATTTTTTCTGACTTAATGACTTTTGCAATAATTGGGTTTTCTTCGAAAGCATCCAATATTTCAACAGCATCCAAAGTATTTGCGTCCAAATTTTTAGACAATACTTTATAATTTTTGTCAAACATATCTTCACCTTCCACCAACAGCTTATCGATTAACCTACCTTTTGCCTTTATACTCCCATCCTCCATGACTTCAATTCCTGGAAGCCGTTTAAGAATATCTTCAACAGTTTGCTCTGTACCATCCTTAAAAGCATTAACCTTGTAAGTAATGGTATCGCCTTGCCTCGCTATTTTTTCTGTGGGTTTCAAAAGCACCTCATTAAGACGCTCTACTTTTTCATTTAACTCAAATGAAACTGTATAGGTTTTAGTGCTTCTTTCAATGTTTATGGTATCGATTTTCTTTTGAAAACCTAAACTTTGGGCAGTCACCTTAAAAAAGTCGCCTTCTAAGGTATTTAATTCAATAGTATATAATCCTTCTTGATTTGTATATGAATAGTCTAATATGGCATTTGAAGCATCAGATACAACGATACTGGCTTTTTCTATGGGTGTCTGATTTATAGACTTGACACTCCCTACTATTTTTATCTGAGCAAAAGAGGCATGATAAGACAACAATATTAATACTAAAAAAACAGTATGCGACCTTCTCAGAAACTTCATTCATCAAAAGACTCAATGAAAACTTCACGCTTTATTTGTCTTTCAGGAACATTGGTACCCATTCTTTCGGCAATCAGTATTGAGCTATTCTTCCTATGTTCATACATCCTATCCAATCGCTTTTTGAAATCTTCTAGTGATTTCCAACTCTGTGGATGGTAATCTGGTCTTTTAACTTGAGATATTTCGATGTTAGACTCTAGTGGGTAAGTAATGCTCTTAAAATAAATGTAAATCTCCTTATCTTGATCGTAAGCCTCTAAAATTAAACCTGGCAAGCCATGTAATTTCCATGGTCCAAATGGTAACGGAATATCCATTGTATACCAAGCCGTATACTCTCGACCTCTGTAAGTTCCATTGGCCTTACGTGCAGTAATCTTACCAAAAAGCTTCGTTTCATTCATTAATTCCCAGTTGATTTTCGGGAGCTTTTCAGCTACATACAAACCGTCCCATTGATTCCAATATGTACTATCCTTTGTCAAACTACGGTAAACTTGTCGTCCGTATCTCGTAGTCATTTCACCTCTTAAAGAAATACCACGAGACCCATCAGCACTGTAGTAACGTGTTTTAAAGGTTTTTCCTTTTTCAAGCGAATCCTTCGCCACCACATAATACGATTCATTTGTATTAAACGTCATATAGGCATTAAAGTCAGGTCCCAAAGGTCCTTTTAGTCCATTACTGTCAATTTGTCCATAGTGCACCAACCCCATCTTTTGAGCAGACACCATAGATGTCAGTAACATACAGGTTATAAAAAATGTTCTTATCATTTCTTTTTGTTATTAAGAAACACGCTGAAATTCCAGTGTGTTCCTGCGTTATTGTTAATGCAATTAGTAATTATTGAGGTGGCTCAAATCCTTCATGATCCTCACATATTGCATTTTCAATATCTTCTATATCTTCTTCCGAGTATCCGATATCATAATATTCGCTTTGGTACCCATCGGCACAAGTAACTGTTATTAATGGATATTTCTGCATTAATTCTATTGAATTTTCAACTTTGATTTCTGATCCAGAGAAAAAATACCCTATGGTTAAAATACCTATAGTTAAAATAGTTTTCATTGTGTTCAAGTTTTTAAATCTGTTTTTAATCACAGATTGGTTAATTAAAATAAATTTTAACAAGGTAGTTACAAGACAATTTTTTAACAAGGCTACAAGGATAAAAATAAACCAGTACTGGTTTTTAACGAATTCATTTGTTGTTTTAGAACAATCACATTATATCACCTTGTAAAAATATAATAGTTATCCTTCAACACCTCAAAGAAAAAAAATATAACGCTAAAAACAACATTTTTATTGTCTTTTTTTTCACCTAATTCATTGTTAATAAGTTTTTTAACACACTAAGACTAGATACTCATTGGAAATTACGGAAAAACCGTAACTAAAGCATTATTTAAGTCGTGTAATTTAATATTTTATTAATACGCCGTACTATAACAGCATAGCGACTATAAAAAGTTGTAAAATCAAACCCTCTGAATAATTTTCGGATCTTGCTTGAATTCTACAAAGATTGTTTGCCTTTTTAAAATCTGAAATGTCTGTAACGATGCCATTCCTTCTAGGAAACAAAAAATCCTGACTATTTTCATAATCAGGATTCACTTTTTGTTGGCCTACTAGGGCTCGAACCTAGACTCTTCTGGACCAAAACCAGACGTGTTGCCAGTTACACCATAGGCCATTCTCTAAATGAGGATGCAAATTTAGTACAAAGTTTTATTTGCACAAATAATTTCATACAAAATAATCAAAAAATGGTAACGTTTACTTAAAATATATCCTGTTTATCATATTTATTACTAAATTCGCTCGCATTTAATAGACTAATTTTATGACACATTTCAATTTCAAGAAATGGAATAACATCATCGGATGGATCGCCTTTGCCATCGCTTTTATCACCTATGCTTTAACCATTGAACCTACGGTAAGTTTTTGGGATGCAGGTGAATATATTTTAACCTCTTCTAAGTTACAAGTTGGTCATCCACCTGGAGCGCCATTATTTCAAATGATAGGTGCATTTTTCTCCATGTTTGCTTTGGAACCATCTCAAATTGGAGCCATGCTGAATATGATGAGTGCCGTATCAAGTGCCTTTACTATCTTGTTCATGTTTTGGTCGATTAGCCTATTATTGAGAAAAATTGTTGCCATCTCTGATCCTAGAAAAGAAAGTGAAACTTCAAGCGTTTTATCCAATAATCAGTACATCGCCATTCTGGGTAGTGCTTTTGTAGGGAGTTTGGCTTTTACATTTACAGATTCATTTTGGTTTAATGCGGTAGAAACAGAAGTCTATGCCATGGCGACTTTAATCATGTCCATCCTATTCTATCTCGGCTTGCGCTGGGAGCAAGACATGGCCAAGCCAAGAGGGCATCGATGGCTCATACTCATTGCCTTTGTCATTGGGTTATCATTTGGTGTGCATTTTATGGGGCTTTTAACGATTCCTGCCTTGGGATTGATTTATTATTTCAAGAACTATAAAACCGTGACGGTTAAAACCTTTATTTTGGCGAATGTGATATCAGCTGCAATACTACTTTTTATCTTTAAACTCTTATTGCCAAATGCCTTAAGACTTTTTAGTGCGTCGGAAATTTTCTTTGTAAACACCATTGGGCTACCGTTTAATTCAGGATCGATTATTGCTGGAATTGTGGTCATCGCACTCTTCTATTTCGGTTTAAAATACACAAGAGATAAAGGTTACAAATATGCTAACACACTGACCCTTTGTTTGATTTTTATATTTATTGGTTTCTCGTCTTGGATCATGCTTCCCATTCGTGCCAATGCTAATGTGATCATCAATGAAAATAATCCATCGAGTGCTCGTGAACTCTTAGCATATTACAACCTGGAACAATATCCAGAAACACATTTGTTTTACGGACCACTATTTACAGATCAATATTCTGGATTAGATAAAAACAATCCGTACTTGGATGACAAACCTAAGTATGAAAAGGATGAAGAAAAAGGCGAGTATGTCATTGTCAATGAATGGAAAAACGCCAAACAAAATTACAATTCCAAACATGCCGCTGTACTTCCGCGAATGTGGAGTACAGAACATGCCGAAAATTACATGATGTTCACAGGCTTGCTTGATTTTAAAATCAAACCAGAATATCAAATGGATAATGACGTTCGAGGCTTGGTCAATAAATTCCGTAAAGAAGTCGCGCAAGGTAAAGTAGACTACGAAGATTATAATAGCTTCTTGAAACAGTTCGGAAGCACTTATTTTGATGTAGAAAAACCGTCTTTTGGTGACAACCTATACTACATGATAGATTATCAATTTGGCTATATGTATTGGCGTTATTTTATGTGGAACTTTTCTGGAAGACAAGATGATATTCAGGGTAAATATGATGACCTTCACGGAAATTGGATTAGCGGTATCGACTTTATTGATGAATGGCATTTGGGAATGTCTCAGGATAATTTACCGAGTGACGTCGTCAATAATAAAGCACGAAATACGTATTATATGTTGCCCTTAATTTTGGGTATTATTGGGTTTTTATTCGTGTTGGCGAAAGACCCAAAACGATTTTGGGTACTGTTGGTATTTTTCCTGTTTACAGGATTAGCCATCCAGTTTTATACCAATGTAAGACCTTTTGAACCAAGAGAGCGCGACTATTCGGTCGTAGGCTCTTTCTATGTGTTCGCAATTTGGATTGGTTTTGGCGTCTATGCCATCTTTGATTTTCTAAAACGATTTGTCAGTTCTAAGTTTTTGGCTCCGGCCATTACCTTAGTTTGTCTCGTCTTAGTCCCTGGTATTTTAGCTGCTGAAAACTGGGATGATCATGACCGTTCTGAAAAATACACCGCTCAAGCTATGGCTCGAAAATATCTCGAATCTTGCGCGCCAAATTCTATTTTATTTACCATTGGTGACAACGATAGTTTTCCATTGTGGTATCTACAAGAAATTGAAGGCGTTAGAACCGATGTAAGAGTGGTTAACACCAGTCTTTTTCAAACCGATTGGTATATCGATCAAATGAAACGGAAGGCTTATGAAAGTGACCCCATTCCTTCTCAATTAACACATGATCAATATAAATTTGGAACTCGGGATTACATCATGAAAAATGAAATTACGAGAGACACCTTTTTAATTAAAGATTTTGTCGATTTTGTGTCGAGTGAAGACCCTAAATACAAACTGCGTTATGCGCTGAAAGCGATGGGAGAAGACACCTCTCTTTACCCGAAGCAATTACTCAATTCTAACTATATGCCAACAAGCCATATCAGAGTTCCTGTTAATGTAGAAAACGTCTTGGAAAATGGTATTGTACAACCTAAGGATGCAGATAAAATTGAACCTTATTTAGATATTACCATTAAGAACAACGGTCTTTATAAAAACCGTTTATTAATGTTAGATATCATCGCCAATAATGATTGGAAACGTCCTATCTATTTTACGGGTGGTGCTTTTAGTGATGAGGATTATATATGGATGAAGGATTATTTACAATTGGATGGTCTTTGCTATAAATTAGTACCTATAAAAACACCTGTGGATAGAGCAAATCCGTTTGATATGGGACGTGTGGACTCAGATTTGATGTACGAAAAAGTCATGTCTTGGGATTGGGGTAACAGCGGTAGTGATGAGATTTATCACGATGTTGAAACGCGTAAGAACGGCATCACCTACCGTGGCAACTTAGCACGATTATTAGAACAACTGATCCAAGAGGATCAATTAGATAAAGCTGAAAATATTGCCGATTTAGCTATGGAAAAAATGCCCGTTGATAAGTTTGGGTTCTATACATTGTTAGACCCATATATTAGTGGGTATTACGAAATTGGAAATAAGGAAAAAGCTAGAAAACTCTATACCGACGTTGCTAGAAAATATCAAGAGAAATTAAAATATTGGAGTGGGCTTTCTATCGAAAATCAAACACATTATTTGGATGAAATTGTCACCGATATTGAATGGTATCGTAATTTAGTGGATATCTTGGTCATCTATAATGACAAGGAATTTGCCATGCAAGAAACAGAGAAATTCAATAATTACCTGAAACTCTTTAAACATTTCACAGATGAAGATGACGCTGAAGCCACGCCACCGCGTGAAGAAAGAGATATTCCGAGAGACACAATAGACACTATCATTGGTGTTGAATAATTAAAAATGTGAAAATTGCGCTAGTTAAAACGCCTTCAGTGGCTAAAAAAATGTTTCCCAATTACACTTGGGATATAGAAACGAATCGCAAAGAAATATTTTTAACTTTTGATGATGGTCCAACACCAGAAATAACCGACTGGACCTTAAACACATTAAAAGATTTTAATGCTAAGGCGACCTTTTTTTGTATCGGAGAAAACATCCTAAAGTATCCTGATATATTCCAAAATATCCTAAACGAAGGTCATGCCATTGGCAATCATACGCAGCATCATTTAAAAGGTTGGCGAACAACAACCAAAGATTATATTCAGGACGTTGAAGCTACTCAGATGATCATAAATAAACGCCATAAGAACCATCCTATCCAATGCAAACTCTTTCGTCCACCATATGGCCGAATCAAACCGAAACAAGCCAAACAACTAATGGCTTTAGGATTTCAAATCGTGATGTGGGATGTACTATCATTTGACTGGAACCAAGCTATTTCAGAAAAGACTTGTTTAGAGAATGTTATTTCAAAAAGTAAAGAAGGAAGTATTGTTGTTTTTCATGACAGCATTAAGGCGAAAAAAAATATGGCGTATGCCCTTCCGAAAGTTTTGGAACACTTTACTTCTAAAGGCTTTGAATTTAAAACTTTACAAAGCTCTATGGCTTAGAGATACTCTTGTACAATACCAATTAGAGTGTTGGCATCTTGTTCGCCACTATGACGCCATTTCATTTCGCCATTTTTGTAAATAATCAATGTTGGTAAGCCTTTTACGCGCAATGCTTCGGCCAATTCCTTGTTTTTATCAACATCGATTTTAATGACTTTTGCCTTGTCACCAAGAGCAGCGGCAACATCTCTCATCACAGGATGCATTGCTGTAGATTGTTCGTTCCATTCAGTAAAAAAATCTAACAGAACAGGAATATCGACATCTATAAGTTCCCCAAATTTTGACATACATTAAAGTTTTAAGTCAAATGTGTTACTACAAATATAACATTTCCTTGCAATTAAGCATTATTTGAGCCTTTTTTTAAAGTGATGACAGTTACCTCTGGCCAAATACCCACGCGACCTGGATAACCAAGATAGCCAAACCCTCTATTCACATTTAAGTATTTATTGAATTGCTCATACATACCAGCCCAATGCTTATATCGCCATTTCACAGGACTCCATTTTACCCAACCTGGAATTTCAATCCCGAATTGCATCCCATGCGTATGTCCGCTTAATGTCAAATGATAATGATAATCGTCATGCAATACACATTCATCCCAATGGCTTGGATCATGACTGAGCAAAATCTTAAAATCGTCGGGACTTATGGCTTCAGCTGCTTTCTTTAAATCACCTGCTTTTTTAAACCCACCTTTACCCCAATTCTCAACACCAACAATAGCAATACGTTGGCCATCTCTTTCGATATAGCGACTTTCGTTGAGTAATAGATCATAACCCATTGTTTTTTGTATATGGGCTAAATCTGCTAAATTTTGAGCCTTAGCATCAGGTGACGGCCAATCAATATAATCGCCATAGTCATGATTCCCTAGAATGGAATACACACCGTCCTTTGCTTTTAATTGGCTAAATAAATCGGCCCAAGGCAACATCTCGTCTGCTTTATTATTGACCATATCTCCTGTAAACATAATCACATCTGATGCTTGTTGATTAATCAAATCTATGCCATAGGCTATTTTCTTTCTATTGTCAAAACTTCCAGAGTGGATATCACTAATTTGCGTAATTCGATACCCATCAAAAGCTTCAGGTAAATCCTCAAAATGCAGTGCATATTCTAAGACCCTAAAACGGTACTTACCCCTATACATACCATATAACAATGATGCTAAAGGAATCGCTGCCAACCCAACGGCTATCTGACTAATAAACTTTCGCCTAGAGGGTAAATAAAACGTTTCCTTTGTGGTCACCAGTCGGTCATACAAACCTAAAACGGCTCTTATGATATCTTCACCAATTAATATGGGTATAACGACAAGATTAAAAGACATGAATGCCAATAAAAATCCGAAGGCATAACTTTTGGACGGACTAAGAACACGACCTTCAGAACCCACCAAAAATTGATAGATAAAATTCCCTGCAATGAGTACAGCTACACCAATAAAAATATACTGAATGACATTTGATTTGCTTATTGTTTTAATGGCTTGAAAAGCGTAAACGGAAGTAAGAATGTAAATCAAAATAAGGATAACTCCTCTGTACATAAAAAATCTTTTTTCAAAGATAACTCATTTTAAAAAGGAACTCATTCCATAAAATATATTTAACGATACCTTAAGATTTACTATCTTTTCCATCAAATTAAAAATCGTACATGAAATATCTGTCATTTGTAAGTTTTATATCACTCATTCTGTTCAACTGTAATTCTACATCAAACCCAGAAACATATCATCACGACAAAGCCCTAACTTCCTATGTCAACCCATTTATTGGCACTGGAGGACATGGCCATACCTATCCTGGTGCTACAATGCCATTTGGAATGATGCAACTTAGTCCTGATACACGATTAGATGGCTGGGATGGTTGTTCTGGCTATCATTATAGTGATGAATATATTTATGGGTTTTCGCATACGCACCTTAGTGGTACTGGAGTTAGTGACTATGGTGATATTTTGTTGATGCCAACCAACAAGGTCAATTTCAATAATGGCAGTGATGAACAGCCAGGATACCGTGATCATTTTTCTCATGATAATGAAATCGCCGAACCAGGTTTTTACAAAGTGCATTTGGATAGTACGAACATTGACGTGGAATTAACGGTTTCGCAAAGGAGTGGTATACATAAATATCAGTATCCTTCTTCTACGTCGCAATTTGTTATTTTAGATTTAGACCATAGAGATCAATTATTAGAGTATAAAATCAAGAAAGATAACGATTCAACTATTTCTGGTTACAGACATTCCAAGGCTTGGGCTACAGACCAAAGACTCTTTTACACCATCCAATTTTCGCAACCTATCAAGTCAATCGTTTATGAAGATCATGATGAAATTGTGTCTAAAAATTATAAATATCAAAGCAAGAAAGCAGCGATTGAATTTGAAAATCCTAATAACGAACCACTGATTGTGAAAATTGGTATTTCAGCTGTTGATGAAACTGGAGCAAAGAATAATCTGCAACAGGAAATAGGTAATGCTTCTTTTGATGCTATAAAAAACGAAGCACAAAACACCTGGGAAAGCCAACTTCAAAAAATTAAGGTCAGTTCTGAAAATACAGCATATAAAACCAATTTCTACACAGCATTATACCATACTATGTTGGCACCAAACTTATATCAAGATGTAGACGGTCGCTATCGAGGCATGGACTTGAATATTCATCAAACAGACGCGTTTGATTATTACACTGTTTTTTCCCTCTGGGATACCTATCGTGCCGCACATCCATTATATACCATTATCGAACAGGAACGAACCAATGACTTTATCAATACGTTTTTAGCTAAATATGATGAAGGTGGAATCATGCCCATATGGGATTTAAGCGGTAATTATACAGGCTGTATGATAGGTTACCATGCGGTTCCCGTGATTTCTGACGCCTATATGAAAGGACTCAGAGCTTACGATGTTGATAAAGCACTGGAAGCTATGGTACATTCTGCCACACGAGATAAGTTAGGCCTTAAATCTTATAAAAAGTTTGGTTTCATCCCAGTAGAAGAAGAAAGCGAATCGGTATCTAAAACCTTAGAATATGCCTATGATGATTGGAGCATTGCCCAAATGGCAAAGGCGATGGGAAAAATGGATGTTTATGAAACATTTAGCAAAAGAGCGCAGTACTATAAAAATGTCTTCGACCCTGAAACTCAATTTATGCGTGGCCGTTTTCGGAATACGTGGTTTGCACCTTTCGATCCTTATGAGGTAAATTTTAATTACACGGAAGCCAATTCTTGGCAGTATAGTTTTTATGTTCCACAAGACATTTCGGGCTTTATGACGCTTTTAGGAGGGAAAGCACAACTAGAAGCACAGCTAGATAAGTTATTTACGGCTGAAACTGAAACCTCGGGTAGAAATCAGGCCGATATCACAGGTCTTATTGGTCAATATGCACATGGTAATGAGCCTAGCCATCATATGGCCTACCTCTATAACTTTGTCAATAAACCTCATAAAACACAAGAAAAGGTTCATCAAATTCTAACCGAGCTTTACAAAGATTCGCCGGATGGCATTTCTGGCAATGAAGATTGTGGCCAAATGAGTGCTTGGTATGTGTTTTCATCTTTAGGATTTTATCCAGTGACACCAGGATCTAACGATTATGTTATTGGGACTCCTCTTTTTGACGAAGCGACAATTCAATTAGAAAATGGTAAGCAATTTAAAATTATAGCGCATCAATTGAGTCAATCTTATAAATATGTGGAATCTGTTCTTCTCAATGGAGAACCACTTCGAAAAACAGTTATTCAGCATAAGGACATCATCAATGGTGGCACTCTTGAGTTTGTGATGACTAATACACCCGCTATTTGGGGAAGCCGTCACAACGAGGAACCAATGACTAACATTGAAGAGCATCTGATTACTCCAGTGCCATTTATAGCAAAAGGCGATGTGGCTTTTAAAGGTCAGACAGAAGTTTATTTAGAAAATGTAGACCGCGAAGCTTCTATTTATTACAGTTTGGATGATGCTGAATTTTCAGCCTATGAAAAACCGATAACTATTTCAGAGCCTGCGACATTACGAGTGTATGCTGAAAAGCACCAAATTAAAAGTGCCACTGTAGAAACACACTTTTATAAAATAGATCCAAATCTATCTATCAAGTTAGATACCGAATATGCCAACCAATATAACGCTGGAGGGAATGATGCACTCATTGATGGTATCATAGGAACCCAAGATTTCAGAACAGGGACATGGCAAGGGTACTGGAATGAGGATGTTGTGGCCACCGTCGATTTAGGAAGCCTAAAACCCATAAAACAAGTGAGTTTAAATTTTTTACAAGACCAAGGTGCATGGATCTTTTATCCAACGGCTGTAGAATGCTTAGCATCGAAAGATGGTAAGGAATTTCAGCTTATTGATCATATTGAAATAGATGCTGCCAGTAAAATTGATGAGCCCAATATTAAAACAATGACCTTCGACATTCCGTCTGAAAACTTTCGCTATATAAAAATAAAAGCTAAAAAAATGGGAGAACTTCCAGAATGGCATCTAGGATTTCCTGATGATGGAAGAAGTTGGATTTTTGTAGATGAAATCTCAATCAAATAAATTAAAACGCACATGAAACGCAGACACTTTATTAAAAATGCCTCATTAACTGGAGTTGGTATAGCCGTTGGCTCAACACTCACAAATTGTGTAGAAGCTACATCTGAAGAAGCTAAGGCTGAATCTGTAGCTATGGGTGACAATTCCGAAGCTACTTTACCATTAGTCATTGCGACCTGGCATGTGGAAGCAGCGACAGCTAAAGCGATGGAAGTTCTTCAAGCTGGCGGTAACGCACTGGACGCTGTTGAGCAAGGTTGCCGCGTGGAGGAGGCCAACGAAAAAGGTCAATCTGTTGGCAAAGGAGGACTTCCAGATCGTGATGGAAACGTCACTTTAGATGCCTGTATTATGGATAAACATGGTAATTGTGGATCTGTCGTTTATCTACAGAATATTACACATGCCGTTTCTGTTGCACGAAAAGTGATGGAAGATACACCTCATGTAATGCTTGCTGGAGAAGGCGCGAAACAATTTGCGCTATCTCAAGGGTTTGAAGCTGAAGACTTATTAACAGATGCTTCTAAAGAAGCTTGGGAAAAATGGAAAGTAGAAGCGAAATACAAACCAATAATTAATATTGAAAATCATGACACGATAGGCATGTTAGCCATAGATAAAAATGGTGATATTTCAGGAGCATGCACTACAAGTGGTCTTGCATATAAAATGGGAGGCCGTGTGGGAGACTCTCCAATTATTGGTTCTGGATTATTCGTAGATAACGAAATTGGCGCAGCCGTTGCTACTGGATTGGGTGAAGAAGTGGTTAAAACAGTTGGTAGTTTTTTAGTTGTTGAACTCATGCGACAAGGTAAATCACCTCAAGCAGCTTGTGAAGAAGCGATAGGACGCATTGTGAATAAACCCAATAGCAATTACAAGGATTTTCAAGTTGGCTATATTGCAGTTAACAAAAAAGGAGAAACTGGCAGTTATTCTATTCATCAATGGTTTAGTATGACCAAATATCAGGATGGTAAAAATGAACAGATACAATCCGATTATTTTAATAAATCTTAAAATGATTACTTTAATATATCTAACTTTTTAAATACTTGAAATTTGAAATACCTTTACTTTAGTTTAGTCATTTTTTCACTTTCACTTCAGGCACAAACGTCGGCTAATTCTCAAAAAGCCGTCATTGATTCTTTGCTCACTTCCGTTGATTCTATGGAGGATAACTTCGAAAAAATTAGAACATTAACGAGTAATGCTGGCAGGTTTCGGTACTCAAAAGAGTCGCGCGTTTTAATTGACAAGGCTATAGCCATTTCGGAAACCTATCAAGACCCTAAATTATTTGCCAATTCTTATTATTCCTTAGGTAATTATTTCTATTATAATAGTGAGTTGGACTCCGCTGAAATTTATTTAGACAGATCGTTATCATACGTTAATGATCAAACAATGCCCTTTCTAAGAGCTTCCAACCTTATGACAAAAAGTGGTGTGTATCGCAAAAGAGGAAACATTGCGTTGGCACTAGCTACCATGCTCAATTCCAAACGTGCATTAGACAATATTGACACGCTAAAGCTTGATGAAGAGCAACGCTACAAGTTCAAAGGGGAAAGTTTAGTTTTAAATAATTCTTTAGCGAACTACTACAACCAAATGGAAGAGTTCGACAAAGCACTAGACTACTATAACAATGCCTATGAATCGGCTATGGCATTGAAGTCTTTCGTAAATGCAGGCATTATCATTTCCAATAAAGGAGAGTTACTCTTAAATAGAGGACAATTTCAAGAGGCCTTAACGTTATTTCAAGATGGGAAAGTGCTTAAAGAAAAAGGTAAGGCACCTATGCGATTTGTCATGAGTTCTGTTTTAAACATTGGCAATGCACTGTCCAAAATGGGACAGTATGATAACGCACTTGAACAACTAAATCTAGCCCATGACTACTATGAGACCAATGATATCAAAGAGAACCTGATCATTGCAAAAAACTATCGAGGGAATTTATATCTAGAAACTGAACAATTTAATCTTGCTATAGAAGATTGTGAAAACGGAAAAACCTTAGCTCTAGAAAATGGCGACTTAGAATTAATTTCTGATGCTTGTGAGTGCCTAACAAAAGCATATGAAGCCACAGGAACTTTTGACAAAGCCTTAGAAAACTATCAATTGTTAACGAAGACTAATGATTCCATTTTTAATGAAAACACCATTAAAAAACAGACACAACAAGAGATGCAGTATGAGTTCAACAAAACGCAAGAACTAAATGCATTGGAACTAAAAGCAAAAGAGAATGAAAGTAAACTCTATTCATATTTAGCAGCATCTGGACTCCTCTTAGCAGTAGTATTAGGGTTCTTCTTTTATAAAAACAGAAAAAAGAACACGCAGTTAGCCAAACAAAAATCACTTTTAGAAGCCACAATTGATGAGAAAAATGTGCTTTTAAAAGAAACGCACCATCGTGTTAAAAACAGCTTTCAAATCGTATCTAGTCTGTTGTATCTTCAATCTGAAAATGTCGAAGATAAAGAAGCTAAAATTGCTATTAAGGAAGCTGAAAATAGAGTAAGGTCCATGGTTCTCGTGCACCAAAAGCTTTACAACAAGGACGAATTGGTTGGTATTGACGCCAAAGAATACATCAGTGATCTCGTGAATGATATTTTCGAAAGCCACCAATTTGAAGGCGAGCCTATTACCTATCATCTAAATATTGAATCTTTAGTTTTGGATATTGAGACAATCACGCCATTAGGCCTTATATTAAATGAATTGATTGTGAATACGATCAAGCATGCGTTCCAAGGAATTGAACACGACAAAACTATTCACATTCATTTTTCAAAAGAAAACCAACAGCTAGTTCTTAAGGTCATTGACAACGGAAAAGGGTTTGAAGGAGACATTAAACAAACATCATTTGGAATTACACTAATGAAAGCGCTTTCTAAGCAATTAAAAGCGGATCTCAAATATAACTCAGTTCCTTCGGAAGGCACTGAAGCCATTCTCAGTATTTCTAACTTTAAAGTTTTGTCGTAAATTTCACTAAAAAAAAGACACAACTCACTAATTTTTTAAGCGATTCAACCTGATAACCTCTATCTTTTAAACTGAAAAACACCTATTGAAAACACCAAGGATATATATTGTAGAGGATGAACCGTTGATTGTGTCTACTATCGAAACTGCTCTTAGAAAGAATGGTTATGAGATTGCGGGCGATGCCGACGATTACGGCTCGGCAATAAAAGACATAGAAGCAATTCATCCGGACTTAATTTTGTTAGACATTCAGCTCAATGGACAGCAAGATGGTGTTGATTTAGCCGAAATATTAGATGATAAACAAATACCCTACGTGTATTTAACATCACAAACAGATCCACAGACTATTAATCGAATGAAATTGACCAACCCATTGGGATATATTGTTAAACCTTTTACAGAGCACAGCTTAAGAAGTCAGTTAGATTTAGCTTGGCACCATCATATCTCAAAAAATCCAGAGTTTATCACCTTAAAATCTGACGGACGCATGTATCGGGTGAACTTAAACGATATTCTTTACCTAAAAGCATTTGACAATTACTGCTATGTCCATACCACCACCCGCACTCACCTGGTACCGCATACTTTAAAACATATGTTAGAAGAGCTAAAGGGTGATCAGTTTGTAAAAACACATCGCTCCTACGTGGTCAATATCAATCAAGTTGATGCGGTTCAGAACAATAAGTTATTCTTAAAAACGGAACCTATTCCATTGAGTGCTACTCAAAAAAGCTTGGTCATGAGTAAATTAAAGCGTCAATAAAAACAGACCATCTGCACTCACTAAAAAACTTTAGCCATTCACTAAAAAAATAATTAGGAGTCTTCGTTTTTAACTAGTTTTAACTAGCTATTAATCAGACTTTTAAACGCATTTACCAATAACACCTCTACATTCCCACAACGTTATTGCCACTAAAATTCGTCTCAAAAACATACCATTATGAAAGCAAATCAACTTTTATTTGGCTTACTTATTTTTTTAACATGCTATGGCATTCAAGCTCAGGTTGGTGTTGGCAACACCACACCACAGGCGACATTGGATATTTCGGCAAGTAATGTCACCAATCCCGCCAACGATGATGGGATCCTCATCCCTAGGGTTGACGACTTTCCATCTGTAAATCCAACTGCTGCACAGGATGAGATGTTAGTGTTTTTAAATGGGGACATACCAGGTAATACTAGAGGGTTTTATTTTTGGGATCAAACCGTAGTAGATTGGGTAGCTATAAAAGGTTCCAAATGGATTGATGCAGGGACTTATTTATACCCTTCCGATGGAATTACCGAAGAAATAAGTCTAGGAAGATTAGCTCCTCCTTTAGGAAAACTGGATATTTCATCCAATAAGGATTATACTTTAGTATTGAGTAATAGACCTTCAAGCAGTTCGGCTAGCTACGGTGTTTTCAATGGATACAGTTCTTTGACAACCAGTACAGCAACAAAAACAGCATATAGATCGGCTTTTACAATCAATGTAGACGGTCATCAGCAAGGTATAGAGAATACATTTTTTAACAATTCCGCAGGTGATAGAACAGGTGTAGCCAATAGGATTAATGGTGCAGGGAATGGTGACATGACAGGTACTTACAACCACTTGTATATGTCATCAGGTTCTGGTGAAAAAATTGGAACTAATAATTCCATGAGCTCTGGTGGAAGTGGCGAGCAGTATGGTACTAGAAATTTTGTTGGAGGATCAGGAACTGGTAATAAATTCGGCACCTATTCTCATGTCATAGGAACTGGCTCAGCCAATTATTATGGAAGTCGTTTATTTATGAATGGAACAGGCAGTGGTAACAAATATGGCGTATATTCTGAAATAAGTAGCTCAGCTGGAGGCAGTAACAATTGGGCCGGATTCTTCATAGGAAGATTATATGTAGGAAGTACTGCTTCTAACGGTTATAATTTACCCTTATCCGATGGATCAAACGGACAGATTATGGCAACGGATGGCTCAGGACAGATAAATTTTGTAGATGTATCTTCCTTAATTACTGTTACCGATGAAATCGATTGGTACGAAGAAAACGCAACCAATAAACCAGATGCCATTACCGACGATATTTATACGCAAGGCCATGTAGCTATTGGCAAGAGCACAGCAGATTACCCTTTAGATATATTAGAAAATGCCAACGGTACTTTGTATGGTATTTCCATAGATAAATCAGATAATTCAGCAGCCGAAACTTCAGGTATATTTATTGAAAAAACAGGATCAGGCACAGGAAGAAGTCACGGTGTATTCACAGATATTAATGGTGCTGGAACAGGTCAGAAGTACGGAATATTCAATCGTATCACAAGCTCTGCTGACGGGAATCAATATGGAACCAGAAACTATATCAATGGTGCTCCTTCCAACTTTCAATTTGGGGTTTTTAACAATTTGGATAATAACGGTACTGCAAATGAATATGGTGTTTACAACGGTATGAGAACGCCTAGTGCAAACAATGTATATGGCGTTTATAACGAATTTCAGGAACCAACTACGGCGGACGAAACTACAAGAACGCGAAATGCATTTACTAATGGTACACCTGGATCGGATGGTATGAATGGGACTTATACTTCCTTTGATAATAGTGCTAATGGTAATTATTATGGCTCAAGAAACACATTTTTAGGTGGAGCCACAGGAACAGGTAATAAATATGGAACCTTTAACGACTTTGCCAATGCCGCTGGAGGTACGCATTATGGTACTTACAACAATGTGAATGTCAGTAATGGCTGAGCAGGCTATTTTCTAGGTCGCGTTTACGTTGGTACAACAGCAGCCAATGGTTATAATTTGCCAATAACGGATGGTGTAAACGGACAAGTGATGGTCACGAATGGTGCAGGAACCCTCTCTTTTAATACCATTACTGGAGAAAGCACAACGGCAAGTAATGGTCTCAACGAAGTTGGAAATAATGTTCGATTGGGTGGTACGTTAATTCAGAATACTACTGTCAATCAAGCCAATAATGCACTCAACTTTAACTTAAGTGGCAACGGTGATTTGAACATTCAAGATGCAGGCGTCAATAAACTAACGGTATTGGATAATGGTGATACCGTATTGGGAGGCGATCTCTATTGGCGTGATGAAAACACAGCTGGTATGATTCTCGCACAAATGATAGATGATGGTAATGATGCTCGATTTTTACTGAGGGAAAATGGAAATGTTTCAGTAGACCTTGACACGAATACTCAGTTCATATTTAATGAGCAAGGTTTGAATCGCAATTTTAGAATTGAATCTATTGGGTCAGCCAATATGTTTTTGTTAGATGCAGGTTTAAACAGAATTGGTATTAACACCAATACACCTGATGGTTCAGTAGATATTGAATCGAATAGTACAGGAACGGTCGCCCAACTAGAAATTACTGAAACAGCAGCGAACGATGGTGCTAGATTAAATTTCAATAATTCAATAGAGACTACTAATTACTGGACTTTATATGGTCGCGCGGATAATACACTCACCGATAATCGCTTCAACCTATTTCATAGCTCAGCTGGAAATGTTGTTGTCGCCACAGGAAATGGAAGAGTCGGGATCATGAGAACACCTGGTACAAACACCTTAGAAGTTAATGGGAATGCTTCCAAAACTACGGCAGGCAACTGGTTGGCCAATAGTGATCGCAGGTTGAAGAAGAATATCCAGACCATTGAGGGCATAACCGCCTTAGATAAAATAAGTCAGATGCGTGGTGTTACCTACGAATGGAATGACACTCAAACAGGTATAGAGCGCTCTGAAGACATCCAATATGGTTTTATCGCCCAAGAACTGATGGAGGTTTTTCCTAGTAAGGTAACGATGGACAATAACGGCTACTATCAAACTGCCTATGGTGATTATGATGCGTTGTTCGTACAAGCTATCAAAGAATTAAAACAAAAGGTGCTACTTCTCGAAAATGAAAATGATCAATTGAAACTTCAATTACAACAATTTAAAGATATTGATGCGCGACTTTCTGCTTTGGAAAACAAAAACGACGCAACAACAGCAACCACCGTTGCAATTAAGAAATAATGAAATTAATTGACGATTAATAGTTGATGTCAATTATGTTTTTGAGAAAAAAGTCGTTTGTAGGGAGCGGCTTTTTTTTATTAGAACCATTTAATCGAAAGCTTTGCAAGTGTCTCTTTGAAATTGGTATAAGGAGGAAACAGCAAATTTAAAGGACCTGGTGCATACTTTTTTAATACAGATCGCGCATTAGAAAACTCCTTAAATCCAAAATACCCATGGGCTTTTCCAATGCCACTATTGTTGGAACCACCAAACGGCAAATAATGATTTGAAAACTGAATAGCATTACTATTAATACAAGTCGTGCCAGCACGAGTTTGATTTATAATTGTACGCACCACATTCTTTTTTTTAGCGTAGATATATAAGGCTAAAGGTTTTTCTTTAGAATTGACATACTGAATGACCTCATCAATTGTTTGATACGTTTTTACTGGAAGAATAGGACCGAATATTTCCTCCTGCATTAATGTGGCAGATTCAGGTACATCAGATATCAATGTTGGCGCGATATAATTATCAGACGCATCATAGTGACCACCAAATTCAACGCTTGCTTGCTTTTCTTTAGCATCCTCAATGCTCGCCGCTAATCGTTCGAAGTGTCTTTTATTCACAATCCTACAAAAAGATGTCGATGTTTTAACATGCTCTGTATAGTAATCTGTTACTTGTTTTTTGAATGCCGAAATAAATGCTGTTTTAACACTCTCATGTACCAAGACATAATCTGGTGCTATACAGGTTTGCCCTCCATTCAAGTATTTTCCCCAAACAATATTCTTGACGGCATTTTCAATGGCCGCTGATTCGTGGATAATGGTTGGCGACTTGCCGCCTAATTCTAGAGTAACAGAGGATAGGTGTTTTGCTGCTGCAGACATCACAATTTTTCCTACTTGAGGAGAACCTGTAAAAAATATATGATTAAATGGTAGTTTTAATAACTCTTCAGATACTTCCACTTCTCCTTCTATGAGCGCAACCTCATCTTCTTTGAATAACTCGCTTACCATTTCAGCCATAACTGCCGACGTGTTTGGTGTCATTTCAGAAGGCTTGAGAATCACAGTATTCCCTGAAGCTATTGCAGACACTAATGGACCAAATGTTAATGTTATGGGATAATTCCAAGGAGAAATGATCAAGCAAACGCCTTTAGGTTCATATGTAATATAAGATGTCGTGCCTAACAATGTTAATGGTGTTTCAACCTTTTCTTTTTTTAACCAAGTTTTTAAATTTGAACACACATATTTGATTTCCTTAACCACCAAATAGATTTCAGTGAGATCGACTTCAACTTGAGGTTTTTTAAAATCTTTGTACATGGCATCGCGTAAGGCTTGCCTATATGTTTTTTCAAGCGCATATTTTAAGGCTTTCAACTTTTTAATACGTGTTTTATAACTCGTATTACCTACCTCATATTGATTAGCTTTTTGTTTATCAAAGACGTTTGCGAACTTATTATCTGAATAATCTGTCATTTAATCTGTAACGATTTTATTGGGCTACGAGCCCATTTTGTGTATTTCATCGATGTTTTTTACGAACGAATTCATATTAACTAGAATTCAATCGGTTTTGTCTAAAAAATTCATTTTCGCTCCAATTGTTGTGTTTCTTTGACATGAGTTTAAAACTAAAAACCCTCATCGATTATGAAAAAAGTATTTACAATTTTAGCGTTTACATTATTACCTATCCTTGCGATAGGACAGAATTCAAATGCTGATATCAAAACTCAAACAAATGATATCCTAATCGAAAATGCGGTTGCAACTGAAAAGGTAGAGACAAAAACAACATCTAATTCGGCTGCAAGAGCTCAAGTATTAAAAATTAACAGAAAGAAAAGCACTGATATTATAAGTGTTAAAGCTTACAGAAAGAGTTTACAAATCAAGGTAAAAACTGTGAGATTGTGCTAAACTTTAAATCATATCATTAAGATCCGAAATATTAATTTCGGATTTTTTTTTGTCATTTTCTTAACTAAAACTCAAACTACCTTGTGATTCTTGTTCCTTCAGTTGCTTAACTAAATCTAAGGCATCCGGAATGACATCACTGCATAAGATGATTAAAGATCCTTTAACGGCATTTTTGACCGCGTAAATTATGGCTTCCTTTTCTGATGGAATGATCGTCGTTTTTTTATTTGGATCATGTTGTTTTATACCATCATCAAGCATTTTTATGAGCTCCTCTTCAGTTTTACCTCTCAATCGTTTGTCTTGTCTAATAATTATTTCGTCAAACATTTCCGCAGCAATACTTCCCATTTCATTATTATCTTCCACGCGTCTATCACCAATTCCAGCTATAATTCCCACTTTAACAGTAGCTTCAAGCTCATTAGTAAAATTCTGTAATGCTCGCATGCCTGCAGGATTATGCGCATAATCTAAGAGAATGGTAAAATCATTAAACTCAAATAAATTAAGTCGGCCAGGCGTTTGCGATGCAGACGGAATGAAGGTTTCTAATCCAGCTTTCATGTCTTCAATACTAATTCCTTGAACATGAGCCGCCAAAACAGCTGCCAAGACATTTTGAATCATAAATTTTGCTTTCCCTCCGTAGGTTAATGGAATATCCTCAACTCTCATGATTCGCATTTTCCATTCACCTCTACAAATAGTCACATAGCCATTTTCGTAAACAGCAGTAATACCGTGTAGGCGCTGAAGTGCTTTGATCCTTGGATTATGCTCATCCATTGAAAACAACGCTACATTACAATTAACACTTCTACGCATATCATAAACTAAATCATCATCAGCATTTAAAATCGCATAGCCATCTGGTAGAACCGTCTCTGGAACTACACCTTTTACTTTGGCTAATTGTTCGACTGTATGAATCCCTTTCAACCCTAAATGATCAGCTGCCACATTGGTCACAATAGCGACATCACATTTTTTAAAGCCCAATCCAGCTCTTAACAAGCCACCTCTAGCACATTCTAATACGGCAAAATTGACCGTTGGATCCTTCAATACGAACTCTGCACTTGCAGGACCTGTGCAATCGCCTGTCATCAATAATCTATTCTGGATGTACACACCATCACTCGTGGTATATCCTACGCGATAGCCTTTCATTTTAGCGATATGTGACACTAATCTTGAGGTGGTCGTTTTACCGTTGGTTCCCGTAATGGCCACAATTGGAATACGTCCCGTATCTCCTTTTTGTGGAAAGAGTTTATCTATAACAGGTGCCGCGACATTTCTAGGCAACCCAGTTGTTGGCGCAAGATGCATTCTAAAACCAGGACCAGCGTTAACCTCTAGTACTGCGCCTCCAGTTTCCGACAGTGGTTGGGAAATATCTGTGGTCATTATGTCGATACCACAAATATCCAAGTCGATGATTTTTGAAATACGCTCTGCCATCGATACATTGGCCGGATGCACAATATCAGTGACATCTTCTGCCGTCCCTCCAGTACTTAGGTTTGCCGTGTCTTTTAGAATTAATCGTTCCCCTTCATC
Organism: Algicola sp.; assembly: GCA_018222915.1. Classification (GTDB taxonomy): domain Bacteria; phylum Bacteroidota; class Bacteroidia; order Flavobacteriales; family Flavobacteriaceae; genus Psychroserpens. The sequence continues at coordinate 35,873 of JAAEZI010000018.1, read as the reverse complement.
TATCACCGAATCCAAGGTATAACCAGCATCTTTGATGATGGTTTTTGTCAGTTCATTCACAGAGATTTGCGTCAAAACATTTTCATGTCCGTAGCCACGTCTAGGATCTTCATTTACTTTATCTATGAGTTCTTGAACTGTGGACTTCCCATCACCAATCACATGCGCAGGTGAACGCAAGGCTGCAGCTACCAATTTGTGATTAATTACTAATAGTCTGTAATCTGCGCCAACGATAAACTTCTCGACGATGATAGCGCCACTTTTGGAACTTTCCTTGGCTTGTCTAAAAGCGATTAAGGCATCATCATAATTCTGAATATTTACCGTAATTCCTCTTCCGTGATTTCCGTCTATAGGCTTAATCACTAAAGGATATCCCACATAACGACAAGCCTCTTCTAGACTGCGTTCACGTCTGATAATATCACCTCTTGGTACATCAATTTCAGCCTGTTCCAATAAATATTTGGTGTCTTCTTTATCACAGGCAAGTTCAACACCAATACTACTGGTTTCACTTGTAACTGTTGCCTGTATTCTTTTCTGATTGGCTCCATAGCCCAATTGACAAAGTGAATACTTATTCAATCGGATCCAAGGGATGCCTCTTGCCTCAGCTTCTTGAACAATTGATCCAGTGCTTGGACCCAATCGATCGGCTTCACGTAACTCTCGCATTTCTTGAATATCGTCGCTTAAATCATAATCTTCACCACTAATCAATGCTTCACATATTTTTACTGATGCTTTAGCCGCATATCGTCCGACGGATTCTTCCATGTAAGCAAACACCACATTGTATACCCCTTCTTCACCATAGCCTCGTGTTCTACCAAAACCAACATCCATTCCAGCAAGTGTTTGAATCTCCAATGCAATATGCTCGATAATGTGTCCCATCCAAGTTCCTTCCTCAACACGCTGAAAAAAACCACCTGGTGTTCCTACAGAACATCGGTGTTCGTACATCCCAGGAAACATAGCCTTTAACCGATCATAAAAACCATCGACTTTGTTAGATGGTAATTCCTCCATTTCTTGAAGGTCTAAAACCATTACAATTAATTTATGTCGACGTACAGACCAGTAATTAGGGCCTCTCATTGCATTGATACTGCGTATTTCCATAGGGTTGGTTTTTATGGGTGAAAGATTATAAATATAGACATTTTCAATAAAAAAATTAGCTTATTTTTGTCCAATATCAAAATTAGATTGAATTTATGCAGAAGGCAAAAGGCACACTTATACCCATAGGTGGAAATGAAGATAAGGGCATTGAAGATAATGAACAATACACTTTAGAGTTTATTGAAGAAGGCATTCTTTTTCATGTCGTAAAGGAATCTGGTGGCAATAACGCCAAGATTGTTGTTATCCCTACGGCCTCTAGTATCCCAAAAGAAGTGGGTGCTAATTATCTAGAAGCTTTTTCCACTCTTGGCTGCAATGATGTGACTGTATTAGATATTAGAAGTAAGTCTGACGCTGAAGAACCTGAGACTATAGAATTGATCAAGTCTGCCAACTGTGTCATGTTCTCAGGAGGAGACCAATCAAAAATCACCAATAAAATTGGTGACACTAAAATCCACAAAATTTTACAAGAACGCTATCAGAAAGAAGAAGGTTTCGTCATTGCTGGAACAAGTGCAGGAGCCATGGCGATGGCCAAGCATATGATCGCTGGTGGAAGTGCCAGTGAATCTTTTATTAAAGGCGCTGTAAAAATGTATAAAGGCTTAGGTTTAATTCCGAGTTTAATCATAGATACCCATTTTATTAAACGCGGTCGGTTTGGTCGCATCTCTGAAGCCGTTGCTCAATTCCCAAAACGCATAGGGCTTGGTCTAGCTGAAGACACAGGTCTGATCATCAAAAACAATTCTTTTGAAGTGATAGGTTCGGGCATGGTCATTGTGTTTGATGGTCGAAAAATCAAACATAATAACCATGGAATTCTTCAAAAGGGAACTCCTATGTCCTTGACCAATTTAAAGATGCATATCCTTTCCAATGGTGACCGTTTTAATATCAAGAAAAAGAAAGTAGACGTTCTTCCAATAGAAGCACCGTTCATCTAATTTTTTTGAATTAAGTATTGAGATACAATACATTAGCATCTTATGAAAATTCGATTTTTTATAGGTGTTTGTTTTCTGCTATTGCAAATAGGAGGCATCGTTTATGCGCGATTTGTTCCTGAACGGTTTTTTTGTTGGGCTCCTTATGACAGCCACACAAAATTTGAGGTACTCGTTACTATTAACGGACGAACTTTATCAAGTGAAGAAGCATCAGACCGTTACCATTATAAAATGAAAGGTTGGGAACAACGCTCGATTCATAACATCATTTCACTTATTCGTCAATATGAGCGCAGCTACGGCAAGAATGATCATGCTGAAGTCACCCTAATATATGCAACCAACGGTCATCCAGAACAAACTTGGATCTACAATGAATCGAACTAATAATTTAAGAAAACACTTAGCTAGGCCATTTCAATTTGAAGGTACCCAAATGCATCCCAATGTATTGCTTATGTGTAAGCTCCTGGTGATGCTTCTGTGTATTCATCATTTCTTCTTTAAGATGGAAGATCCTTTCATCCCATTCATCCAAGAATTAGATAAATTTCATGCGTATCCCAATGTTTTCAAGTTTATTTCTAGAACGCTATTTGTACTATTTACAATGACCTTGATGTTCAATATAAAAGTGCGAACATCTGCCATTGTTATTGGTTTGATTGTGCTTATGACAACCTTAGCTTCAAAACCAATGTTCTATAACCATGTCGTTATTTGTGGTTGTGCACTATTTTTGGCTGGACTGACGAATCATAAGCAGCCACCATATTTATTAATCTATCAATTGAGTATCGTTTATCTGGGAGCCGCATTAAATAAATCTTTAGACCCAGATTGGTGGTCTGGCGCGTTTATGGACAATTGGTTAGGTGTGGCACGACAAAATCATTTATATCTAAAAACCTCACAACATTTCGCCGAAATGTCAACAGCCAAATTTCTGTCTGCCGTAGCCATTTCGACAGAGTTTCTGATTGGCATATTACTATTATTTAAAAAGACAAGGAATTTTGCGGTTTGGTTCATCATTATTTTTCACGTCGGATTATTTACCTTGACATCATTTCGGTTCGGACATTTTATAGAATCCTTGATCATCATATTACTGGCTTTTTTAAATTTTCCTAAAGGACAAATGATCGTTCATTTCAATTCAAAAACCATGAGCGGATTGAAAAAATTCATGACCTTATTGGATGTGGACAAAAAGCAACAATGGCTTCCTAATGACACCGAAAACACCCATTGGCTAACCCTAGAAACCAATCAAAATACCTATACCAATCACGAGGCTTTAAAAAATTTAATGCTTTACACCCCAAATTTTTACACCTTACTATTATTTAGTGATATTCTTATCTATTGTATCCTATATAACGAACGAGCCTTATTGTTTCAAGTCAATGTAATTTTTGCTTGGATATTTATTTTATATCTCTTCCCATTTCATCAGATCTACAAATTCAGAAAACATCATTTATAAATGGCAATGATTTCCTCACCATCGGAAGTTTTACTCGCTCTATACATGCCTTCCGTATTAAAAGGCATGGCAACTCGTCCTTCTCGATCTACAGCGATTAAACCACCATCACCTCCCAATTCCATTATACGATGATGTATGACTTCTTCCGAAGCTTTTTTAACCGACCATCCTTTGTGTTCCATTAGGCAGGCAACATCATAGGCCACAACACCTCTAATAAAAAACTCGCCGCTTCCTGTACAGGAGACCGCACAAGTTTTATTATTAGCATAATTACCAGCACCAATCATTGGTGAATCACCAACCCTTCCCCATTTTTTATTAGTCATACCACCAGTAGAAGTGGCTGCAGCTATATCGCCATTTTGATCACAAGCCACAGCACCTACAGTTCCAAACTTGGCATCTTTTTTTGTTGAATGGTCCAACTGAAAAGCATCTGTATCCTTTATTTCCAACCATTGCTGATGTCGAAACTCGTCATAAAAATAGTCAGCATCTTCTATGGTGTAGTTTAACTCTTGCGCAAATGTCATGGCACCTTCTCCAGCTAGAAAAACATGCTCACTCTTTTCCATGACATCACGAGCTAAGCTAATGGGATTTTTAATCCCAGACACTAAACTAACACCGCCTGCATTCAAAGTGTTGCCGTCCATAATACTCGCATCCATTTCATGAGATCCGTTTGCAGTAAACACGGCACCTTTACCTGCATTAAACAAGGGTGAGTCTTCCAAAATCTTAACGGCAGTTTCAACAGCGTCAATAGCAGTTCCGTTTTTTTCTAGCACACTATAACCAGCTTCTAAGGCAAGTTTTAAGTCTTTTTTGTAGCGTGTTTCAAGTTCAGGAGTCATCATTCCTTTAACCAAGGTTCCAGCACCTCCATGAATTGCAATGGCATATGTTTTCATTCGAAATATTTTCTTCGGAAATTTACAAATTGCAAATCAAAATGTTCATTAGATACCTCAAGTTTTTAAAATTTAGTATTTTAGATTCATCTTAACTAGGTATGTCCACAACTAAATCTATCGCCAAATTTATGAGAATTCGGATTTTGGCAGTTATTTTTCTCCCAATGTTATGGAGTGGTTTGATGCACGGCCAAAATCTTATTTTTGACCATTATGGATTAAATGAAGGGCTACCACAAGAAACTATTCATTGTATTACAAAAGATAAGAACGGTTTTATTTGGTTGGGAACTTCTGATGGTGTTGTGAGATATGACGGTCACGACTTTTCGGTACCTTTAATAGATCCTGAGAGTGATATTGACATTTCAGGTTATCGGATTGGAGCCATTCAAGCAAAAGACGAGAATATTTATATTGGCACAGGTCAAAACGGACTCCTTGTTTACAATACTATTTATGAGACCATCTCTGAAATGGGTATAAGTGATGCCAATTGTAACAGGCTTCTGAGTTATAAAAACTTGCTGATCGCCTCTTACTACAATAAAGGGATTTTCATTAAAGATGAGTTCAATTATTCGTATGATGATTATCTTTCTGATTACCCTCTCAAAATTACCGGAATTACTGCGTTAAACGATGAGCTCGTTGTTGGCACAGAAGATGGCTTCGTCTACTCGGCCAACCTCGAACAGACTATCGATTCTGAAATGACCTTGAACTATCAACGCATTGCCGAATTTGATGCTCCCATAAATAACCTAACTACCATTAACAATACCTTGTGGGTTTGTACAGCTACGGGTCTTTTTACTCGAGAAGCGGGAGACTCCAACTTCAATGCTGTTGAGATTATCAACAATCAAGGTGCCGCAGTTTATGATATCAACGATATTGTAGCACATCATGGTCTTTTTTATTTAGGGACGGCTAATTCTGGATTGATTGTCGCAGCGCATGAGGACAATCAATTCAAAATTAAGGAGCAATTCGTAGCTGACAAAAAATATGACACCAATACGGTCAACTCTAATGGCATCAATGATTTATTCCAAGATGACAACCTACTATTTATTGGCAATATCAATCTTGATATTACCAGCCTAAATATCAAGGACGTATTTGAACAACCAACGGACAAATACAATTTAGATAATCCCTCTGTTTTTGCCGTTATAGATACTGAGGATTATTTATTTATCGGCACATCAAGCGGACTTATTATTTCAGATAACCAAAACCCAAATAGCTACAAACTATTTCCTGAGCATAACCGCATACGAGGTTTTGCAAAAGATGCTGATCACAATATTTGGTTCGTATCAAATAAAGGCGCCTATGTTATTCCGTTGAAAGATCTCAATCTTTTACAACCAAATTTCATAGAAATACCTGTCTCTTACAAAAACGAGTGGGCTTTACCAGATGACAATTTGAGGAGTGTTTATCAAGATCGTGACAACCAGATCTGGATTGTTAGCTTTAATTCAGGCTTTTCAAAATTTGTTGGAGATATACCTTCCTTAGATCTGAAGTTTGAAAATTATAGTTCAGAAGTGTTTCCGTCGCTATTCACATTATCAATGGTTCAAGACGAAAACAAAAATTATTGGATGACCACTCAAAAAGGATTGAGTCAATTCAAAATAAAAAATAATCAATTTGAACTCATCAAAAACTACAGTGAAGCCGATGGGTTATCTACAAAAGGGGTTTTGAGTGCTTTTATTGATAGTTCAGAACAATTATGGGTGGCCTCACGAAAGGGCATAAACAAATATGATCCAGAAACTGATAGTTTCACAAGCTTTGGTAAGCGCGATGGATTTACCAATACATTCGTCTATAACATCACTGAAGATGACGACAATAACTTATGGCTCACTACAAATGGTGGGCTTTTCAGATTTAATGTTTCGAATGAAGAATTTACAAATTACAATATCAAAGATGGCATCCAAAGTACCGAATTTAATTTAGGTGCTATCTTTAAAAATAAAGCCAATGGGAAACTTTATGTTGGCGGCATAGAAGGTTTAAACATATTTGATCCTACGCGCATTAGTGAGTTAGACCAAGAAGGACAATTAACGTTTACTGATCTGAAAATAAAGGATCAGCATGTGACACCGAGTGCATCCAGTTCCATAGAACAAAGCATTGTCAATTCAAATAGGATTCATTTAGATCATGACGATTTTCCAACGAATTTAAATTTCTCTTCATTAGCTTACAGACCAAATAGGAACATCCAATACGTTTATAAATTGTTACCCGACGATCAGGATTGGAACACACTAGAGGACAAAAATAGCCTCCAGTTATTAAATCTATCTCCAAAAACCTATACCTTACAGATTCAAGGAAAATCAAGAAACAGCTTATGGACAAAGCCTCCTTTGGAAATTGAAATACACGTTTCTCCACCTTGGTATCGCAGTTTTTTAGCTTATTCCATCTACTTATTATTGTTTTTGAGTGTTATCTATGCGTTTTACCGCATAAGTTTGCAACGCCAAATTGCAGGGCAAGAGTCCAAACGATTGAAAGATTTAGATGATTTAAAATCCAGATTTATTACAAATATCACGCACGAATTCAGAACACCTCTAACGGTTATTCTTGGTTACATTGCCAATCTTAAATCGCAATTTTCAAAAAGTGACGATGTTAAGAAATCCTTGGTCACTATTGAACAAAATAGTAACAATCTACTTCAATTGGTCAACCAGATGTTAGATCTAGCCAAATTGGAGCAAGGAAAATTAACTTTAAACTACACTCAAAGCGATATTATTACCTATGTGAAATACATCACCAATAGCTTTTCGAGTATCGCGGAAGAAAAAGTAATTACGCTGTCATTTAAGTCTGAATTGGAATCCCTTGTGATGGATTTTGACACCGAAAAAATGCGTCAAATACTGACGAATCTGATATCAAATGCCTTAAAATTCTCCCCTCAAAATACAACAATCACTGTATCAGTTAGGCAACAAGACAGGTATGTAAATATTTCTGTTATTGATGAAGGCTTAGGTATTGCTGCAGATCAATTACCTCATATTTTTGACCGATTCTATCAAGTAGAAAATCACGAACATAAAATTTCACAAGGAACGGGAATCGGGTTGTCCTTGACCAAGGAATTAGTCCAACTCATGGATGGTGACATACAGGTGACTTCTGAAATTAACAAAGGCACGAATTTTACTGTTATATTGCCCATTCAAAATACCGCTGATAAAGGATCACCTATTTTTCAAATGAACTCACCATCCATTGGAGACACCTATGTCCCACTTATTGAAGATGTCATCACTGCAGATGATATGAATATGGTACTTATTGTTGAAGACAATAATGATATGGCAAGATATATTGCTTCCTGCCTACAACCTCATTATAAAATTTCTTATGCCAGAAACGGACAGGAAGGTTTCGACAAAGCACAAAGCGATATTCCAGATATCATAATTACAGATGTAATGATGCCAATAATGGATGGTTATGAGCTTACAAAAAAACTGCAATCTCATATGGCCACTAACCATATTCCAATTGTGATGCTCACTTCAAAAGCCATGCAAGAAGATAAGTTGGAAGGAATTTACAGTGGTGCTGATGCTTTTCTAACTAAGCCATTTCATAAGGAAGAACTGCTACTTCGCATGAAAATGCTCATTAGCAAACGAGCACAATTACAGATTAATTATAATAATTCCAATAACTTAAAAACGCTCCATAAGGACAAAAATTCTGATAAAAACACCGAGTTTCTAAAACAAATCGTTGCGTTAATCCATGAGCATATGGACGACCCCAATTTCAACGCACAGCAACTCTCTAAATCACTCGCAATGAGTGATTCGCAATTGTATCGGAAATTAAAGGCGATTTCGAATTGTAGTACAGCCATTTTCATAAGAAAAGTACGTCTAGATCAATCCAAAGTACTTCTATCCGAAACTGACCTAACGGTCTCAGAGATTGCTTATGCTTGTGGGTTTAATGATCCAAACTGGTTCAGCAAGGCTTTTAAAGAAACTTTTGAGGTAAGCCCATCCACGTTTCGAAACTGACGAAAACCCTCAATTTTATTGAGTTTGACAAAATACTACCCGTGATTGAAAAAATAGTCCATGTTGTTTTTCTATAGGTGTGATAGCTTTGTTTAGCTATTAATCACGCATACTCAAAAACCATAGTTATGACTTCTAAATATTTTATATTAGGACTTGTTTGCCTATGTAGTTCCCTACAAGAAATTACCGCGCAAGTTGGTGTTGGGAATACGGAACCCAAGGCTAGTTTGGATATCTCTTCAAGCAGCTTGACTAATCCCAACAACACGGATGGTATTTTAATTCCTAGAATCGATAATTTTCCTTCCGCTAACCCAACAATCGACCAAGATGGTATGATGGTATTTGCCACTGGAAACGGCACGCCCACCAAGGGTTTTTATTATTGGGATAATAGTAGTTCATCTTGGATACCTGTGGTAGGAGTTGATACTAAAAACACCTTAGATGGTGCATATGATGAAGGTGGTGCTGGTGCAGGAAAAGCCGTAACTGCAGATAATGGTGCCGTAAGCATCAATGGTACGGATGGGTTTTTGGTCACAGGTACTTTCGGAAACGGAAATTCTATTGATAATGAAGTAACAGGAAACGGCATTCGTATGTTTTTCTATCCTGCTAAGGGAGCTTTTAGAGCTGGATGGGCAGATGGCAATCAATGGGATGACATTAATATAGGTAATTATTCATTTGCAGGAGGTAATCGCAGTTTGGCCAGTGGCACCTATTCCACAGTTTTTGGATATGACAATGTCGCTACTGGATCGGGATCTTTTGCCACAGGAATAAATGGCGGATCTCAAGGCGACTACTCAGCGTCATTTGGATATTATAATTATGCAAATGGTGATGCTTCATTTTCTTATGGAAGTTACAATGAAGCTAATGGTGAAAATGCGCTTGCTGGTGGAAATTCGTCACGAGCTTATGGAGATAATTCATTTGCTATTGGAAATTCAATTACTAATGGTGATTATTCGTTTTCCAGTGGAAATGGACTTACAGCAGCATCTTATGGAGAAGTTGTTTTTGGATTATTTAGCACTAATTATTCCGCAAATTCTACAACGTCTTTTAATATTTCTGATAGAATCTTTACCGTAGGTAATGGACAAGATTTTTCAAATCGAAGCAATGCCCTAACTATTTATAAAAATGGTCTTATAAACATCAATGATGCCTACAATATGCCACTAACAGATGGTACTTTAGGGCAAGTACTAACGACAGATGGATCGGGCAATCTGAGCTTTCAAAACACTATTGGAGATGGCGACACTCAAAACACGTTAAATGATGCTTATAATGAAGGTGGCGCAGGTGCTGGAAAAAATATTAATGCCTCAAATGGCGCTGTGAGAGTTGATGGTACGGATGGTTTTCTAGTCACTGGTACTCTCGGAAGTGGAAACTCCATCAATACTGAAATTACAGGTGCTGGAACTCGTATGTTTTTTAATCCTAATAAAGCAGCTTTCAGAGCTGGAGCTGTTTCTGGAAATCAATGGGATAATGCTAATATTGGTATTTGGTCTGTTGGATTTGGAGTTAACACAATAGCTTCAGGCACGACGTCAACAGCTTTTGGGAGTAATTCTATTGCTTCTGGAAATTCGTCAACAGCGTTTGGTGCAACAACAACCGCTTCTGGCAGTAATTCAACGGCATTTGGTCAAAACACAACAGCCTCAGGAAACTCCACTATCGCTTTTGGAGTTAACAACGTATCTTCTGGTACATATTCATTTGTATCAGGATCATTTAATACGTCACCTTCCTATTCAGAAACGGTCATAGGGAGTTACGCCACTCAATATACGCCAGTATCAACAGGTGCTTTCAATGCGGCTGACAAGCTTTTTGTTATTGGTAACGGAACTTCAAATGCGAATCGACGAAACGCTCTTACTATATACAAAAGTGGCTTAATGAACATCAATGATGCCTACAACATGCCTTTTACAGATGGCACAATGGGTCAAGTGATGACTACAGATGGTGCAGGAAGTGTTAGTTTTCAAAACATTGTTGGAGATGGCACAGGCACCGACAATCAGAATTTGACCACGGCGACGCTTACTGGAACTACGCTTAATCTTGGGATTCAAAATGGCACAGGAACATCAGTGGATTTGGCAAGTATAGCAAATGATAACGATTGGGTCAGTGTAGGTCCAAATATTGAAAGGCAAAGTGGTGATGTATATATTGGCAATACCAATACAACAAATAATGACCTTATTATTAGCAATAACATCGTCGATTGGGATAATACCAATTATTACATCAACCCTGACGATTTAAGCGTAGTAGACGAAATTCAATTTGATAACGGAACGACTGTAGATCCTAGCATTCGTTTTTCAGATATAAATACTGGGTTTTTTAGTCCTTATAATGGTGCTATAGCATACACAGCGTTTGGTAGTGAAGCCTTTAGGGTTCAAAGTGATGGGGAATTAAGTATAGGCTTGACTGGAGCAACCGATTATAAATTCAGTCTTAATTCTTTGGTCAACCAAAATTCTATAAGGATGGGTAATGATGTTACAAGTTTAGATGATTTTGTAGATATTGAACATGGTGCACAGCGTGGAAATGCTTTAAGTATTTCTGTTAACAGTTCGTACACGCTTGCCTCTAGATCAGGAATATCATTATTTAATAATCAAGGAGATGTGTCCGTTGATATGGCTAAATATACAACTGGGTCAAATAATGCCTATGGGATGGAAATTAACATTCCTGATGACATAGGAGGTGTAGAGTACGGTGTTTATTCTAATGTACTCACATCGAATGGCTTCGCCGCTTATTTTTTAGGTGAAGTGTCACTCGGCACAACGACCGCAAATGCCTACATATTGCCAAATTCTAGAGGAACGAATGGTCAAATTATGCAAACTGATGGTTTTGGAAATGTGACTTGGCAAGACCCTACCATTGGAACAGACAATCAACAAGTTGACACGTTTACTTTTAATGCAACTACTAGCGAACTTTCCTTGGAAATAGAAGACGACGGGCAGCCAGCACAAGTAGTAGATCTATCAAGTCTGAATCCTCAAAAAGCCATCGCAAGAATGTATATGAGCGCTTCTCAAACCGAAACTGGAGGCGGTATTACCAAAGTTAATTTTGATTCATCTGAATTTGATGTTGGTAATAACTTCAATGCTACCACCGATGAATTTACAATTCCTCAAACTGGTTTCTATCGTATTACTACTCAAATCACTATTGAAGCTTCAACAGGAACTGGAGTGTTTGATGTTCGAATCCGTGTCAATGGCTCACAACAAAGACGCACTGAATTTAACCATACTGGTAACGGACAAATAGTGAGACAAGTATCAAGTATTCTTAATCTTACCGCAGGAGATACAATCGACGTCGCGTTTAGTCGTCCGGCAGTAGGCGCTACTATACAAGCTAACTCAAGAGCCACTTTTTTCGAAATAGAACAATTAAATTAAAAAATCAACAACCATGAAACGACAACATTTTTTAAAATCCATTGGTGGACTGGGCCTATTAACCATGTTACCGAGCTTATCTTTTGCGAGTATACAATCGAAACTTTCTACCTTTAAAAAATCGAAGATTATCAAGCAGGAAGAAGGGAAACAATTAAATGTCTTGGGTGATCAGCAAACTGTGAAGCTCACAGGTGAAGATACGAACAATCAGTATACCATGGTTGAGCAAAACAATGCGCCTGGCACTAAAATTCCATTACATATGCATACCAAAGAAGACGAAGTCTTTAAGGTCTTGGAAGGCAGTATTCGTTTTACTGTTGGGTCAAACACCTATGAATTGACCGAAGGTGATACCATATTTCTACCAAGGGAAATTCCACATTGTTTTGAGGTTATCGGGAACACTAATGCTAAAACCGTTCTGAGTATTTTTCCCTCCGGACTGGAACATATGTTTTCAGAATTAGACAAATTACCACAAGGTCCACCAGACCTGAAACAAGTGTCCGAAATCTGTGGTCGCTATGGCATATCATTTATCGTATAGTTAGATTTAGTAATCGCTATGTTTTTGAGTAGAAAAGTCGTTTGTAGGGAGCGACTTTTCTTTTTTATTGAATTTTTAAAATTGGTTTGTTTCTTTTCAAAGCTTAAGTTTCGTAGCTTTGAGTTTCTTACAAATTCAATCCAATGTCAGATCAAAAACGCCTTTTTTTAGTCGATGCCTATGCCCTTATTTTTCGAGGGTATTATGCCTTTATAAAAAATCCAAGAATCAATTCCAAAGGAGAAGACACTTCTGCTATTATGGGATTTATGAATTCCCTTCTTGATGTTATTAAGCGCGAACGACCAGATCATTTAGCCGTTTGTTTTGACAAAGGTGGTAGTGCAGATCGCATCGAAATGTATGAAGAATACAAGGCTAATCGTGATGAAACACCTGAAGGGATCAGAACCGCTATACCTCATATTTGTAATATCTTGGAAGCGATGCATATTCCAATTATGGTTAAGGAAGGGTTTGAAGCAGATGATGTGATAGGCACTTTGTCACGTCAAGCTGAAAAGGAAGGCTATAAAACCTATATGGTAACACCTGATAAAGATTTTGCGCAACTGGTCACAGAAAACATCTTTATGTACAGACCTGTTTTTGGAGGTGGTTATGAAACTTGGGGCATTCCTGAGGTGTAAAAAAAGTTTGAAGTTGAGAATCCGATGCAGGTGATTGACTTTTTAGGAATGATGGGTGATTCCAGTGATAACATTCCTGGCTTACCAGGCGTTGGAGAAAAAACTGCTAAAAAATTCATTAAACAATTTGGTAGTATGGAAGGCCTTTTAGCGAATACAGATCAGTTGAAAGGTAAAATGAAAGAAAAAGTGGAAGCCAATGGAGAGCTTGGGCTATTATCCAAAAAGTTAGCGACTATCATGTTGGATGTACCTGTCACCTTTCATGCGGAAGACTTCGAGATGTCGCATCCAGATATTGAAAAAGTAAAAGCAATTTTTCAAGAACTAGAATTTAGAAGACTTACCGATAACTTTGTTAAAACATTTGCCGCAGAGTCAACCTCAGATACGAAA
>JAAEZI010000018.1:0-22198 GCA_018222915.1 Algicola sp. | reverse complement strand
ATACAAAACCATCAAACAATTCACCTAAAGCCACATCAAAACCTCAAAAATCAGCCGGTTCTGGCCAGTTTTCATTGTTCGGAGGGAATACGCAAGAGGCTTCGGAAACCACTTCAGAATATACGAGAAACACGATAAAGACGACCTCACATTTTTATCAAAGCGTTGCTCCTGGTATGGCAACAACACTTTTCGTAAAGAATTTGATGAATCAAACTTCGGTATGCTTTGATACGGAAACCACCGGACTTAATCCGTTAACGGCAGAATTGGTAGGGATATCATTTTCGTGGGAAGCTGGCAAAGGGTTTTATGTGCCATTTCCGGAGGAAAAAGAGAAAGCACAAGAGCTTATTGAAGTACTTAGACCATTTTTTGAAAATGAGGGCATTGAAAAAATCGGACAAAATCTCAAATATGACATCAAAGTCCTAGCGAAGTACCATCTTGATGTAAAAGGCAAACTATTTGATACGATGTTAGCGCATTATTTGATCAATCCAGATATGCGTCACAATATGGATGTGTTGGCAGAAACTTATCTTAACTACACACCTATTTCTATCACTGAATTGATTGGCAAAAAAGGTAAAAATCAATTATCGATGCGTGAAGTTCCTCTCGACAAGCAAACGGAATATGCTGTTGAGGATGCCGATATTACACTGCAACTAAAAGAACATTTTGAAAAAGAATTAGGTGAAGCGAATACGCAACAATTGTTTGATGATATTGAAATCCCTTTGCTTCGTGTGTTAGCCGCCATGGAATTAGAAGGTATCAACTTGGACAAGAATTTTCTGAATTCATTATCAGAACAATTAAATAATGACATTGCTACGCTAGAAAAAAATATTTATGATGCTGCTGGTGAAGAATTCAATATTGCATCGCCAAAGCAATTGGGAGAGGTTTTGTTTGATAAAATGAAATTGGTAGATAAACCCAAAAAGACCAAAACCGGTCAATACTCTACGGCAGAGGATGTCTTGAGTTATTTAGCAAAAGACCATGCCATTATTCAAGATATTTTAGACTACCGTGGACTCGCAAAATTAAAAAGCACTTACGTCGATGCTCTACCACTTCAAGTTGATGAAACCACAGGACGTGTGCATACCGATTATATGCAAACGGTCGCAGCCACTGGAAGATTAAGTAGTAATAATCCTAACTTACAAAACATTCCAATTCGGACAGAACGCGGAAGACAAGTTCGAAAAGCCTTTGTTCCAAAAAATGAGGACTATACACTTCTCGCTGCCGATTACTCTCAAATTGAATTACGCATTATAGCCGCTTTGAGTCAAGAGGAAACGATGATTGAAGCCTTTAAAAATGGTGAAGATATTCACGCCTCAACGGCATCTAAGGTGTTCAATGTTCCTATTTCCGAGGTAACCAGAGAACAACGTAGCAATGCTAAAACGGTCAATTTTGGGATAATTTATGGTGTATCTGCATTCGGGTTGAGTAATCAAACGAATTTATCAAGGAGTGAATCTAAAGAACTCATTGATACCTATTACGCCACGTACCCTAAACTGCGAAGCTATATCCACGAGCAAGTTGATTTTGCCAGAGACAATGGATACGTGCAAACTGTGCTTGGTAGAAGACGTTACTTAAAAGATATCAATTCCAGAAATGCTGTGGTAAGAGGTGCTGCAGAACGAAATGCTGTGAATGCGCCTATTCAAGGAAGTGCTGCGGATATTATTAAAATCGCGATGATCCGTATTTACGAGAAGCTTCAAAAAGAAGACTACAAATCTAAAATGCTCTTGCAAGTTCATGATGAATTGGTGTTTGACATCTACAAGCCAGAATTAGAAACGATGAAAACACTCATCAAATCTGAAATGGAAAATGCTTACAAATTAGAAGTCCCATTAGATGTTGATCTAGATATTGGTGATAACTGGTTGGAAGCGCATTAAATGGTTATGAATTCTCAATTTTGTTAATCTTTTCCATGATAAAGTTAATTGTGGGTGATGAATTACCATATATTCACCACAACTTTTCTTAGGAATAATTTTATCGGTTATATCTAGGAATTTATTAAATTTGTAGTCTATTTAAACCCAAACATGGTTGGTATTGAACTAACTAGATAATAAAAACTCTAATACTTAATCTGCTCAACATGAAATTCAATTCCCTATTTTTAAGTCTTTTTGCGACCCTATCAGTATGCCTTGTGTCTTGTAATGGCGATGATGATAATACCTCATCCAGTTGGGCCTGTGGTGACACCATAACAGATGTGGATGGTCATGTGTACACAACCGTTGCTATTGGAAGTGAATGTTGGATTCAACAAAATCTCAATACGGCAAGTTATAATGATGGAACTCCTATACCTAATGTCACGGATCAAACAGACTGGACCCAACTAGAAACAGGTGCTTGGGCTTATTACGATAATGATGTAGTAACTGGACAACTACATGGCAAACTTTACAACTGGTATGCCATTGAAAATGGTAACTTATGTCCAGAGGGCTGGCATGTACCAACCGCTGGAGAATTCAATCAATTAGTAAGCTCTTTGGGTGGTTCTGCCATTGCAGGGGAAAAAATGAAAACGACTATGGGTTGGAATAATTCCCCAGACAATGCTACAAATAGCAGTGGTTTATCGGTATTGCCTTCAGGAAACAGAGACTATTTTGGTGGTTTCTTAGGATTAGGTGAGAATGTATGGTTCTTTACCGCTTCAGAAGACACGAATGATCCAGAAAGAGCGCTATGGTTAAAAGTGACTAGTGAATCTAATACAGACACTGGTACAGCCTTGAAAAAAGACGGGCTTCCTTGTCGATGTGTCCTTGATTAATTCCTTGTAGTTTAGGCTTAATATTGAAACGAAACACTTTTTTGTGTGTTTCAGCTAAAACAATCGTTTCATGATACTTAAATTTCGGTCTCATTTAAACCATCATATCATGATTGCGACCAAAGTTTTAGGAATTACAAGTGCATTAACAAAAAGTAAGAAAGCCAAACTTGCCATACTTGGTTTAGAAATGGCTGTATTAGTTTATGCTATTGCCAGACAAAAAGCTCAAAATAAAGCGACGAAACGACTTCAATCTTAAAAATCAAATTTCTTTCAGCTAAATACGTAGCAATACTGAATTTTGTCGTTGCAAGAAGCTTATAGTTAGCTTCAATACTGACGTCAAATATTGAATTTGAGGAATCTCTTCAGTAAAAAAACCATTTTTTTCAATAGATGCTTAAATATTGCCCATTTAGGATTTGGTAATCAAATATATAATCGTAAATTTGCAAACTCTTTTTGAGAGAGGAATGTTTAATAACAAAATCAATAAGTGTGGACACATTAAGCTACAAAACGATTTCAGCAAACAAAGCTACTGTTAATAAAGAGTGGGTTTTGGTTGATGCTGAAAATCAAACGCTAGGTCGTTTAGCTTCTAAAGTAGCAATACTTTTAAGAGGTAAACACAAACCTAACTTCACACCACATGTTGACTGTGGAGATAACGTCATTGTTATCAATGCAGAAAAAATCAACTTATCAGGAAACAAGTGGAATGACAAAACGTATATTCGTCACACAGGTTATCCAGGTGGTCAAAGAAGTTTATCTGCGAATGAATTGTTTGGAAAAAATCCAGCAAGAATCGTAGAAAAATCAGTTAAAGGAATGTTACCTAAAAACAAATTAGGTGCCGATTTATTCCGTAATCTAACCGTTGTTGCAGGTTCTGAGCACAAACATGAGGCTCAAAAACCTAAAGCAATTAACTTAAACGAATTCAATTAATGGAAGTAATTCACAAAATCGGCCGTAGAAAGACGGCTGTTGCTCGTGTGTACGTTGCCGAAGGAAAAGGTAACATCACGGTGAACAAAAAAGACATGGCGGTTTATTTTCCTACTGCAACATTGCAGTACAAAGTAAACCAACCTTTAGCCATGACTAACAATGATGGCAACTTTGATATTACAGTAAACGTTTTTGGTGGAGGCATTACAGGCCAAGCCGAAGCGATCCGTTTAGCATTATCTCGTGCAATGTGCGAGCTTGATGCAGAAAACAGATTAATATTAAAGCCAGAAGGATTATTAACAAGAGACCCAAGAATGGTTGAGCGTAAAAAATTCGGACAGAAGAAAGCGCGTAAGAAATTCCAGTTCTCTAAACGTTAAGATTATTCTGAAGGTGATTCAGGATCTCTATTTAAGAATCCTGAATCCCATTCAATTTTTAACATCAAAATCGCTGATATATTTCAGCAAATTAAAAACCAGTTATTGTTGTCCATGATACCTTCGTATCAGGATTTAGTTTAGCATCTAAATGGTTAAGGCGAGCGAAAGGAACCACTTAATCATTGCTAATTCAACAGAACGTAAACTATTACAAAATGGAAAAAGTAGAAGTAAAAGACTTACTTGAAGCAGGTGTACACTTTGGTCACTTGACTAGAAAATGGGATCCAAACATGGCTCCTTACATTTATATGGAACGTAACGGTATCCATATTATCAACCTTTACAAAACAGCAGCAAAAATTCAAGAAACTGGAGATGCACTTCACAAGATTGCAGCCTCTGGAAAGAAAATTTTATTTGTAGCTACCAAGAAACAAGCAAAAGATATTGTTGCTGAAAAAGCAGGTGCTGTAAACATGCCTTACATCACAGAAAGATGGCCTGGTGGAATGTTGACTAACTTCGTAACTATCAGAAAAGCTGTTAAGAAAATGGCGATGATTGATCGTATGAAGAAAGATGGAACATTCAATTCTTTATCTAAGAAAGAACGTTTACAAGTAGATCGTCAGAGAGCAAAATTAGAAAAGAACTTAGGTTCTATTTCAGATATGACACGTTTACCTGGCGCTTTATTCGTTGTTGATATCAAGCGTGAGCACATCGCTATCAAAGAAGCACAAAAATTAAACATTCCAATCTTTGCAATGGTAGATACGAATTCTGATCCACGTGAAGTTGATTACTTAATTCCTGCGAATGATGATGCCTCAAAGTCTATTGATAAAATCTTATCTGTTGTAACATCTGCTGTTGCTGATGGATTAGCAGAAAGAAAATCAGACAAGGCTGATAAGGATGCAAAAAGCGCAAAATCTCCAGCAGCTAAAAAAGAAGTAAAAGAAAAAGCAGCAGCAAAAGTTGCCGCTAACGAAGAAGAATAAATTAACATTTACACAATATAGATGAGTCGTTTAATTGCTTTCTTCGCGAAATATAAATTAAACGACTTTTTTAAATTTTAAAACATATTTAAATCATGGTTAAAGTAACAGCCGCAGAAGTAAATAAATTAAGACAAGCCACAGGTGCAGGAATGATGGACTGCAAGAAAGCTTTAGTTGAAGCTGAAGGAGATTTCGACAAAGCTATCGAAGTGCTTCGTAAAAAAGGTCAAAAAGTTGCAGAAAAAAGAGCCGACAGAGATTCTTCTGAAGGTGCTGCAATTGCTAAAATAAATGATGATAACACATCTGGTGTTGCTATCGTTTTAGGTTGCGAAACTGATTTCGTTGGAAAAAACGAAAACTTCGTTGCATTGGCTAACGAATTGGCAGAAGTTGCCTTAAATTGTAATACAAAAGAAGCATTTTTAGAGGCTGATTTTGGAGGTATGACCGTTGCTGAAAAATTAACAGAGCAAACTGGTGTTATCGGTGAGAAACTAGACATCACTGCCTTTGAGAAATTAGATGCACCTTACGTTGGACAATATGTTCACATCAATAAAATTGCTGCTTTAGTTGGACTTTCTGCTCAAGTAGACAATGCTGAGACTTTGGTAAAAGACTTGGCGATGCAAGTAGCTTCTATGGGAGCAACTACGCTATCTTACAAAGATTTTGATCCAGCATATATCGCTTCAGAAACAGAAGCTAGAATTGCAGTCATTGAAAAAGACAATGAGGAATTGGCACGTTTAGGTAAAACATTGAAAAATGTTCCTAAATACATTTCAATGGCTCAACTAACGCCAGAGGTTTTGGCTCAAGCGGAAGCTGATGCAAAAGCTGAATTAAAAGCAGAAGGAAAACCTGAACAAATTTGGGATAGAATTCTTCCTGGAAAAATGGAGCGTTTCATTTCAGATAATACCTCTTTAGACCAAGAACAATGTTTATTGGATCAAAAATTTATCAAAGATGAGAAGAAAACCGTTGCAGAATACGTAAAAACATTTGGTGATGTTGAAGTGACCGGATTTAAACGTGCGACAGTAGGGTAATTCTCTATTGAAATCATTACAAAAAAACCTCTCATCACTTTGAGAGGTTTTTTTATATCCAATTTCTACTTTTGTAAATTACAATAATCATTATATTTGCTAAACTTTCAAAAGAACTGATGAAGTACAAAAGAATCCTACTGAAATTATCTGGTGAAGCTCTAATGGGTTCTCGTCAATATGGAATTGACCCTGAACGCCTTTCAGAATATGCCAAAGACATTAAAGAAATTACTGATTTAGGTGTTGAAGTAGCCATCGTTATTGGAGGTGGCAACATTTTTAGAGGTGTCGCAGGAGCTATGAATGGTATGGATCGTGTACAAGGTGATCATATGGGCATGTTAGCAACCGTTATTAATGGTTTGGCATTACAAAACGCCTTGGAAGATGCTGGTGTAAAAACGCGATTACAAACGGCAATCAAGATTAATGAGGTCGCTGAACCTTTTATCAGACGTAAGGCCATGAGTCATTTGAGTAAAGGTCGTGTTGTTATTTTTGGAGGTGGTACTGGAAACCCTTATTTTACGACAGATTCTGCTGCAGTCCTAAGGGCTATCGAAATTGAAGCGGATGTGATTTTAAAAGGAACGCGAGTTGATGGCATATATACGGCCGACCCAGAAAAAGATTTAAACGCTGTAAAATTTGATCATATCACGTTTGATGATGTCCTCAGAAAAGGACTCAAGGTTATGGACACCACAGCATTTACATTAAGTCAAGAAAACAAACTTCCGATAATTGTTTTCGATATGAACAAAAAAGGTAACCTTCTTAAAGTCGTATCAGGAGAAAATATCGGGACAAAAGTCAATTTATAACTTTGGCTTATTTTTTGGTAAGCTTTTTACGAATTAAAGTTTTAATACAATGAACGAAGACATAAAATTTATATTAGACTCTACAAAGGAAGCTATGGATGCTGCCCTTAAGCATCTTGAAAAACAATTTGTAAATATCAGAGCTGGAAAAGCAAGTCCTGCCATGTTAGGTAGTGTCATGGTTGATTATTACGGTACTCAAACACCATTAAACCAAGTAGCCAATGTCAATACACCCGACGGTCGTACAATCACTGTACAACCTTGGGAAAAGAATATGTTACAAGAAATTGAACGCGGTATTATGGTGGCGAATTTAGGTTTTAACCCTATGAACAATGGCGAAACCATTATTATCAACGTTCCACCATTAACTGAGGAACGTAGACGAGACCTATCGAAACAAGCTAAATCTGAAGCAGAAGATGCTAAAATTGGCGTGCGTAATGCCCGAAAAGATGCCAACCATGAGATCAAGAATTTAGAGGACGTTTCAGAAGACCTACAAAAAAATGCTGAAATCGACGTACAACAAATGACCGATAAGTACGTTAAAAAAATTGACGAAATTTTTGAAGTCAAAGAAAATGAAATCATGACTGTATAAACCTCAAAAAGCGACGACCTTAAAGTCGCTTTTTTTTATTAATCCATTTGACGCAATCACGACATGCACAAGTTCACTTGCCTAGTCTTTCTTACTCTGTTTTCTTGTGCTATGTTTTCTCAAACACCGAAAACTGAACAGGACAGTTTGACGGTTGAAAATGATTCTATAGGTAAATCTGAATATCTTAAACAGCTAGGTAATGGCTATTTTCCAACGAAGTTTTTAGATATTGACTTAAGATATCTTGTCAAATTTAATCAGTACGAAGGCTTTAGAACTGGATTAGGTGGCGTTACCAATGATGCCTTTTCAAAGCGATACCGCATTAACAGTTATGTTGTTTATGGGTTTAAGGATCATCGTTTTAAATACAAAATAGGCGGTGGCTTCAGAGTGAGTGCGTCTTCAGACACTTGGATCAATCTTTCCTATACCGATGATTTGCAAGAAACGGGAAGCTCTACCTTTTTAACAGACAAGCGCTTTTTTTCCTTTTTTGAACCTAGATTATTGAACATTGACTTGTTTCATAAACATATTACTAAGGACATTTCTATTGAACACAAATTTTCAAATCATCTCCTATCTGAAACCCAATTCGCCGTAAGCAAAATAGCACCAACTTATAATTACGCTTACAGAATTGATGATATGTCTTACAGAAGTTTTGACATAAGTACGACAAAATTTTCATTGCAGTGGAGTCCGTTTAATAAATTCGAACTTAAAGAAGGGGAACTTGAACAAACGAAAAATGGTTTTCCAAAATTCACCTTACAGTTTACTCAGAGTTTCAGAAACGTCCTCAATGGTGATTTTAGTTTTTTTAAAACAGATTTTAGAACCATTCATCGATTTGTTTTTAATGATGATGTTTTTACCGAAGCCACTTTAACTTCTGGATTTGCTATTGGTGACACACCACTCACACATCTATATCATGCTTATCCCAACAATATTACGAAAGAAACAGTCCTTCAGCGTTTTTCTGTAGCAGGTATCAACAGTTTCGAAACAATGTATTTCAATGAGTTTTTTTCAGACCAATTCACGACGTTACAATTAAAGCATTTCGTAAAACCCTTTAAAATTACAGAACGTTACAGGCCTCAATTAGTCCTTATTTCTAGATTTGCTATCGGTGATATGAACCATATCGATCGCCATGAAAATATTTCATTTGGCACCTTATCCAAAGGCTACTCTGAAGCAGGTTTTGAGCTCAATAAATTATTGTTTGGTTTCGGTTTGAGTTTTGCCTATCGTTATGGCGCTTATCACTTACCTGAATTTACTGATAATTTAGCTGCAAAATTTACATTTAATGTCAATTTAGAGTAGTATAATATCTCGTTAAAAGTGTGACTTATCCCTAGGTTTTTTCTAACTTTGCGCTTCTTTTACAAATCAGATGCTTAAATTATTTACTAAGGATTTTTGGGAGGTTGTTGCGCGATTGATATTGCGGAACAAAATTGGCATTCTCGTAGCTATCATTCTTGCCACTGTATTCTTTAGTAGCCAATGGAAGTATATGCGCTTCACTTACACAGAAGCCAATTTACTTCCTGATGATCATGAAGTTAATTTAAAGTATAATGAGTTTTTCGAGATATTTGGTGAAGAAGGTAATCTCATCGTACTTGGCGTTAAAGATTCCACACTTTTTACTGTTGAAAAATTAAATGCCTGGAATCAACTCTCCGAAGATTTTAAAGCCTATGATGAAGTAGAAACCGTGGTATCTATAAATGATCTTCAAAAATTGGTAAAAAATACTGATGAAGAACGTTTTGATTTGGTGCCATTCATTAAGGACTCCATCACTTCCCTATCGCAAATAGATACGTTACAAGAGGAGCTCTTCAAGAAATATCCATTTTATGATAATTTCCTTTTTAACAAGGATACACGAACCATAAGAACTGCTATTTATCTTAAAAAAGACATTGTCAATACAGCCGCTAGAAAGGATTTTATCATGCTGAAGCTAGCTGACAAAATAAAAACCTTTGAAACTGCGAATAATTTGGATGTTAGAGTGTCTGGCATGCCTTACATACGCACATTGAATTCCCAGAATATTGTAGATGAAATCCAAGTATTCATCGGATTGGCACTTGGGGTAACTTCGTTGATCTTTTTCTTATTTTTTAGATCTTTCAGAGCCACCATCATATCATTGATTGTTGTATGCGTTGGCGTTATGTGGACCTTTGGTATTCTTGGTTTGCTCAATTATGAAATCACAGTACTTACAGCCTTAATTCCGCCATTAATCATCGTTATAGGAATACCCAATTGTATCTTTTTGATTAACAAATACCAGCATGAGGTAAAGCTTCATGGGAATAAGGTGAAGTCTTTACAACGAGTGATTACCAAAATTGGTAATGCGACGTTGATGACCAATGTGACAACGGCTTCAGGGTTTGCGACGTTCATACTTACAGAGAGCAAACTATTGAAGGAATTTGGTATCGTCGCTTCCTTGAGCATTTTAGCCATCTTCATTTTATGTCTTTTAGTGATTCCTATCATATATACCTTTTTACCTTATCCGAAAGATCGTCATTTGGAGCATCTTAATAAGCGTTGGATTGGTGGTTTTGTAGATTGGATTGAGCGTATGGTTCGCGAACAAAAAATAGCGATCTATATTTCGTCGTTCGTTCTCGTAGTAGCCAGTATTATTGGCATCTATCAAATTAAAATTTCTGGAAGTCTTATCGAAGATATGCCCAAGGAAAAAGCGTTTTTCAAAGATATTCGGTTTTTTGAAGAAGAATTCAATGGCATCATGCCACTTGAAATTATGGTTGATACCAAACGAAAAAAGGGCGTGATGAAATTAAGTACGCTCAAAAAAATGGAACAGATAGAAGAGCTTATTGATGAAACGCCTGAATTATCTAGACCTATTTCTGTTGTTAGTCTTGTAAAATATAGTAAACAAGCATATTACAATGGAAATCCGAAATATTACCAACTACCTACAAGTCAAGAAAATAGTTTTATTCTATCCTACGCCAAAAATTCATCTTCAGATGTTGATCTCTTGAGGAATTTTGTAGATAGTACGGGTCAATACGCAAGGATTACCACTTTTATGAAGGATATAGGCACCGATAAAATGGAGCGTATTGAAGAAGATTTACAAAATAAAATCAATAAAGTATTTCAACCAGAAGACCGTTATAATGTGACGATGACTGGTAAAGCTTTAGTGTTTCAAAAAGGGACAAAATATTTGGTTAAAAACTTAGCGATTTCATTGTCATTAGCCATCCTTTTGATCTCGATATTTATGGCGTACATGTTTCGATCATTCAGAATGATTGTGGTATCGCTCATACCTAATCTTCTTCCTTTAGTCATTACTGCTGGATTGATGGGATATTTAGGCGTTCCTATAAAACCTTCAACAATATTGGTGTTTAGCATTGCTTTTGGTATTTCTGTGGATGACACCATTCACTTTTTAGCGAAATACCGACAGGAATTACAAGCAAATCATTGGAAAATAAGAAAATCGGTTTATGCGGCTTTACGAGAAACTGGTGTGAGTATGTTCTATACGTCCATTGTTTTATTCTTTGGTTTTATAGTCTTTACAACGTCTAGTTTTGGTGGCACAGTGGCTTTAGGAGCTCTGGTTTCAGCGACCTTATTGTTTGCCATGTTGTCTAACTTACTCTTATTACCATCCCTATTGCTATCCTTAGAGCGCAGTATCGCTAATAAGGAAGTCATGCGTAAACCCTCTATTAATATTATCCCAGAAGAGGATGATGATCTAGAAGACGAAAACATTTAATAAACATTTATATTTGCATAAAATTTCATCATAATGAGCTATACAGTTGCACAATTATTAACACAGGATATTAGCTTCCAACCCATTGAAATAAAAGGATGGGTTAGAACTTTTAGAGCGAACCGATTTATTGCCCTAAATGATGGCTCAACGATATATAATATTCAATGTGTTGTTGATTTTGAAAACACAGATGATTCTGTTTTGAAACGCATAACAACTGGTGCTGCCGTTCACATTAAAGGAGAATTGGTGGAAAGCCAAGGCAAAGGTCAAAAGGTGGAAATACAAGTGACATCCATAGACATATTGGGTGATTCGGATCCAGAAGACTACCCAATTCAACCGAAAAAGCACACCTTTGAATTCTTGCGAGAAAATGCGCATCTGCGTACAAGAACGAACACGTTTAGTGCTGTTATGCGTTTGCGCTCTTCCCTGTCATTCGCTATTCACAAATATTTTAATGAGCATGGTTTTTATTACATGCATACACCTATTATTACAGGTAGTGATGCCGAAGGTGCTGGAGAAATGTTTAGAGTGTCAGCACTTGATGCTAAAAATCCACCACTCACCGACGACGGAGAGGTTAATTACAAAGAAGATTTCTTTGGCAAGGAAACCAATTTAACGGTTTCAGGACAACTGGAAGCTGAAACCTACGCAATGTCATTAGGAAAAGTATACACCTTTGGTCCAACCTTTAGAGCAGAGAATTCGAATACATCACGGCATTTAGCAGAGTTTTGGATGATTGAGCCAGAAGTGGCTTTTATGGATTTAGCTGGTAATATGGATTTGGCCGAAGACTTCATGAAATCGGTTTTAGGATACGTTTTGGAACACAATCGTGAAGACCTTGAGTTTTTAGAAAAACGCTTACTAGACGAGGAGAAAACGAAACCACAAGCAGAGCGTTCTGATATGAGCTTGATTGAAAAAATCAAGTTTGTCGTTGACAATAACTTTAAACGAGTGAGCTATACAGAAGCTATTGATATATTGAAAAACAGCAAACCAAATAAAAAGAAGAAATTCAATTACATCATTGAAGAATGGGGTGCAGATCTACAAAGTGAACACGAACGCTTCTTAGTTGAAAAACACTTTAAATGTCCGGTAATATTATTTGACTATCCAGCAAATATCAAAGCGTTTTATATGCGTTTGAACGAAGACGGAAAAACCGTTCGTGCCATGGATATTCTCTTTCCAGGCATAGGAGAAATGGTTGGTGGTTCTCAGCGTGAAGAACGACTAGACGTTTTAAGAGAAAAAATGAAGCAATTAGATATAGATGAAGAAGAATTATGGTGGTATTTAGATCTTCGAAAATATGGAACAGCTGTACATTCAGGATTTGGCTTAGGATTTGAGCGTCTTGTGATGTTCGCTACTGGGATGAGTAATATCAGGGATGTCATTCCTTATCCAAGAACACCGCAAAATGCCGAATTTTAGTTATAATTCTATAAAGATTTACAAAAGACCCAATCGATTTTATGCGATTGGGTCTTTTAATTTATTCTTAAAAGGATGCGATTTTATCAGCATATATGAATAGTTTTTTTAACTTTACTTTACACCAAATTTAGAATATGCTCAAACAATATTTACAATTTAAATTATCGCAAAAATTGTCGCCGCAACAAATTCAATTAATGAAATTGATACAGTTGCCTACACAAGCATTTGAGCAACGGGTAAAACAAGAACTCGAGGAAAATCCTGCATTGGATACAGGTAAAGAGACTAAAGAAGAGGATAAATTTGATGAGTTTGACAATACCGAGGATGACTACAATGATAACGATGAAATCAATACTGAAGACATTAACATTGATGAATATCTGAGTGATGATGAAATCCCAGAATACCGAACGCAAGCGAACAATTACAGTGCTGATGATGAGGAGAAGAATGTACCTTATGCGGCTGGCACCTCTTTTACACAACATTTAAGAAATCAACTAAACACCTTTAGACTTTCTGATGAAGAACGAGAGATTGCTGAGTTTTTAGTAGGTAGTGTGGATGAAAGCGGTTATATCCGACGTTCTTTAAGTGATATCATGGATGACTTGGCATTTACACAGAATGTTTTTACTACAGAAGATACGATAGAAAAAGTATTACAAATCGTCCATCAGTTAGATCCTGCTGGAGTGGGCGCAAGAAACCTTCAAGAGTGTCTCAGTATTCAATTACATCGTAAAGAAAAACATCCTGACGTAGCGCTTGCATGTGATATCATTGATAAGGCTTTTGATCAATTTACAAAGAAGCATTATAAAAAACTTCTTCAAAAATTTGATATCACCGAAGTACAGCTACGAGATGCCATAGAAGAAATTGAACGTCTCAATCCAAAACCAGGTGGTTCTTATGCCGGAAATAATAAAATGGTGGAACACGTTGTTCCTGATTTTGCCATTAAAATTGTGGATGGTGAATTAGAATTAACACTCAATGGTAGGAATGCCCCTGAACTTCATGTCTCAAGAGAATATAGTGATATGATGAAAGGTTATAAAGCTGCCAAGGATAAGAGTAAGTCCCAAAAGGACGCGGTCATGTTCATCAAACAGAAACTAGATGCTGCTAAATGGTTTATTGAGGCTATCAAACAAAGGCAGCAGACACTTTTTGTCACCATGAGTTCTATTATGCATTATCAAAAAGAATACTTCCTTACAGGTGATGAGCGTAAGTTAAAACCTATGATTCTCAAAGATATTGCCGATGAAATTGATATGGATGTATCCACCGTATCACGCGTTGCTAATAGTAAATATGTAGATACGCCTTATGGAACAAAACTAATCAAGGAGTTTTTTAGTGAGTCCATGACCAACGATCAGGGCGAGGAAGTCTCTACAAGAGAAATCAAGAAAATCTTAGAAACGGTTATTGAGGAGGAAAATAAGAAAAAGCCATTGACAGACGAAAAATTAGCTAATATTCTCAAAGAAAAAGGCTATCCTATAGCACGTCGTACAGTTGCCAAATACCGAGAACAATTAGATATTCCTGTGGCACGATTGCGTAAGAAAATATAAAATTCCAATCTAAAAGGTGCATTCACCTTCTAGATTGGAATTAAAGTCAATCATCCTTTATTTTTGCGCATAATCCACCTTACAATAAAGTAGATAAAAGCTAATAACAATAAGACATTTAAGATTGACCATAGTGTTGGAAATATCTCGGTTGTTTCTAGTGTTTTTGGTTCCATTTAGTTATCTATTTTGGTGATGGATATAGCCTCACCGGTTTCTATATTAATTATAAGTTCGTAATGTATAAATTCAGAATAAACTGTACCAATACCATTAAAAAACAGGTTATAATGCATCAACCCTTCTAAATTGATTATCGCTGTATTTCCAACAACCACATAATCATTTGAAGTTGATGTTTGCTCCCAAGTGAGTCCAAAAGTAAAACCCGAATGACTTGAAACCACTTCTATAATTTCATACGCTTGACCAGTGGTGTCATCTCTTAATTTCTGATTAACACTAATGTTCATGTAGGATATACCTCCTTCAATATTGACTTTAAATTTTGTGGAATATCTACCACCAGACAATATGGAATTCCCTGTATTTAATTCAAAATCAACATCTTCTGTGTAATTTACAAAATCTTCTAGAGAATCAAAAGAAAAAGCGTTTAAAGAATTAACGTTAGGATTGTAAGCAATTGTATCTCCATCTTGTAAAATTGACGCATAGGAATTTAATAAGTATGAATTCAGAGCATTGGAAAATGTTAGTCCAGTATCATTCATTATCATTTCGAGAAGCTCCAATATGAGGCTCTTCGCATCCGAAGAAAACTCATTAATTACCAGATAAGCATAGGCTTCCATAATGGCACTGTGATTTCCTTCAAAGGATTGATAGTTACTATTGATCCAATTGATAAGTAAGACATCTTGATACTTATCCAAATCCAGCGCATGGATGAGTTCTTTTCCAAAATTAATTTTTGGCACTGTCACAACATAATTAAATGGGTTATCATACCCGTCTGTATCGGAAGGCCCACCAGAGCCACTTCCGCCATTTTCAGTGTCGTCATCTTCCGTACTATTGGTATTAGTGTTTGCGCCACTACCATTAACGGGATTACCATCAAAGCCCATATCATCCCAGTCGCAAGAGTCCGCAATGACCACGAAAACGGAGATCATTATTGGTTGACCATTTTCATCATTACACATGTCTGATCCCAAGCCAGCTTCGCCACCTTCACATTTTGGGAATTGCTCCCAATAACCAACAACGATACAATCGTCTGCACGTTCCATATCATTTTGACTCTCAATAACTTCGGTAGTATCATCGAGTAAGGAAAATTTTGAATGAGTAATACTTTCTTCAATATTAAATAGCCCTAATTCCCCAAGTGACGTATTTAAATAATAGGTGGCCAATACAACTCTTAAACTATCATTGGGATAATGAGAAATCACAATGTTTTCTATGTAGTTGGAAGCTTCCGTATTTAACACATCGAAGGTGTAAGACTCATAGCCATCTTCAGTAATCGTGAGTTGGACGGAAGATGTATCAATCGCTATTTCGTCCCAATTTTCCCTTGTCAATCCTTGCGAATTCATTGAGCGCTTTTTAATTTTTAATTGCGCTACTTTTTGTTTGATTCGTTCATTAGTCATAGCCGAATAATCGAGTGTTTCAACCCTCGAAATTTGGAACTTCCCGTTTTCTGAAACGGCTGTCTCATCAATAAACAAGTTGTCTTTTTGGCAGCTTGTTAATGCTAATAAGCATAGTATTGTCATTTGTAAATAATGTTTCATAATGTCTTATTTAAATGGTTAATTAATTGTAAATCAAAAACCTAATCCAATGGATTACTTTGATTCTTTTAGAGCCGGCAAAAAAGTACTTTCATTCAAATATAGAAAATTTTCTATATTTGTATTATTAGATTTACAGATTAATTATAGGTCTTGTCGATATATTTATTAATTTTAAAGGGTATTATGATAGGAAGCATAATCAAAAAAATAAGGGAACTCAAGGGCTATTCTCAGGAGTTTCTAGCAGACCAACTTAATATTTCTCAAAGTGCCTACTCTGATTTAGAAAATGACAAATCCAAAGTATACCTTGAGCGTTTGTATAAAATTGCCCTTGTTTTGGACGTTGAAGTTACTGAGTTTATTATCAACGATACCTCTAGAAGTATTGATAAAGAGAATGATTTTTCATGTCAGCATATGTTATTGGAATTAAAACGACAATATGAAAGTCAGCTAAAGGAGAAAGATGAAATGATCCAATTTTTAAAAATGCAACTACTAAAAAAATAATACAGTGTCGTTTGAATCACATAATTAAGAGCATATCATATATATTCCACCCACTTCTGATGCCATTATTGGGTGTGATTTTTTATTTTTCTAAAACACCTCGTTTTATTCCAGAACCTTTAATGAAAGGCAAGTTGTTTTCCATTGCTATTCTCACGATTATTCTTCCTATTCTACTTTTTTATCTATTGAAAACCATTAATAAGGTAGATTCCTTTCATCTTGAATCGGTTGAAGAACGTCGACTTCCTTTACTTATCAATAGTGTCATCATTGTTCTTATCCTCATTAGAGTGCTTCCCATTGACGAATTACCTGAATTATATTTCTTTTTTATCGGTATTCTTATTTCAACCATTACCTGTTTTGCTCTAGCAGTCATTAAATTTAAAGCCAGTATACACATGATAGCCGCATCTGGATTTTTTATGTTCGCGGTGGCTGTCGCCATTCATTTTAAAATCAATATTAATGGCACAATTGCCTTAATGTGTGTGATTCTTGGTGCCATTGCTACCTCGAGATTACATTTAAAAGCACATACGCCAATCGAACTTATTGTTGGTAGTTTTGTAGGACTATTACCGCAATTGCTATTATTAAATTATTGGATGTAGTGCGTTAAAGAATATAGAAGATCAAGCCTATTTTTACGGCTGTCATATCAACATGAACGGCATTCGCATCCAGCTTGGCATTTGCATCAAAGATATTATTGAGTGCATAATAAAAATGAAAATTCACATTCGAATATCCTGCACTTAATGTCAAGCCCAATTGCCATTCATTAAAATCATTCACATTAGACAATTTTATGTCATCAGGTCGTCCAATAAACTTTGAAGAATTGTAGAGGACATATCCCAATTTAAATCCCGTATAGATTCTCCAGAAGTCGTACTCCTTTTGAGTGGAGGTTCGCCATCGAAATTCAAAAGGAAACTCTATAAGGTAAGTTGTGAATTTGTTTTTCGTATACGAAATATCATCGTTTAATACCGTGTAATTGTAACCGTTACTCGATTCTGAAATTAATAATGTTTGATTAAAAGAATTGGAGGACAAACCCAAACCTAAACCAATGGCTAGGTTACGCCTCTTATTAAAAGGCATGTCTCGAATAAATCCAACATGATAGCCACTGGAAAAACCACTTTGCGAAACACCGTTTGGCTTATTGGCAAGCAAGTTATAGGTGACAGAGACATAAAACTGATCCTCACGATATTTGGGATCGACGATAGAATCTGAAATGGTACTAAAATCCACAGTATCTTGTGCATTAAGGCTATTTAATGCAACGATTGACCATATCATTAACAACAGGTATCTCATATGACAAATATAACGTAATACGTCTTAAAAAGTTTTGGTAAATCAGTATAAAAAAAGCATCCCTAAGGATGCTTTTAAATATGTTATAAAATTCGTTCTTAATTATCTAAAGCACTACCCGTACCAACACTGTAATTAATTTTAAGAGCGTTGGCCTTTCTGAGTTCTTGCTTAATATCACCTACAATACCCATATTAGCCTCTCTATCGACTTTTAGTGATACGGTTAAGTAATCTACAAGTTCTTCACGTAGGACAGCTCTCTCTGAATTAATAAAAGCTTGAATTTCACTGATATCAGCAAACTTATCATTGAGCTGCAAACGCGCCTCGGTTCCGTAAGTACTTTCGTAACCTTTAGCTGGCTTTCCAGCATAAATATAACTGATAGGATATTTCTTTTCTAATTTTTCAACTTGATCTGCCAAAGGTAATCGGTTTTCAATTTTAAGAGTGTCTTCTCTCATCACCGTTACTACCATAAAGAAAAACAGTAGCATAAATACAATATCTGGTAGGGATGCTGTATTTACCGCTGGTAAATCATTGTCTTTTTTACTTTTAAATTTAGACATAGTCTTAAATGTTTATCGTGTTATTGGACTTCAGAGAGTTTTTCAGGATACTCGTTACGAATCTGATCGATAACCTCCTTCAATTTATCCTTATTCCCTTGAAACTTAGCGTCCTTATAATTCTTTTCCATTTCCACAAAGTTCATGTCAGGGAATCCTCTTTTAGGTCCTACTTCCAAGGCTCTAATGTTTCTGAGTTCATTATAAGCTGCTACCAACTCATTTTGAACAGAAATATAAGCAGCGTAAGAGGTTTCTCTCTCATTCTTCAATGATATAATGGCTTTATCTGGATTATCAGAAGATCTCGGATCTCCTGCACCTTGACAATAACTACAAGATCCATCGCCTCCGTTATCTAAAAATTCGATAGCGGCCGCTCTTAAATCCTTCAATTCCATCAGCTCATCTTCAACTAATAATTGGTCCTTACCATTTAATAAAACGGTAAAAATGTTCTTTTGCTTGATAACCACATCTTCTTCGTTAGGCGGTTCCATTGGAGGAAGCTTACGACTAATCCCCGAATCTTTAGGAATTGTTGTTGTTACCAAGAAAAATATAAGAAGTAAGAATGCGATGTCGGCCATTGAGCCCGCATTCACTTCCGGTGCTGATCTTTTTGCCATAATTATTATTATTTACTAAGCATCTTTTTAACTCCGAAGAACAGCATTAAACCTGCCGCTAACAAAATTAAAATATAGAATGCCTTAATTGCGCCTTCAATCATTTGAGATTGCGTTGCTGTTAATGTTGATCCATCGTTTAAGGTAACTTCTTGTCCAGAAGACAGGAAATAACCCACAAGTAGAATCAATGCAAAAACACCAAAAGACAGTAGTGATTTCTTTAATTTATCTGGATTACTTACCAGATTAACCAAACTAAATACCACTGCAGCTATTGTTGCAATAGCTAAGACGATCAAAGCTAGTGTTATAAATGAAGACAAAATCCCTTGATTTGCCACATCTGCCTTAATAGCTTCGTCACCTATCATAATAACTCTTACTAAAAAGAACACTGCAATTAGACCAATTACTAAAGCAACAATTTTGATTATTTTTTGAATATTCATGTTATGTTTGATTTAATAATTTGGTGATTACTTTTTATGTCTTACCAATAAATCCATAAGTGTTATGGAAGCATCTTCCATATCATTTACGATACTGTCTATCTTAGCGATAATGTAGTTGTAAAAGATTTGTAAAATAATGGCTACGATAAGACCAAATACTGTTGTTAATAAGGCAATTTTAATACCACCTGCCACTAAAGACGGGTTCATATCACCTGCAGCTTCAATTTTATCAAAGGCGTCAATCATACCAAGTACCGTACCCATGAAACCTAACATTGGTGCCAAAGCGATAAACAATGAAATCCAGGAGACATTCTTCTCTAATTGTCCCATCTGTACACCACCATAAGCAACAACTGCTTTTTCAGCGGCATCAATATCTTCATCTGCTCTGTCCAATCCTTGATAGAAAATAGAAGCAACAGGACCTTTTGTGTTTCTACAAACTTCCTTCGCAGCTTCAATTCCACCTGAATTAAGAGCATCTTCTACATTTTGAGTTAATTTTTTCGTGTTGGTTGTTGCAAGATTGAGATAGATAATTCTTTCAATAGCGATAGCCAATCCTAGAATTAAACATAGCAATACAATTCCCATAAAAAATGGACCACCTTCAATAAAACGCTGTTTTACAATTTGTGTAAACGATTTTTCAGCTTCTGCGTCTTCAGCTGGTTCGTCTTGAAATGATGTGGCAACTGCTGTTGTTGCAGCTTCTACTGTGTAAGCATTTGTACTTGCATTAACAGTACCGAAAGCCATGATACATGCTATGGCTAAGATAGAAAATAGTCTTTTCATCGTTCTTGTTCTTAATTTTTATTAGTTAAAGTGTTAAAGATATAAAAAAATTGTAATTAAAAAATAAAAAACCCTATTGAGTCAAGAGGTTTAACGTTGTTTAACTCAATTTGGTAATTAATAATGACGAATTTAAATAAAATGTTTTGGATTTTTCACTCTAATCTCAAAAATATTGCGCCATTAAAGGCCAAAAAGCTCATTTGCAACTGGTTTGAGAAGTTAACTAATTGAAGCGCATATGTCGCGATCGTCACTTTTTTGTCGATTGGACTAATTTCCATTTTTCAATGATTGCCTTTTAGCCTGATTATTCGTTAAATATAGAAAACTAGCCTTTGCTCATGAAAAACCCAAGTAGAATTTGCTAAAGTAAACTTTGACATCAATGACGGATTAGCTGCGCTGATCCCAAAAGACTATGCTGGCAATTCATCATCCAAGCAAACTAGCGTTTGCTTATGAAAAACCCAAGTAGAATTTGCTAAAGTAAACTTTGACAAATTCTACTTGGGTTTTCATGTATTCGCAGAGAGGAAGGGATTCGAACCCTCGATACCCTTTTGGAGTATACACACTTTCCAGGCGTGCGCCTTCGACCACTCGGCCACCTCTCTAATTTTGAGTGTGCAAACATACAACTCAAATTATATTAAAAAAAATTTATTGCAAGACTTTCTAAGACATTTCCCCTCTTAACGAGGTCTCAAAAATAGTTTTAAAGGTTTTTGAAGACACGTTTTCTCCCAACATAAACATTAACTTGGCAATAGCCGCTTCTGTTGTAATATCTTTTCCAGAGATAACGCCAATGGATTTTAATTGCGTACTGGTTTCATATTGTCCCATTGACACACTACCTCCTGAACATTGCGTCACATTGATAACAGGGACACCTCTCGAAATAACTTGTTTAAGCAAAGCTATAAACCATGCTTCTGTGGTGGTATTACCAGCACCATAAGTTTCTAAAATAATTCCTTTGATATGGCTCATTTCAAAGAGTGGTGCTAATACAGATTCGGAAATACCAGGAAACAATTTTATCAATAGAATATTGGTTTCAAAATTCTTATGTACAACTAATTTCTTCCGCAAATTAGGTCTAAACAAATCCTCATAAGCCACTTTCAAATGAACACCTGATTCGGCTAAATGTGGATAGTTAAGAGATTCGAACGCTTCAAAATGTTCTGCATTAATTTTTGTTGTTCTATTTCCACGATATAACTTATACTCGAAATACAACCCAACTTCACGAATCACTGGTTTTCCTCTTTTTTGTAATGATGCCATCTGGATGGAGGTGATTAAGTTCTCCTTGGCATCCGTTCGCAAATCTCCTATTGGCAACTGTGAACCCGTAAAAATGATAGGCTTCGCCAAATTTTCAAACATAAAACTCGTAGCCGAAGCAGAATAACTCATGGTATCACTGCCGTGCAATACTACAAAACCATCAAATTGTTCGTAGTTGTCTTCAATCATGTCTGCCATTCGAACCCAATAGGTTGGATTCATATTACTGGAATCAATAGGTTCT
>JAAEZI010000017.1:46970-64014 GCA_018222915.1 Algicola sp. | reverse complement strand
CAATGGCGAAACTCCCTGAGCCACCTAATACAGCTACTTTGCTTACGGTATCTTTTGAAATTTCTGAATGCCTGATACATGAAACATTCATCGTTTCTTTTACGAAATCAAAAAAATCAGTGATGTGTTGCTCTTTTTGTAAGTTACCAACCATACCAATGCCAATGTTCTGGTTGTAATTGTCAAGAATGCTAACTTCAAAGGCCACCTCTTCATAAGGATGGTGCTTAAAAAGCGTTTGTAGCAAATGCGATTCAATATGTTTGTTAAAGGTCACAGATATTTGGGTCTCTTTTTCTTGATGTAAGACGCCTTTTTCTCCAATAGTAGGATGAGACTGTTCGTTTCCTTTGTATGTCCCAGTTCCTTCCAGATTAAAACTGCAATTTTCGTAATTACCAATATTTCCTGCCCCAACTTCAAATAAAGCTTTTCTCAAAGCTTCACTATCATTTATCGGAACATATGTAGTGAGTTTTTTAATCGTGCCTTTTTGAGGTATCAAAATTTGTTTATTGATAAGACCGAGTTGATTACAAATGATGTCATTAACGC
This sequence comes from Algicola sp., assembly GCA_018222915.1. GTDB lineage: Bacteria > Bacteroidota > Bacteroidia > Flavobacteriales > Flavobacteriaceae > Psychroserpens. The sequence continues at coordinate 63,459 of JAAEZI010000017.1, read as the reverse complement.
CCTTGATAGCATTATCAAGAGCTGTATGAATGGCATAAATAGCAATATTATTGGTAATGGCTTTTAAAATCGTTCGCTCAACATAGGTCTTTCCTGTTATAGATTTTAGGCCTTTAAAAATAATAGGATGAAAGCTAACAATGAGATTGCAATTTTTCTGAATGGCTTCATCAACAACAGTTTCAAGTGTGTCTAAAGTTACCAATACACCAGTTATATTTTTACTTTTGTCTCCAACTAAAAGTCCCACGTTATCAAAGTCTTCAGCGTATTCTAAAGGCGCTAATGCTTCTAGGTGGTTAATCACATCTTGAACAATCATATTATTGTAGTGTTGAGTTCGAAAACAAATATAAAATATTAACTTCGTTCTAATGAAGCTACTCAGAAAAATACTTTTTCCTTTTGTGCCTATCTATTATATCGTGGTTTGGGTTCGAAATAGATTATACGATATGGGATGGAAATCGTCTAAATCATATGATTTACCCATCATTTGTGTTGGTAATCTCAGTGTTGGTGGTACAGGAAAAACACCGACGATTGAGTACTTAATTTCATTCCTGAAAGAGGCGCATCTCGTTGCTACCTTGAGTCGCGGTTATAAGAGGGAAACCGAGGGTTTTATAATTGCAGATCCGTCGTCTACTGCCAAAGATATAGGTGATGAGCCTTTACAATTCTACAGGAAGTTCAATCATATTATTGTAAGTGTTGATGCCAATAGACAACGTGGTATTTCTCAGCTGAAAGCATTAAAGCAACCCGATGTGATTTTATTGGATGATGCCTTTCAGCATCGGAAGGTGAAGGCAGGATTCAATATTTTGTTAACTACCTACAATCAACTATATGTGGATGATATGGTGTTGCCCACTGGAAATTTGAGAGAGCCGAAAAGTGGTGCTAAACGTGCGACTATCATTTTAGTCACTAAGTGTCCAGAAAATTTAACAGAAGCAGATAAAGCGCAGGTCAAACTGAAGTTAAAGCCTTTAAGTCATCAATCGGTATATTTCAGTACCATCTCCTATTCGGATCGTGTTTTTTCTTCGGAAACAAGTCAACCAATGACATACTTAAAAGACAAGTCGATAACTTTGGTTACAGGAATTGCAAATCCACAACCGTTGTTAGATTATTTGGTTGAGTGCCAGATCACATTTGAACATCTTAATTTTAAGGATCATCATACGTTTTCAACTGCAGACATTGCATTGTTGTCTCAAAAGCCCTATATATTGACTACCGAAAAAGATTATGTGAGGTTAAAAGACGAACCTAAGTTGGATGCCTCTGAATTGTTTTATTTACCTATGTCATTCGAAATAGACGAAGAAGCAACTTTTAAAAAACAGATAGCTACTTTTATAGAGTCATTTTAAACGGAGGCACTATTATTTTCATTGACAGCTAGAACTTCAAATAATTTTTTCTCGAAGTCTTCTTGTTTAAAAGGTTTCGAAATAATATCATCAAAACCAGCTTCATCAAATTCGTGCATTTTGTCTTCAAGAGTCACAGCAGTCAATGCAAAAATGGTAAGCTCTTTATCAAAAGTTCTAATAATCTTGGTGGCTTCTAAACCACTAATTCCAGGCATATGGATATCCATTAAAACAACATTATAATTGTTTTGCTTGACTTTCTCTACGGCTGCTTCGCCATTGTCTACGATGTCACACTCCAGATTCATTTTATTTAGAATCTTTTTGGTAATCATTTGATTGATCTTGTTGTCCTCAACAATCAAAATCTTAATGTTGCTAATGTCCAATTTGCTAATGTTTTTAGAATAATCCTCTTTTTCAATTTTAACAGTTTCTGGAGCGTAGGTTAATGGAATTTCGAAAAAGAAGGTGGTACCTTTTCCTAATTCACTTTTTAAGTAGATTTTTCCTTTTAATATTTCAATAAGTCCTTTAACGATAGACAAGCCTAGACCTGTACCGCCATATTTCCTATTAATTTGAATGGAGCCTTGGGAGAAACTCTCAAACATATTGTCTTGCTTTTCTTTAGAAATACCGATACCGTTATCCTCAATTTCAAATCTTAAAACGTGATCGTCGCCCTTTTGGGAAATACTGTACACACGTACCCAGATGTCGCCATCTTTGGTGAATTTGATGGAGTTACCTATAAGGTTGATTAAGATTTGGGAAATCTTTAGGTTATCACCAATAAACGTTTCAGGAAGGTCTTTTTGATATTCGTAATGCATCTTCACATTGTTATCCAATGCTGAATTATTCAGGGCTGAACACACATTTTCTACCTTCGTTTTTAGATTGAATAGCACTGGGTCAAGTTCAACTTTGTTGGCTTCAATCTTGTTGATTTGAAGGATGTCATTGATGAACGTCAATAGATAATCTCCAGAGAATTTCAGTGATTTTAAATGTGGTATTTGTTTTGGGTTTGGTTCTTCCTCTAATAACATATTCGTTAAGCCTGTGACCGCATACAGTGGTGTACGTAGCTCATGGGTCACGGTAGACAAGAAGTTAGCCTTCGTTTTCGAGGCTAGCTCCGCTTTTTTCATAGCTTCAATAAGATCATCATTTTTTTCTTGAAGCATGTTGTTCGACTTAAGCCTGATGTTATTGTTTTTATACAACGAGAGTGTCAATAATGATAGTATTGTAATTAATGCAATACTTAAGATGGTCGTTATTTTAGCAAGGTTGCTGTCTGATTCTTGTTTTTCTACCTTCGTTTTTAGCTTCTGAAATTCAGCAGCATTGTAAGTTTCTAAGTATTCTGCTCTTTTTTCAGGCGAAAGGTTAGCCCGTTGGATATTCAAAATAGAATCAGACAATGCTACATGTTTTTCTAAATACATGTAAGCCTTCTGATAGTTCTTATCGTTTTCGTAAATATCACTTAAGGTTAAGTACCCTTCGTTAATGTTTTCTGTAAGGTCATTGAGTTTAGCAACTTCCAATCCCTCATTGGCTAGCTTGATACCTTGCTTATTGTTGCCTAATTTATCGAATACTTTTCCGCTGTAAATCAAGGCATTAGAAAGGATATCGTTTTGATTCGTCTTTCTAGCAGAAACAATAGTATTCTCTAACAGAGATTTGGCTGTTTTATAATCTTTTAGATTGTAATGTACTTTGGCTTCGTTCAGCGTTACCTCTGGAATTTGATCTTCTAAATCTTCTTCCTCAAATAAGGTTTTAGCAGATTTTAGATATTCTAAAGCATCGCGATATTCGGCCATGCTCGCATGAAGTGCACCTTTGATGCTGTAAGTTACAGCTAGGTTTTTCGCGTCATTTAATTCTCTTTGAATTTCTGCCGCTTTTGTTAAAGAGACAATGGCTTTGTCAAACTCATTGACCGTAAACTGAAGTTTTCCAATTTTAGCATGAAGTATCCCTTGGTATTCCTTGTCATCAATTTGAATGGCAAGTTCCAACGCTTTTTTTAGATTATCTTTTGAGTTGAAATAATCACCACGTTCCCGTTCAAATTCAGATTGAGAGATGGTGTTTTCGATACGCAATTTAACCACTTCAACGTCTTCTATATCATCGTTTTGTGCAGATATTGCGCATGTGAAAACAAGTAAAAAAGCAACTATGTATTGTTTCGTTTGGGACATATTTGGCCACTTTTATTGGACAAATATAAATATTTATTCGATAAAAGACACTATTTCATCGATAAATTGCAAATTAAATCTAGGATTCTACTGGAATAGCCCGTCTCATTATCATACCATCCCACTATTTTCACCATGTTTCCGATAACGGATGTCATTTGAGAATCAAAAATACAAGAGTGGGTATTTCCCACAATATCAATAGAAACAATCGGATCTTCAGTATATTCTAAAATCCCCTTAAGTTTCGTTTCTGAAGCCACTTTGAACGCTCTATTAATATCTGCAATGCTCACAGTTTTTTCCACATTAAGCGTGATATCTGTAAGAGATCCGTTGGCTACTGGAACTCTAATACCACAACCTCCTATAACGTCTGATAATTCAGGAAAAATTTTAGTTAATGCTTTAGCAGCACCAGTCGTAGTTGGTACGATTGATTGTCCTGCAGCTCGTGCTCGACGCAAGTCTTTGTGAGGTTGGTCATGTAAACTTTGGTCTGTTGTGTAGGAGTGTACCGTAGTGATGTACGCTTGTTTTACACCACAAAGCTCCTTTATTACTGAAATCATCGGAGCCGCATTATTCGTGGTGCAAGAAGCATTGGAAATAATAGTTTCCGACCCATCAATGATATGGTCATTAATCCCCAAAACGACTGTTTTTATATCATCTTCAACTGGAGGAACGGACAGAATGACGCGTTTGGCACCGTTCTTAATATGATGTTTAAGCGTTTCTGAAGTTTTAAACTTTCCGGTTGCTTCTATAACAAAGTCGACGTTATATGGCGACCAATCCATCTGCTCTGGATGATTGTGATTGAGCAATCTAATGGATCGATCATTTAGAATGATTGATTGTTCAGTATGATCAATGACGTGTTTTGAAACGCCATGAATACTGTCGTATTTCAGCAAGTGACTTAATGTTCTTGCATCGGCAAGGTCATTTATGGCAACTACTTGGATGTCGTCTCTATCTTGGATAAGTCTAAAGACACGTCGCCCAATGCGACCAAATCCGTTAATTCCTACCCGAATCATTAATTAATGTGTTTTTGCGCTTTATAGGAGGATCTTACTAAGGCGCTACTTTCTACATGTCTAAAACCAAGATCTAAACCAATTTCTTTATATTCATCAAACTGATCTGGTTGAACAAAGTGATGCACTGGTAAGTGTTTTTTACTCGGTTGCAGATACTGTCCGATGGTCACAACATCAACATCATTAGCTCTGAGGTCGTGCAGTGTTTCTATAACTTCTTCTCGTGTTTCACCTAAGCCTAACATAATACCCGATTTCGTTCGACGCTGACCTTGTTGCTTCAAATATTTCAAAACACCTAAACTCCTGTCGTATTTGGCTTGAATCCTAACCGCTCTGGTTAAACGTCTTACGGTTTCTATGTTATGCGACACGACTTCTGGTGCTACATCTATAATTCTATCGATGTGTTGCTCTATACCTTGGAAATCTGGGATAAGCGTCTCTAAGGTTGTCTCAGGGTTCATACGTCGCACAGCTTTTACGGTTTCACTCCACATGATACTTCCCATATCTTTGAGATCATCACGATCTACACTCGTAAGAACTGCATGCTTAATGCCCATAATCTTTATCGATCTCGCCACTTTTTCCGGTTCGTCCCAATCCAATGTTTCTGGTCGGCCAGTCTTAACGCCGCAAAAACCACAAGAACGCGTGCACACATTTCCTAAAATCATAAAAGTGGCAGTACCTTCTCCCCAGCATTCACCCATATTGGGACAACTACCAGAAGTGCAGATAGTATTCAATTTATATTTGTCGACCAACCCTCTTAGTTCCGTATATTTCTTGCCAGTTGGCAATTTAACGCGAAGCCATTTAGGTTTCGGCTGTCTTTCAACGACAGGTTTCGATGCAGTTTCAGTATTCATTAACACAAGTTTCTAGTTGGCAAAGATACAAAGTATAATTGTAACCATTCATCATAAAAGAGATAGATACCAGATGCTAAATCCAATTAAGAAGAGAATGCCCATCCAACTTAGAATATGCATTTTCAAACTAGGTCGCCATGATTTTGGTGTATGTTTGCTACTAATGAGTTTATAGTTAATGATGGCATAGAAAGGAGCAGTTAAAAACGATAAAACTGTTGCGATTTGAATGAGAAATCCCATTTCCGACTGAAACTTGAAAAATATAAGAATACTGCCAGAAATTAAGATGAGCATCCAAATTAAATACATATGTTTCGGACTTTTCTTAAATAATAATTCGGTGGTTTTGGCCATGGCGCGTGGTGACGCATCTAATGTTGTTAGTGTGGTACTGAACATGGTCGTAAAAGCCGCTATACCAATAATAATATAAGACCATTCACCCAAGTTATTTGTATATAAGGCTATGAGTTGATTGGAAAATGGTCCCGCTTTATCACTAAACGTTTCACCGCTATTGAACATGACAAGAGCGCCTAAAGAAATAAATCCGAGTCCAATAATGATTGTGGCGATAAACCCGACATTGAAATCAAAGAGCGTTGACTTTACATTATAGTCTTTCGTTACTTTTTGTTTTTCAATGGCCCAAAGTGAATGCCAGATAGAAATATCTAATGGAGCTGGCATCCAACCCATGAATGCTATGAGAAATCCAAATTCTAAGGCATTGGGAATATAGGCTTGGAAAGATACAGAGCCTGAGTGGTTTTTTGCGGCAAAGAATACCGCGATTAACGTACTCACGGTGAGAATCACGACAATAAATTTCATTAATCGGTCTAGAAATCCATATTTGCCTAAAATCAAAATAGCAAAGCTAATCACTAATATAATGACGGTCCAATATTCAGGGGAAATGTCAAGTCCAAAAATAGAGGTAGCTAAACCAGCTGTCACAATAGTCACAGCTGTTTGAATCGTGAACATTGTTGCAAATGTTAAAACATAATACGTGATTAAAACACCTTTTCCTAGCCTTTTATAACCGTCTAACAGGGTTTCACCGGTTGCTAAAGCGTAACGAGGGCCAAACTGGAAGAAAGGATATTTGAATATGTTTACCAATAAAAGTGCCCAAACCAATCCAAAGCCAAATTCTGCACCAGCTTTTGTAGATTGAATAAGGTGTGAGACACCAATAGCTGCGCCAGCAAACAATAAACCCGGACCTATTTTTTTTAATGACCACGTCATTATTCTTTAGTAATAATCTCTGCCAATAGTTTTTTAGCCCTTAAAAGTTTTACTTTGACATTATTGATAGGTTCATTCAGCGATTCTGAAATTTCTTTGTAGCTAAACTCTTGGAAATATCGTAAATTAATGACTTCCTGATAGTGTGGTTTCAGTTTTTTGATATCACGTAGTAATTTCGCTAAATTCTGTTCTGTAATCAGTTTGTCTTCTGGTGAAGGCGATTCGTCAATAATGGTATAGTAGCCATCATTTTGTTCATTACTGGAGGTGCCAGAAATTGTCGAATTTTGCTTTCGGATTAAATCGATATGAATGTTTTTTGAAATGGTAATCAACCAAGTTAGAAATTCATAGCGATCATTATAAGTATGTATCTTATCAAATGCTTTTGAAAAGGTTTGGATGGTAATATCCTCTGCATCATTTTCATTTTCAGTACGCTTCAATTGAAAACCATAAACACTGTTCCAAAACTTATCTAATAGATAATTAAATGCTATTTGGTCATTCTTTTTAGCTCTTTCAATCGCGTTTTTTACTTCCAATGTGTTGGTTTTGATATAAGATTTTTTATAAATATAAAGAATTGAAAAATAATTAAGAAGAATTCAAGAATAGGTGAAATGAAGATAAGATCTTTTTCATTCAGCTTTTTTGCAATGGTGTAAAGCGTGGCAAATTGCGTGATAAATCGTATAGCGACTAATCCCACCATCAGTTCCCAATTTTTTGTGATGCTCAACAAAAAGATGGCTAATATCCAAAATAATACTTGCGATATGTAAAATAGCCCTAGAAGAAATTGATGTTTCAATTTATAGTGTGACGCGGTGCTTATATGTCGGCGTTTCTGAAGCACCCACGCTTTAAATGTTTTTTTTGGAACAGAGATCGTAAAACTGTCTTTGTCCAAACAGATGGTTGTATTGTGTTTGGTAGCCATTTGATTTACAAATAAGTCATCATCACCAGATTTGATCTGCATATGACTCATAAAACCGTTGGCTTCAAAAAACAGGTTTTTCTGATAAGCTAAATTTCTACCAACACCCATGTAAGGCTGACCCATCAATGCGTAGGAAAAATACTGAACAGCTGTCATGAATGTTTCAAAGCGTATAAGCGCATTAAGCAAGGATCCTTTTATTTTTTGATAAGGACTGTAGCCTAGACTCATCGTTTTTTGAGCATTGAAAGAAAGGCTCATGTGATAAATCCATTGGTTAGAAACAGGTTTACAATCAGCATCCGTAAATAGAAGTAGGTTGTGCTTTGCTGCTTTTATTCCTAATGTAAGCGCATATTTTTTATTTCCCCAAAACGCTTCAATCGGCTTTACATCCACAATTTTAATGTTATCGTAAGTCGCTTTAAACGTTTTCATCACTTCCAACGTGTCATCAGAAGAATGGTCATTTATCAAAACAACTTCAAAATCTGGATAGGATTGGGATAGAATTGCAGGAAGGTTTTTTTCGAGGTTTTTTGCCTCATTTTTGGCACAGATGATAACAGATACAGGAATTCCAGGACTGGTCTTTTTTTTTTGTTTTAACCCAGCAAGTTTACCGAAAATAAACCCGTAATATATAATTTGAACAATAACAATTGCAACGAAAACGTAGAATAATACGTCGTAGAAATTAAGCAAAGGTTAGGAGTGTTGAGGTTCGTTACAATTCTCAAATTGATCGGGTGTTTTACCACAAAAACCACAGGCTTCACCTTCTTGATTAAGCATTGGATTTTGGCTCGCACAGGTGCCAGCAAATTTGCCGTCTTTTTTCGCCCACAATTTAATGGCAATCCCAGCGACTCCCAATCCTAAAAGAATTAATGTGATGAGGATAAGTTTCATAGTCATCTTATTTTGTGCAAAGATAAATATTTTGTCGGTGTTTTCGTCAATTAAATATGGTCAATTATGTCAGGGCTTAAATTGATTTGTGACTTTGTAACGTGTTTAAGTGTCTTATAATTAGTAATTTAATATTTTCTAACTAACAATTAAACATTATGAAAAAATTATTAGCAGAGTTCTTCGGAACATTTTGGCTTGTATTTGGAGGTTGCGGAAGCGCTGTTTTTGCGGCGGCATTTCCAGAATTGGGAATCGGATTCACTGGTGTTGCACTGGCTTTTGGTTTAACGGTTTTAACGATGGCATATGCTGTTGGACACGTTTCTGGAGCTCACTTTAATCCTGCTGTTTCCATCGGGCTTTGGACAGGAGGAAAATTTCCTGCTAAGGAATTATTGGGCTATATCTTAGCTCAAGTGATTGGAGCTGTTGCAGCTGCTGGACTATTATTTATGATCTTAACTGGTAAATCTGACTTCGTTGATATAGGAAGTTTTGCTGCAAATGGCTATGGAGAATTATCACCTGGAGGTTATGATATGATGTCTGTATTGATTACAGAGTTTGTACTGACCATGTTCTTTTTGTTAATCATTCTAGGAAGTACGTATCCGAAAGCGCCTAAGGGTTTTGCAGGTATTGCCATAGGTTTGGCTCTAACCTTAATTCATTTAATTAGTATTCCTATTTCTAATACGTCTGTTAATCCTGCACGTTCAACGAGTCAGGCTATTTTTGCTGGTGGTGAATTCACCGCACAACTGTGGTTATTCTGGCTAGCTCCAATAGCAGGTGCATTGGTCGCTGGATTTATTCACAAGACATTGTTTAGTAAAGCGTAATAAGCTAATGCCATAAAAAAAAGCCACTACTGTTTAAGTAATGGCTTTTTTTTTATGTTTTAAACTTATTAATTATTCTTAGTCTTCAATGCAATTTCTGCAACGGCACTATCAGATGATTTAATTTTACTATCATTTTGTTCAATAGTAATTGCTAAACCTAAAGCATCCTCCATATATGGTATGGATTGAAGTTCTGTGTCTGAAGGATCCAAAATACCCAGATTGATCATACGATCTTGCATTTCTGCCCATATTTGATAAGAGTGATTTTCTGGTAACTGTGGTAAAGAAACCACATCTATCATTGATGTTTTTTCAACTGCATTGATGTAAGCCACAGTCTTCAAATCTTTGGCACGTTCGTTACCTCTCAAGACATATTTTTCAGTTTCAGGATTGTTCAGTTTCATGAACTGACGCATCACATCATCCAATTTTTTATTGTTATTATCAATATCACTTCTTAAATCAAAGATTTCATCAACAACTACTTGGTTTTCACGTAATAATTCTTGATTTTGCTGGTACATCATAAAAGCCGTTGCTCCAAATACGACAGCGATAACACTTGCCGCGATGCTGTACCAAGGTGTGCGACGTCTCGAAGTTGTCATTTTTACTACAGGAGTGGTGTCGTCTTCGATGCTATTCAAAACGCTGTCAAGCACAAAACTTGGAGCTTCAACAGCATTGGCCTTAGCAAGAATTTCCAGATTGTCTTGCAATCTTAGATATTCACTTTCCACTTCTGGATAGGTCTCAATATAGTGTTCTACTTTCAGGCTTTCTGAAGCAGAAGTTTCATCTAGTATATACTTGTCAAGTAAACCAGATTGAAAAAAAGTATGTAATTTTTTTTCCATTATTAATTCATTTCTGGATCGAAAACTTTTTTTAGTTCCCTCAATCCAATTTTTAATCTAGACTTGATTGTACCTAAAGGTATGTCTAATTCATCACTTGCTTCTTGTTGTGTCATGCCCTCAAAAAACAAGGCTTTCAATACAATTTGATACTTTTCGTCTAAGCGTCCAACATGATCTTTTAAATCCAAGACATCTTGGTTTAAACTTGCTGTTGGTAAGATATATACGTTAGATTTGTCGATTTGGACTTCTTTCTCGAATCTATTATTAAAACTTCTTAGTTTATCGATGGCTGTATTCTTGGCAATTCGATAGAGCCAAGTGAATAATTTGGCTTTTTTCGCATCGTATTTTTTAGCGTTTTTCCAAACTTTTACAAAGGTTTCTTGAAGGGCATCTTGAGCCAATTCTTCATTGATAGTGACTTTTAAAATAACGCCATAAAGACTATCTGCATAATTTTCATAAAGAAGATTAAGCGCTTTTTTATCGCCTTGAGACAGCAATTCCACTATTTGTTTTTCTATAGGTGTGCTCAAAAATTAAAAATTTAATAAAAAATAAATTTTAAAACGTCCAAAATTTAGTTTCAATCGTATATATAAATAAGATGGTAAAATTACTAAATTATTACCAAGAACGGAATTTAATCCAATAACATATAATTTCTGTGGAATAGAATTTTTTCTTCCAAAAGGAAAATTGATTAATAGCATTTTCAAAAACCTATTCTGTAGTGAACAAAAGCCTCAAGTCATTGAGGCTTTTTGTTTATATAATATTGACTTCCGCCTCAATATGAATCTCAAAAATACGGTAAACAGTTTGTTGAATGAGCTCCGATAACTTCAAAATTTCTTTCCCGCTTGCGCCACCATAATTGACGAGCACTAAGGCTTGCTTTTTGTGAACACCATAATTACCAAAGGTTTTACCTTTAAATCCAGCCTTTTCAATCAGCCATCCCGCAGGAACTTTGATGTCGGTTTCCGATACCTTATAGAAAGGAACATCTGGAAAATGGCTCTGTAAATTTTTAAATTGCGCTTTTGAAATGATAGGGTTTTTGAAAAAACTACCTGAATTCCCAATGTCTTTGGGATCTGGTAATTTACTTTTCCGAATAGCAATAACCGCCTCTGAGATGGTTTGAATAGTCGGTTGCTCAACGTTCATCCTTTCCAACTCGGCAGAAATGGCACCATAACCAGTGCGTAATAGATGATTTCTAGTGGTGAGCTTAAAAACCACACTTACGATGATGTATTGACCTTTGACTTCATTTTTAAAGATGGAGTTACGATAGCCAAACTGACATTCCGCATTAGTGAATACTTCTACTTTTTTAGTTGTTATATTGAATGCATTACAGGATACCAATGAATCTTTTAATTCAACACCATAAGCACCAATATTTTGAATAGGACTGGTACCCACGTTACCTGGGATCAAAGAGAGGTTCTCTAGTCCGCCATAATCTTGGTCCAAAGTCCATTGTACGAATTCATGCCAATTTTCTCCAGCTTGACATTCGACGAGGACATGCTGGTCTTGGGTTTCTAGAATCTGCTTTCCTTTTAAATTTAAATGAATTACTAAGGCATCTATATCTTGGGTAAGCAACATGTTACTACCACCACCCAATATAAATTTATTTGGATAACCTTCTAAATTGTAAACCGCTCGAAGATCCTCTGTTGTAGTAACAGAAACATAGTGCTTAGCTATAACATCAATACCGAATGTATTATAGGGTTTTAAGGATATTTGATTTTGAATGTGCACTAGTCTTTATATACTTTTAAGGCTTCTTTTAAAATATGAACAGCTTTCTTTAAACTGTTTGTATTCAGGACATAGGCAATTCTAATTTGGTTTAGTCCAACGCCAGCACTACTATAAAATCCAGCTGCAGGAGCCACCATGATCGTTTCCCCATTAATGTCAAAAGACTCTAACAACCATTGCGCAAAGGCATCAGAGTTTTTGATTGGCAATTGTGCAATACAGTAAAAGGCACCTTTGGGAGTACCTACTTGTACACCTTCAATTTTACTGAGTTCTTCTATTAAGACATTTCTTCGCTCTTGGTATTCTTCAATAACATCATCGAAATAACTTTGAGGTGTTTCAAGCGCAGCTTCACTAGCAATTTGGGCTAATGTAGGCGGACTCAATCGTGCTTGTGCAAATTTCAAGGCAGTTTTAATAACATCTTTATTTTTTGAAACCAAACAACCTATTCTTGCACCACACATGCTATAACGCTTAGACACAGAATCTATGACAATGGCGTAATCGTCTAATTCTTTTTCTTGTAAAATTGAATAATGTTTGGCGCCATCATAGACAAATTCTCGGTAGACTTCATCTGCGATTAGAAATAAATCATGTTTTTTAACAATCGCAGCTAATTTTTTAATTTCCTCTTTCGAATATAAATAACCCGTTGGATTTCCAGGATTACAAATGAGAATGGCCTTGGTTTTGGACGTGATTAATTTCTCAAATTCCTCAATAGGAGGTAAGGCGAAATTGTCTTCAATTTTTGAGATTACAGGAACGACTTTTACGCCTGAAGCTGTTGAAAATCCATTATAATTGGCATAAAATGGTTCTGGTATGATGACTTCATCGTCCACGTCCATAATACTTCCGAAGGCAAATAATAACGCTTCACTTCCACCCGTAGTAACGATAATATCATCATGACTTACATGAATATCATTCTTGGCATAGTAGTGAGCGATTTTTTTTCGATAGCCTTCAGAGCCTTCAGAGCGTGTGTAGGCTAAAATATCTAAGGAATGAATTTTAACAGCATCTAAAGCTAATTGAGGGGTTTTTATATCGGGTTGTCCAATGTTTAAATGATATACTGTTTTTCCTAGTTTATAAGCATTTTCAGCATAAGGGACTAATTTTCTTATTGGAGATTCTGGCATTGAAGCTCCTTTTTGGGAAATCGTTGGCATCTCTTTAAATTTTGAGGGTAAAGTTCTGAAAATTATCTTAAAGTTTATTTAAAAAAGCGAGGGAATAATATCAATCGTAATAAAGATTAGTAAATTAGTGAACGTACTTATGATCAATTCCAAAAAAACATACGCTTTATCATTAGTTTTAATGTGTTGCTTTCTCCTATCTTTTGGACAAGGTGCCTTCAATATGCCTGGAAAAAAAAGTGACAAAATCAAATTCCAGCTGATTAACAACTTGATCATTTTACCCATTGAACTAAACGGCGTACCATTATCTTTCTTATTAGATACAGGTGTTAGTAAACCCATTTTATTTAATATAACTAATACAGATTCGCTTCAGATTAAAAACGTAGAAACGGTATATCTAAGAGGACTTGGCGGAGGAGAGCCTATTGAAGCTTTAAAATCAAGTCGTAATTTTTTTAAATTGGGTGATGCGATCAATATTAATCAAGATATTTATGTGGTATTTGACGATTCCATAAACTTCACTTCAAGGTTAGGAGTGGATGTTCACGGGATCATTGGTTATGATATATTTAAAAATTTCATTGTTGAAATTAATTATGTCTCACAGTATATTAAACTCAATAAACCTGAATCTTATAAATACAGACGATGTAAGAAATGTGAAGAATTCAATCTCTCTTTCTACAATAACAAACCTTATGTGGAGGCAGAGGTGAAAATTGATACTTCTTTTGTTCCTGTTAATCTTTTGATTGATACAGGTAGTAGTGACGCCTTATGGCTTTTTGAAGATGAAACGCTTGGAATTCAGCCGTTGCAAAACAAAATGTTTCATGATTTCTTAGGAAAAGGACTTAGTGGGAATGTTTACGGCGAACGTTCTAAAGTTAAGACCTTCAAACTAAAATCATTTGAATTACGCAATGTCAATGCCGCGTTCCCCGATTCAGCTTCTATTAGTCACGCTAGAAAGCTCAAAGGGCGAAATGGAAGTTTTTCTGGCGAGTTATTGAAGCGCTATCATCATATATTTGATTTTCAACGTGCTAAAATTACGATGAAGAAAAATGGAAATTTCAATGCGCCCTTCTATTACAATCGCAGTGGCATTATTCTGGAGCAAAGTGGCTTCAAAGAAGTAAGGGAAGAAGAAGATAGAAGTATTAAGAGTTATGGTACTAGAGGTGAAGGAAATACACAGGTAGACCTGAGTAAATACTACAAATATTCCCTAAAGCCTATTTATTCAGTATTTGAATTGCGAAAAGGATCACCAGCAGAAAAAGCAGGTATTATGGTGGGCGATGTTATTTTATCAATTAATGGTAAAAAGACAAGCAATTTAAAATTGCAAAATATTGTGAGGTATTTCAAGAATGATGTTGGCAAACTCATACGCCTAACGGTAGATCGTAATGGTCAAACCATGTACTTTCAATTTAAATTAGAGAACGTATTTAAACAAAAAAAACTCCCATAATGAGAGTTTTTAATCTTTTGTGTTGAAGCGCTTATTGCTCCATCACACTTTTATTCTTTTTTTCCAAGACATTTGTCTTACTTGGATCAATCACTAAGCCTTTAATTTTTAAAGCCACAGTAGGTGTTTCAGCATTAGAGGTTACAGTAATGGTTTTTCTTATTGGATTTACTCTATTCGTGTCATATTTCACTTCAATCTCTCCAGATTCACCAGGTAAAATAGGACCATCAGGCTTCTTAGGCACAGTACATCCACAGGTTGACTTTACATTAGAAATGATAAGAGGCGCATCGCCTGTATTTGTAAATTCAAACACTCTCACACCATTCGAACCTTTTTCGATGGTTCCGTAATCAATCACATCTGTTTTAAATTCAATTTTGGCTACTTTCTTGTCTTGGGCAAAAGCTCCAACACTTAAAAAGGCAACACATAACATTATTACTAATTTTTTCATCATTTAAATTTTTAAATTGATACTATCAAAACTACTCACTTTTTACGATTCTGCAAAATAAATTAGTTGAACGACCTTTTAAATTAACATTAATTATGTTTTAGTTTGTCATTAATTGATGTAATCATTTCGCAAAAAAAGAAATATAAGTACTTTTGCTTTTAATAAAGCAAAAACAATACCAAAGCATGGACATCCCATCAAAATATTCAGCTAAATCAGTAGAAAGTAAATGGTACAATTACTGGATGGAGCATAACTTTTTTCATTCAGAACCCGATGAAAGAGAGCCTTATACCATAGTGATTCCACCACCAAACGTTACTGGAGTTTTACATATGGGTCATATGTTGAATAATACCATTCAGGATGTGTTAATACGTCGTGCGCGTTTGCAAGGTAAAAATGCCTGTTGGGTACCAGGTACAGATCATGCGTCTATAGCTACTGAAGCTAAAGTTGTTGCAAAACTGAAAGCGCAAGGCATTGATAAGAATGATTTATCGCGCGACGAATTCTTGAAACATGCTTGGGAGTGGACCGAGGAATACGGTGGCGTGATCTTGGAACAACTCAAAAAGCTAGGCTGTTCCTGTGATTGGGATCGGACGAAGTTCACGATGGATGATGAGATGAGTGAGGCGGTTATTAAGGTATTTGTAGATTTATACAATAAAGGCTTGATTTATAGAGGTTATCGTATGGTTAATTGGGATCCTGAGGCCAAAACGACCTTGTCTGATGAAGAGGTGATTCATGTAGAAAAACAGGGATTGCTGTATTATCTGGAGTATCAAGTAGAAAATAGTGATGAGAAATTAACCATCGCAACAACACGACCAGAAACGATTTTTGGCGATACGGCTATTTGTATCAATCCTAATGATGAACGTTTTTCTCATTTAAAAGGAAAAAAGGCGATTGTTCCTATTTGTAACAGGGTCATTCCTATTATCGAAGACGACTATGTAGATATGGAGTTTGGAACAGGATGCCTGAAAGTGACACCAGCGCACGATGAAAATGATAAGGTGTTAGGTGATAAATATCAGTTGGAAGTTGTCGATATATTTAACGACGATGCGACACTTAATAGCTATGGTTTACACTTTGAAGGACTAGATCGTTTTGAAGCAAGAAAAGCGGTTGCCATAGAATTAGAAGCACAAGATATTTTGGTGAAAACCGAAAATCATATGAATAAAGCAGGAACTTCTGAG
>JAAEZI010000017.1:0-46960 GCA_018222915.1 Algicola sp. | reverse complement strand
TTATTATGGTGAACACCGACAATCATATGAATATAGTAGGATCTTCTGAGCGTACTAAAGCGGTTATTGAACCGCGTTTGAGTGATCAGTGGTTTTTAAAAATGCAAGATTTAGCACAACCTGCTATTGATGCCGTGCTTAAAACAGGTGATGTAAAGTTATTCCCTAAGAAATTTGAAAATACCTATCGACACTGGATGGAGAATATCCGAGATTGGAACATTTCAAGACAGTTACTTTGGGGACAACAAATTCCCGCTTATTATTACGGTGATGGTTCATCTGATTTCGTTGTGGCTGAAACTGCAGAGGAAGCATTAAAGTTAGCTCAGGAGAAATCGAGTAATCCCAATTTAACTGCGGCAGATTTAACGCAAGATGCAGATGCTTTGGACACCTGGTTTAGTTCTTGGCTGTGGCCTATAAGTGTTTTTGATGGTATTCGTCATCCAGAAAATGAAGAGATACAATATTATTATCCGACAAACGACTTAGTAACTGGACCTGATATTTTATTTTTCTGGGTCGCGAGAATGATTATTGCAGGTTATGAATATAAAGGAGAACGTCCTTTTGAAAATGTCTATTTGACGGGCTTAGTACGCGATAAACAGCGACGAAAAATGTCGAAGTCTTTAGGGAACTCACCAGATGCGCTGAAACTGATTGATGATTATGGAGCAGATGGTGTGCGTGTTGGTTTGTTGTTGAGTTCTGCCGCAGGAAATGATTTGATGTTTGATGAAGATTTGTGTCAGCAAGGCAAGCAATTTGCTAATAAAATATGGAACGCTTTTAGGTTGGTAAAAGGTTGGGACGTAGACACAGAAATTAGTCAGCCCAACTCGAGTAAAATTGCCATAGAATGGTTTGACTCCAAATTTCAAAAGACCATTTCAGAAATTGAGGATCATTTCAGTAAATATCGTTTGAGTGACGCGTTAATGGCCACGTATAAGTTGATATGGGATGATTTTGCCTCTTGGTTATTAGAAATTGTAAAACCGGCTTACCAGCAACCAGTAGATGGTAAAACCTTCGAGAGTATTAATAGCATCTTTGAAGATATTTTAAAAATATTACATCCATTCATGCCATTCTTGACAGAAGAAATATGGCATTATATTAAAGAACGCACTCCCGAGGAGGCTTTAATTATTGCTAGCTGGCCAGAGTCCAAACCGATCAATGATCAATTGATTTCAGAATTCGACTTTGCCGCTGAGGTGGTGTCTGGTATCCGAAATATTAGAAAGCAGAAAAATATTGCTTTTAAAGAAGCCATAGGGTTTTCTGTAGTCAATAATGACAATGTCACAACAACGTTTGATGAGGTAATTACTAAACTCGGCAACTTGGACTCGTTTAATTATATAAATGAGCCTTTGGAAGGAGCTTTGACATTTCGCGTGAAATCTAATGAATACTTTATTCCAATGGAAGGAAGTATTGATGTAGAAGCTGAAATCAAGAAATTGACGGATGAATTAAATTACACGGAAGGTTTCCTAAAATCGGTACAGAAGAAATTATCTAATGAGCGCTTTGTAGCTGGTGCGCCAGAGCAAGTCGTCGCTTCTGAACGTAAAAAAGAGGCCGATGCCTTGGCTAAGATTGAAACGATTAAAGCGAGTTTAGACAGCTTGAATTAGTTATCTCGCTTTGGCTTAGGTTGCTATAACTCAAATCCAAAAAATAGAAGTAGGATCATATTTGGCAGTCATCTCTTACCATTCGTTAATCTTATTGCTATCTAGCTTCACAAAAATAAAGAGTAGTATCGTAAAGCCCCAAAGTCCGGAGCCACCATAGCTGAAAAATGGTAACGGAATACCGACGGTAGGAATAAGGCCCATAACCATACCTGTATTTATCGTAAAATGTAAAAATAGGATAGAGGCTACGCCATAACCATAAACACGACTAAATTGAGATTTTTGGGATTCAGCGAGGTAAAGGACACGAATAATGAGCGCCATAAAAAGCAAGACCACAAATGCGCTGCCAAAAAATCCCCATTCCTCACCTACAGTGCTAAAAATATAATCGGTTTCTTGCTCTGGCACGAATTTTCCTGTAGTTCTCGTGCCTTGCATAAACCCTTTACCAGTTAAGCCTCCAGAGCTAATAGCTTTTTCAGATTGAATGAGATTGTAGGCCTCCTCTTTTTTCATCTGCTCCAATTTGTTAGGATCTTTTTCCAGACGCAACCAAAGACTAATTCTATTCTGTTGATGTGGTTTTAAAACATGTTTGTAAAATAAATTGACACCTGATGAAAAGGAAATACAGACCAAAAGGATGACGATATATTGTAAGATGGACGCGCGCTTTTTCTTCCGAAAAAAATACATGCCTGTTATGAATAATCCTGCAATAACAGACGTCACAATGATGCCAAATTTTAAACTAAGCACGGCAAGTATAATTACAGAAAGTGCAATGGCTAAATATATTTGCTGTAGGCCTTCTCTATAAAAGACAAAAAAGAAGGAGGCATAAACCAAGGTGCTACCAGCGTCGTTTTGAAGTAATATTAAAATCGCTGGAATCATAATGATGACCACAGCCTTCAATTGATCCTTTAAGGTATTCATGTCAGTTTGGAGATCACTCATATATTTGGCGATGGCAAGTGCAGTGGCGAATTTTGCAAATTCACTAGGTTGAATGGTCATCGAACCAATGCCATACCAAGAGCGTGCACCATTCACATCCTTACCGAAGATAAATAAACCGACTAAAGCCAGCATAGCAACAATGTATATCACACTGGCGAACTGTTCATAAAACTTCGCTTCAACTGATAGGATGAGTACAATAAGAACAAAGGTAAGCCCAATAAATACGGCTTGTTTACCATAGAGTTGGCTCATGTCAAAATAACTTTGAATATCGCCTTCATGAGAAGCCGACATGATGTTCAGCCAACCAAATCCAACCAGTAATAGGAATAGGCCAATGGTTATCCAATCAAATCTAAAACTTCTGTTGGTTTCCCTATCCATTGTCAGTTATTATTACCGTTGGGTTCAATTCTAATAGAGCTGTTAAGATCATCATTTTTTGGTGCCTTTACTTTTTCAACAACTTGAAGCGTTGTTTCGCCATTAATCTTAAAAGGCTCTCCGGAATAAGGCTTAGCATATTCATTTTCCAAACTATGCGTGAGAATCCAATCTTCCATGTCGGTTCTTGTAATCTCGCCTTTAATGTACTTTTCTATCATTAAACTCGCCATACGACCAGCAAATCGACTTCCCCAGTAACCGTTCTCTACAAAGACGGCAATTGCGATTTTAGGATTGTCTTTTGGCGCAAAAGCGACAAATATGGAATGATCGGTTAGCTGTGTTTTGACACCATCAATTTTCATAAAATTTTCGGCAGTACCTGTTTTTCCACAGATATCGATACCAGGAATTCTTAAAGTGGCTGCTGTTCCTTTATTATAAACATCAAACATGCCTTGCACTACAGGTTCAAAATGTCTTTTATCAATAGTGGTATGATTAGGGGTCGTATATTTACTAGGAATCGTATCTCCTTCAATGGCTTTTATAATGTGCGGTGTGTAATAATAGCCACGATTTCCTATGGCTGCTGCCATATTAGCTAATTGTATAGGCGTAGCTTCAACTTCTCCTTGTCCAATAGCATTGGAAACGATATAAGTAGATCCCCAACGATTATCACCATAAGCTCTATCATAGTAATCTCCATCAGGAATTCTACCGCGTTGGCCAACGGGCAAATCGTAGCCCAAATAATTTCCAAGTCCGAAACTCCTAGCATGATCTGCCCAAATATTCATACCTCGCCCAGCATCATCATATTTGTCAATAATCCTTCTGTAAACATTTACGAAATAGGCATTGCAAGATTGTGCGATGCCATCATTCATATTGACAGGGCTTTTATGATGGTGGCAACCTGTGAGTCTTCTGCTTCCGTAGTAATATCCCATTCTACAAGTCACTTTATCATCAACATCAACCACATCTTCTTGAAGCCCGATAAGTGCATTTATCACCTTAAAAGGAGAGCCAGGTGGATATTGTGCTTGCAGACCTCTGTCCCATGTAGGTTTGGAAATCGTGTCTAAAAATAATCTCGAAAAATTTTTGTTTCGTTCGCGTCCAACCAACAAGTTGGGGTTATAACTTGGACCAGTCACTAGCGCCAAAATTTCCCCATTTTCTGGATCGATGGCCACAATACCTCCTCGTTTATTGGTCATCAATAGCTCGCCATATTTTTGTAATTCGGAGTCAATTGTAATGGTGATGTCTTTTCCAGGTTGTGGCAAGGTGTCAAATTTGCCATCTTTGTAAGGTCCAATGTTTTTATTAAAACGGTCTTTTTGAATAAATTTGATGCCCTTAACGCCTCTCAAGACATTTTCATAAGACAACTCGATCCCTTGTTTACCAATGAGGTCACCCATTTTGTAATAAGGTTGTTTTTCAATAATACGTTGATTGACTTCACCGATATCTCCAAGGACATTGGCACCTATGGAGGTTTGATAATCTCTAAGAGACCGTTTTTGGATGTAGAAACCTTCAAATTTCCGCATTTTCTCTTGAAGTACTGCATAGTCTCTTTTCGATAACTGAGGCACAAATACCGATGGTAATCTTGGTGAGTAATGGTAGGCTTTTTCGTAAGTTTTTTTAAAATCCTCTTTGGTGATTTTTAGTAAATTGCAAAACTCCAAGGTGTCTAGTGGCTCGACTTCTCTAGGAATGACCATGACATCATACGACGGTTGATTCGCTACTAGGAGTATGCCATTTCTGTCATATACATAACCGCGTTTTGGATAGTCGTAAACTGTTCTAATGGCATTATCTTCAAATATGCTGTAGGCTTTTTTATCATATACTTGCAAATAAAACAAGCGCGCAATAAATAAAAGTCCTACAAGTACTACAGTTATTAAAAGTAGAAGTTTCCTCATCGTTGTTTGTTACTGAAAAGTATTGAGATTAGTATACAAAGGATAATAGTAAAAATACCTGAAAATAACGTTTTTTGAAGGAGTAAAATTATGTTTGAAATGTTAAAAATTTCTAAGAGAAACATCATGAGATGATGAGTCAAAGTAAGAATCGTAAAATAGATGACACGATTACCAAATTCTGTGTTATTGAATTTGATGGTTTGATGTTCATAGATCATTCCGAAGGCGAACTTTAAAACTGTAGGTCTTATAAATGCAATTAATACACAGGCTGCAGCATTGATGCCACCGGAGTCTGAAAAAATATCGACGAATAATCCCAACATAAAACTTAAAAAAATAAAAAGCGTTCTATTGTTGTTAACTGGGAATAGCAGGATGAACAATATGTAAGGATACGGATTAATGTATCCCATAAAATTGATATGATTGAATACCAGTGCCTGTGCTAGAATGAGCACTACAAATCTCACGATATTATTGATGTTGAGGCTATTCATCTTCAGGATTTTCAAGACGTTTAATTTCTTCAGCATCTAGATTTTCAATCACATATACGTGTGACAAATTGGTCATGTCATTGAATAACTTCACGTTTACCGTATAGGTATCTCCACTTACATCTAACACAAAATCCTCTATCGTTCCAATTAGAATGCCTTGTGGGAATATAGATGACTGTCCGCCAGTTGTAATGGTGTCTCCCTTTTTTACTGGTGCAAATTTGGAAATGTCAATGAGTTGCACATAAGCTGCTGATTTGGCATTCCAAACGAGAGATCCAATATGGTTTGAAGATTTTAATTGCGCATTTATTCTGCTTTTAGTATTAAGTACAGATAATGTTCTGGCGTAGCCGTTGGAGGTATTGTCAATAATCCCTACAATACCTTTGGAGGTAATCACTCCGAGGTCTTCTTTAATACCATTTTTTTCTCCTTTGTTAAGGGTTAGGTAATTTTTAGTAGACGCATAATTATTATTGATGACTTTAGCTGTCTGAATTTTATAACGTCCGTCATATGAGACACTATCAATTATTTTTCGAGAATTTTCAATCGAATCACTTTGATTTAAAACCTGAGATCTCAATAGTTTGTTTTCCTCAAGTAAAATCTCATTCTGAGTTTTGAGATCAAAATAGTCGGTAATACCATGGGCACTTTCATAAATTCCGCCTGTTATAAAATTAGCCGAATTAATAAACTTGCTTTTATGATAAGAGTGCGATTGGATAGTAAGTGCCAGAGATATACAAAACAGCAACAGAAACAAAAGAAATGTCTTGTTTCTTAGGACAAAGTTTATAATTTGTTGCATGTTAAGGTATTATCTGAGTTATTTAATCAATACACTCTTGAATTTTGGTAAGTTTTTGAGTGTAATCCCTGTACCTCGAACCACTGCTCTCAATGGGTCTTCTGCGATGTACACGGGTAAATCTGTTTTTTGTGATAGTCGCTTGTCTAAACCTCTCAACATAGAACCACCACCAGCTAAATAAATACCAGTATTATAAATGTCAGCAGCTAATTCAGGAGGTGTCTGAGACAAGGTTTCCATGACGGAGTCTTCGATTCTTAAAATGGACTTGTCAAGGGCTTTTGCAATTTCACGATAAGAAATTTGCACTTGTTTCGGCTTTCCAGTTAATAAATCACGACCTTGAACACTCATTTCTTCCGGAGGTAAGTCTAAATCTTCCGTAGCTGCACCAATTTGGATTTTAATTTTTTCAGCCGTACGATCTCCAACATATAAATTGTGTTGTGTTCGCATGTAATAAATAATATCATTGGTAAAAACATCACCAGCAACTTTCACCGATTTATCACACACGATACCGCCAAGTGCGATGACAGCAATTTCTGTTGTACCACCTCCAATATCGACAATCATATTTCCTTTCGGTTGCATGATATCGATGCCAATACCAATAGCGGCTGCCATTGGTTCATGAATGAGGTATACTTCTTTTCCATTCACACGTTCACAGGATTCTTTTACGGCTCTCATTTCTACTTCCGTAATACCAGAAGGAATACAGACGACCATGCGCAATGCAGGCGTAAATAATTTCTTTTTTAAGGCAGGAATATTTTTTATAAACATGCTGATCATTTGCTCAGAAGCATCAAAATCAGCAATAACACCATCTTTAAGTGGTCTTATGGTTTTGATGTTTTCATGTGTTTTTCCTTGCATCATGTTGGCCTCTTTACCAACAGCTATAATTTTGCCTGAAATTCTATCTCTTGCTACTATGGAAGGGCTATCCACAACAACCTTGTCGTTGTGTATGATAAGTGTGTTTGCAGTTCCTAAATCTATGGCTATTTCTTCTGTTAAGAAATCAAAAAATCCCATGCGTTATTCGTGTATTATGAAGTCGTTATTTTATAAATTATTTGGTGTTTTGTAAATGTAATAAAACTTAATAAATATTTAAGTTTTATTTCGAGTTCAATTTATGACTCATTAAGATATAGCTCTTTCTTTTAAACGTTTCATTTTTGGTTTTAGACGTTTCAAACTAAAAATTGTTCTTTTAGTGTTTGAAATGTCGCGTTCCCGTCATCACCATCGCTAAACCATGTTCATTACAATAATCAATACTCAATTGATCTTTGATCGAGCCTCCTGGTTGAATCACAGCTGTAATACCTGCCTTATTAGCAATCTCTACACAATCAGGGAATGGGAAAAATGCGTCACTTGCCATAACCGCACCTTGAAGGTCAAAATTAAATGATTTTGCCTTATGGATAGCTTGATTAAGTGCATCAACACGACTGGTTTGTCCAGTGCCACTCGCGCACAATTGCTTGTTCTTTGCCAATACGATGGTATTCGACTTTGTATGTTTACATATTTTTGATGCAAAGATTAAATCTTCTAACTCGTTATTGCTTGGTGTCTTTTGCGTCACTTCTGAGAGGTCTTCAATACGATCGGTTTTATGGTCTTTGTCTTGAACTAAAATACCATTAAGACAAGTTCTAACAGTTGTTGCCGCAAATTCAATATCCTTTAGAATCAAGAGAATTCGATTCTTTTTGCCTTTTAATATTTCTAGGGCATCTTCAGAGAATGACGGAGCAATAACGACTTCACAAAACAGGGAATGAATTTCTTCAGCCGTGTCTTTGTCTATTTCCGTATTAGCGATTAAAATACCGCCAAATGCCGAAACAGGATCACCTGCCAAGGCATCTACATAGGCCTGGTGGATGGTATCCCGTTGTGCAAATCCACAAGCATTATTGTGTTTAAGAATAGCAAAAGTTGGTGATTCACCTTTAAATTCATTCATTAAATTTACAGCGGCATCCACGTCTAATAGATTGTTGTAGCTTAGTTCTTTACCATGTAATTTGGTAAATAATTCATCAAAATTTCCGAAGAAAAATCCGCGTTGATGTGGGTTCTCACCATATCGTAAGACTTGACCATTGGTTTCACTTATTTTTAAAGAAGCGATGTCATGGTCTGCATTAAAATAATTAAAGATAGCAGAATCATAATGAGAAGACACGTTAAAAGCTTTGGCCGCAAATAATTTTCGATCTTCCTCAGAAGTTTCACCGTTCTTTGTTTTAAGGATGTCTAAAAACGTGTTGTAATCGTCTACAGAAGCGACACAAACAACATCGTCATAGTTTTTAGCTGCTGCTCTAATAAGCGAAATACCGCCTATATCAATTTTTTCGATAATATCTTGATGTGTGGCTCCCGAAGCTACTGTTTTTTCAAAAGGGTATAGGTCTACAATGACTAAATCGATTTGAGGGATATCAAAATCTGCTAGCTCAGCGACGTCTTTTTCATTGTTTTGACGATTCAAAATACCTCCAAAAACTTTTGGATGTAAGGTTTTAACACGTCCTCCAAGAATGGATGGATAAGAGGTGACATCTTCTACTGGGATGACGTTAACGCCTAGTTCTTTGATGAATTTCTCTGTGCCACCTGTAGAATAAATAGTGACATTTTGTGCCTCTAATTCTTTGACTATAGGTGCTAATCCATCTTTACTGAATACAGAAATTAATGCCGATTTAATACGTTTGTTGTTGCTCATTGTTGTGTTGTTGTCGTTGTGTTTCTTTAGCGGAAACGATGTTGTGAAAATTAAAGCCCAAAAATACATAATTACAAGAGTTATTATAAGTCTAAACCAGAGTTTATTTAAGTTTTTTGTAACAATAAATTGTTGAAAACGTCCTATCTTTAAATCTGATAAAAATCAACCTGATACTATGCTGGTTTACTTAAGGTTATTCAAAGAGAGTTTTTCGTTTGCTATCAACGCGTTACGAAACAATAAACTGCGTACGTTTTTGTCGCTCTTAGGTATTACGATTGGGATATTTTCAATTATAGCAGTGCTAGCTGCAGTTGATTCTTTGGATAGAAGCATTAAAGATCAATTGAGTGGCTTAGATAAAAACACCATGTATCTCACTAAATATTCGTTTGGTCCGACAGACGTGCCGCGATGGCAACGTGATAATTTTCCACAGGCCGAACATGACGACTTTGAATTTATACAAAGGAATGTGCCTGATATTGATGCTATTGCTTATGTAATATTTGGAGGTAATGAAAATTTGAAGTATGAAGGGAATACAGTTACTGGTGTGAATATTACTCCCGTTTCAAACGGTATTTATGATATTGAAAACTTTAAAGTTGAACAAGGGCGTTTTTATACAGAATCGGAATCAATTTCGGGAGCGAATGTGATTGTTTTAGGAAGCGATACCGCTAAAAATTTATTTGATGATCTCAACCCTATTGGTAAAACTATTCGAGGATTTGGTAGAAAACTAACCGTCATAGGTGTGCTGAAAAAAATGGGAAGTGGATTAGGCGACTCTCCAGATGAAAGGGCTTATGTGCCTGCTAATTTTGTAAGACGATTCAGAAATGGAGGCGTAGAAGGTCTCCCTGGAGCTGTCATCATAAAACCTGAAAAAGGCGTGGATATTGGAGCCTTTGAATCGGTTCTTAAGCAAAAGTATAGAGCTTATCGTGGCTTGAAAGCGGATGAGCCTGATAACTTCTTTGTAAATAAATTATCTGGTTTAACCGACTTTGTAGATGGGATTATTGGTTTCTTGAATGGTGCAGGTTGGGTGATCAGTGCTTTCTCACTTTTAGTAGGTGGCTTTGGGATTGCCAATATCATGTTTGTGAGCGTTAGAGAGCGTACGAACTTGATTGGAATTCAAAAATCTTTAGGAGCTAAAAACAAGTTTATCTTGTTTCAGTTTTTATTTGAAGCTATAATACTATCCGTCTTAGGTGGTTTAATTGGCATCATCATGGTTTGGTTGATCTCATTAGCCGCAACAGCCATGGTGGATGATTTTGAATTTATTTTATCCTTAGGAAATATATTTTTAGGTTTCGGATTGTCGACTTTTATTGGTTTGATATCTGGATTAGTTCCTGCTTTTTCGGCTTCAAGGTTAGATCCTGTGGAAGCGATTAGAACTGGTATGTAAGAATTATTTTTGAGCTTCTAAAAGTTTGGAAACCTTCTCGCATACGAATTCCAAAAAACGTTCATCCGCTTCAGTAAAGGGATCTGGTGTATTGGAATCAATATCAATTTGACCAATATTTTCTCCATTCACAAAAATTGGAATGACGATTTCAGCTTTAACAGTTATACTACACGCAATATAATTATCCTGAGCGCTTACATCAGGTACAACAAAATTTTTATTAGACACAGCCACTTGTCCGCAAATGCCTTTCCCAAAAGGGATGATTTCATGGTCTGTAGGTTCACCAACATAAGGCCCTAACTTCAACTCATTTTTGTCACCATTCTTAAAATAAAATCCAACCCAATTATAATAGCTTACCTCATTTTCAAGAAGTTCGCATATCGCCAAGAGTCTCTCGTTAACGGTATGTTCTGTCTGAGAGATAATTGTTTCTACTTGAATTTTTAGGGCTTCAAAAGTCATAGTGTCGAAAATTTTTGTAAAAGTATTTAAAAAGTGTCATTTCTAGTTTCATTTTATATAAATTTAACTCTGAATGAAAGCACTATTGTTAAAATATAAATCTGTAATCAAGTTTATCTTGACCTTTCTTTCAGTTTACATGGTGCTTACAATCGCCTATAAGTTGTATTTGGATATGTCTGAAGATTCAATCTATTATCCAGATTATATCACAAATTTGGTCGCGAGGCAAAGTCAATTATTGATTGAGACTTTTGGTTATGACGCACAAATTATACCACATGAAGAAGAGCCTTCAATGAAGCTATTGGTGAATTCTAAATTTGTGGCGAGAGTCGTGGAAGGTTGTAATTCAGTGAGTGTCATTATTCTATTCCTTTCTTTTATTGTAGCGTTTGCAGGGAAATTTAGGATGACTTTTTTTTATATACTGTCGGGAAGTGTTTTGATATATACTATCAATTTAATTCGAATTGCCATTTTATCTATCGGTTTGTACAATTACCCTTGGCGACGAGATTTGTTGCATACTGTCATTTTCCCCTTGATCATTTACGGCATGGTATTTCTATTATGGATGTTTTGGGTGAATCGATTTTCAAAAAATATAAAAAAGCATGCGTAATCCAATCACTTTTATAGTACTCATGGTACTTTTTGCATTGCTCGTTTTGATTCGTGTGTTTGAAAATGAATTGTTTTATGATCCTTATTTGCTGTTTTTTAAAAGTGACTATTTATATGTCGATCATCCCAGACGCGAAATTTTAAAATTGAGCTTGTTCACAACTTTACGCTTTATTCTGAATTCAGGGATTTCATTAGGAATCATATATCTATTTTTTAAAGACAAATCCATTGTTAAATTTTCCTTGGTCATCTATGTAGTGGCTTACGTCATATTAATGAGCTGCTTTTTGTATTTTGTAATTAACCCAAAACAAGAAGATTATTATCTGTTTTTTAATATAAGACGATTCCTGATACAGCCTTTAATATTGTTGTTACTGCTTCCTGCGTTTTATTACCATAAATTGAAGCAATAAGTTAATGATTGTTTAAATAAAAAGGAATGTCATTGCTTTTTAGTAAATTTGCATCATGCTGAAACAGTGGATATATAAGCTAGGATCTGTAGCAATGGCATTAACGTTATTGTTTTCGACGATCTCATTTACCGTAGAAAAGCACTTCTGTGGCGACACGCTTATTGATGTAGCTATTTTTAGTCCGGCTGAAAAATGTGCTATGGAAGCCTCTGAAATGGAGCAGCAAGAAGTGATTAAGAAGTCCTGTTGTAAAGATACTTTGGATCTCATTGAAGGTCAGGATTTGCTTACGAAAAACACATTTGATGATCTCGATTTTCAGCAGGAATTATTCTTGATTGCTTATTTGGACTCCTATCGAAATTTGTTTCAGGTGGTTCCCAAACAGCATATTCCTCACAAACATTATATTCCACCTAACTTGGTGCTTGATATTCAGGTTCTTGACCAAGTGTTTATCATTTGATTTTTAGTTTTCTTAAGCTTATTAAAGAGGACCAGCAACTTTGTTGGTTTATAAACTATTAATTAAATCAAATAACATAATGACACATACATATACGGTTACAGGAATGACCTGTAACGGCTGTAAAGCGAAGGTAGAAGAAACACTTCGTGCTGTTACTGGTATTAGTGATGTTTCTGTGGATTTAGAAACTTCTGAAGTAAAACTCACGATGACTGAGCATATGTCATTGGATGTTCTGAAAGAAGCATTGCCAGATACATATGAGATTTCGAAAAAGGAACACAACAACATATTTGAAAATTCGGTAAATACTTCTTCAGTTAAGAATGCGAGTGAATTAAGGCAATTATTTCCTTTGTTCCTCATATTTGGCTATATTCTTGTCGCCTCCATTCTTTTGAATATGAAAACTTTTAATGTCAATGGATTTATGCTCGATTTTATGGGTTTATTCTATGTCGTTTTTAGCTTTTTCAAATTTTTAGACTTAAAAGGATTTCCGAAAAGTTTCAGAATGTACGACCCACTAGCCAAGCAAATACCCTTGTATGGTATGGTATATCCCTTTATTGAATTAGCCTTGGGAATGCTGTTTCTCATGCGTGTTCAAATACCTGTGGCTTTAATCATAACGATTGTTATTTTAGGAATTACCACCATTGGTGTGATACGTACCTTGTTGGATAAAAAGACCATACAATGTGCGTGTTTGGGTACTGTTCTAAAATTACCCATGACTAAAGCGACATTTATTGAAAATACCATCATGATTATTATGGCAGTCATTATGTTATTCAAAACCTATACATACTAATGAAATATATTTTATTTCTTTTTATATGCTTTCCCAGTCTTTTAATGTCTCAAGAAAAAATTGATGGGATTATTTTGGAAGCAAATACTGAAAACACCACCATTCCCTTGGCAGGAGCCAATGTATTTTGGCTGGATACTTCTGTTGGAGTGGTGACCGATCTCAATGGGCGCTTTAGTATTCCCTATCAATCCAGTTACCAGCAATTGGTGGTGAGTTACGTAGGTTATCAAACAGATACCATTCGAGTGAGTTCCCCAAAATATGTTCGGCATTATCTAAAGCCCTCAAGTGCATTGGAACAAGTTACGGTGACTTCAAGAAAACAAGCCACTGCTAAGTCTTATCTGAAAGCGGAGAATGTCATTACAGTGAGTAGTGACGAGTTGTTAAAGGCCGCATGTTGTAATTTATCAGAGAGCTTCGAAACCAATCCGTCGATTGATGTGAATTTTTCTGATGCCATTTCTGGTACGAGACAAATTAAAATGCTCGGATTGACAAGTAAATATATCTTAATTACGACGGAGAATATTCCGTCCATTCGCGGAGCATCACAAGCTTATGGTTTGAGTTTTATTCCTGGAACTTGGGTGGAGAGTATTCAAATTACTAAAGGTGCAGGAAGCGTGGTTAATGGCTTTGAGAGTATTGCAGGTCAAATCAATACGGAGTTACGAAAGCCTTCAACAGACGATCGCATTTTTGTAAATGCGTATGCGTCTGCAAATGGACGATTAGAGTTGAATACACATTTAAATACCGAAGTGAGTGATACATGGAGTACTGGTTTGTATGTTCACGGGAATTTAAGGAATCAAAAATTTGACAAGAACAACGATAGTTTTTTGGATGTTCCATTAAAAAAGCAAATCAATCTCATGAACCGTTGGCAATACACAAATCCTGAGAAAGGACTGGTTAGTTTTATGAACCTTAGGTATTTGTCAGACAACAATCAAGCAGGTCAATTTGATTTTGATCCTGATAATGACCGATTAACGACGAATGCTTGGGGTAGTGAAATTGCCACCGAACGCTTTGAGTTCACTACCAAGTTTGGCTATGTCAATCCAGATATTCCTTGGCAAAGTTTAGGTGTACAGTTGGCTTTTAGTAATCATAATCAAAACTCTTATTTTGGGTTAAATGAATATCATATCAATCATAATAGTGTGTACTCTAATGTGATTTATAATTCAATTATTGGAGATTCAAGACATAAAGTAAAAACAGGTCTTGGCTTTACATACGACCATTATGATGAGTTGGCCATTGATTCCAATTTCGAACGCAGTGAACGATCGGCTGGTGCTTTTTTTGAATATGCCTATGATAATTTAGACAAGTTAACCTTAACAGCAGGATTGCGTTTTGATACTCACAATTTATTGGGAGAATTCATAACGCCTAGATTGCATGTGCGTTATACGCCTTGGGAGAAATCGGCCATCAGGTTTTCAATTGGTCGAGGTAAGCGAAGTGCCAATATTTTTGCTGAAAATCAAAATCTATTTGCGACATCCAGAAGTATCAATATTTTAAATTCGGACGGTCCTATTTATGGCTTAGATCCAGAAATTGCCTGGAATTATGGCGTCTCCTACTTACAAGGATTTAATCTCTTCGGAAGAAAGGCGGATGTCACATTAGACTTCTACCGAACTGATTTTCAAAACCAAGTCGTGGTTGATTGGGAAAATCCACAGCAGGTGAATTTTTATAACTTAACAGGCGAAAGTTTTGCCAATAGTTTTCAATTGGAATTTAATTATAATGCCTTTGAGAATTTTGATTTGAGAACCGCTTATAAGTATTATGATGTTCAAACAGATTACGCCATTGGCAAACGGTCAAAACCGTTAGTACCTAAACATCGTTTTTTCGCGAATGCGTCTTATGAAATCCACTCTAAAAAAGCTGTAGATGCCCAATGGAAGTTTGATCTTACCTACAACTGGTTAAGTGAACAACGATTTGCATCGACAGAGACAAATCCTGTTGCTTTTCAATTACCAACAGCATCGCCTACCGTTGGCACTTTAAACGCGCAGGTAACGAAAGTGTTTTCTACAAAATTTGAAGTATATTTAGGAGGTGAAAATATCACTAATGTGAGGCAAAGCAATCCTATTTTAGGTGCAGATGACCCTTTCGGACCCAATTTTGACACGACTTTTGTGTATGGTCCGATTTTTGGAAGTATGTACTATGCAGGATTGCGATTCAAACTGAAATAAAAAAAATTAAACAAATATCAAATGAAAAAAGTAATTGTATTAGTCACACTATTAATAGCAACAACAGTGTTTGCGCAAGATAAGAATGCTAAAGCGTCCTTGGAAGTAGATGGTGTTTGCATGATGTGTAAAGAGCGTATTGAGAAAGCAGCGATACGTACCAAAGGCGTAAAGTCGGCCATATGGAACGTAGAAACGCACGAGTTAAAGCTCATATATGATGAGCGAAAAACAAATTTAGATACCATCAGAAAACAAATAGTAGCCGTAGGTCACGACACCAAAGAATTAAAAGCTACAGAAGAAGCTTACAATACGGTTCATGCGTGTTGCAGGTATCGTGATATCGACGTGCAGAATGATCATAAAAACTAAACCAGTTTTAGTTAAATTCTTCCCAATGAAAGTATCTCGCAACATGGCAATGCTGTACCTTTAGTGTAGATTTTAATTTTTAAATTATTTAAGAATTATGGGACAAGAAAAGCAAGTTGGGAAGCCTAAAATAACCAAAGCTACTAAGAAATTAGAAGCTAGAAAGGCACCAAAAGCGACTTCAAGAAAGAAGTAGTTTTGGATGAGGTCCATTGTGTATGGACTATTATATGGTTAGTTACAAATAAGAGCATTTTGCTTAAAGCAAGGTGCTTTTTTTTATCGTCATATTTTAATTTTAACAGTTTTCGGAATGATATTTGTTACCTAAGAGGCATAACATTATAGCTAACCCAATTGTAACACTATTATTATGAAAAACATTACCAGCTTATTTGCAACACTTATTTTAACCCTTTTTATGGTTTCTTGTGAGAATGAAACTACTAACAATCCGTCTGAGGTGACTGAGGATTTGGTGAGTATTCAAGAAATCTTTATGGAGAATTCTATCACTAATTACACCATCAACAACGGATTAAACACACAAATTGATTACGGGTCCAATAGTTATCAAACGCAGACTTTTAGTAATGGTAAAATGGTCATGATTGAGTATTTCAACAATGGTTTGAACACTGGCTTTGAGTCCTTTGAATACGATTCTAGTGATCGTATTGTAATGGCAACAAGATCTTTTATAGCTGATAACATAACCACTGTGCGCAATTACGAATATGCTGGAAATGATATCCTCGCCACAAAATCAGAATACGATGATAATGATAACTTGTTAAACCAAACAACTTATACCTTTACGTTAAATGCGAATAATCGCATTGTACATTATGAAAATATTGATGGTTCTGCGTATTGGGATGCATCCTACACGAACGGGAATTTAACTGGATTTACGGCAAGTGGCTATGGAAATGATGTCGATGGGACTGCCACTTTTACTTATGCATCAGAACTTGCAAGTGCGCCATATCAAAAGGAAAGCTACCGCTATGGAAGCGAATGGAAAAATAACGTGATGTTGATTCAAACTGGAAATTACGCGTTTAAGCAATTAGCAGAATTAGGAACTAATTATTTAACAGGATATACGTTTACAGTAACGTCTGATCCGAACAGAACTATCACCTTAGATGTGACCTATGAATTTGATAATTTAGGAAGGCTAACAGAACAAGCAAAGACTAAAATGTTTTTTGAAAGCCTTCAAACGCGGGTACTAACGTATGAGTATCAATAAATAGAGCGTTAATAATTTTGCTATTAAAAGAATGTTCGAATTTGGTGTTGGAAGTAATTATATAACAGGATATACTTACACGGTAGCGTCTGATCCGAATATGACAATCACATTTGATGCGACTTATGAATTTGATGCATCGGGAAGATAATCCAAGTTTACTAGAAGTAAATCAATTTACAATAGCTCACCATTAATAACCGTTTTTAATTATGAATATGAATATGGCTAACTTATAGCTTGCGACTTTGGAAGGTGTTATTTTTTTTTATTTGCACTTAATTTTAGAGACTTTTCATCTTATAATAAATTCCTAAAGTTTGATCTGGTTAAAAAAAAGCCCTTGATTCTTATCAAGGGCTTTTTTATTTCTCTGAACTCATTTCTTATGGTATTTATCCGTAAGAGTGAGTCACTCATCTGTGGCGATTTGCTACTACATCATACCTGGCATACCACCACCCATTGGAGGCATTCCGCCACCAGCTGGTGCTTCTTCTTTTATATCTACAAGCGCACATTCAGTCGTCAAAATCATTCCTGCAACAGAAGCTGCATTTTCTAAGGCGATACGTGTCACTTTCTTCGGGTCAATAATTCCCGCTTTCAACATATCCACATATGTTTCGGTCTTAGCATCAAAGCCAAAATCTTTTTTGCCTTCTAATACTTTGTTGATGACTACAGAACCTTCACCACCAGCATTGGAAACAATTGTTCTCAATGGCGCTTCAATCGCTCTAGCAACAATCTGAACACCTGTGGTTTCATCAAGATTTTCAGTCGTAATTTTTTCTAAGACAGAGATGGCTCTTACAAAAGCAACACCACCACCAGCAACAATACCTTCTTCTACAGCTGCTCTCGTGGCATGTAAGGCATCATCAACTCTATCTTTTTTCTCTTTCATTTCAACTTCAGATGCTGCACCTACATAAAGTACTGCTACACCACCAGCTAACTTGGCCAATCGCTCTTGTAATTTTTCTTTATCATAGTCACTCGTCGTTGTATCAATTTGTGCTTTGATTTGGTTCACACGAGCTTTAATATCGGAAGACTTACCAGATCCATTAACGATGGTGGTATTGTCTTTGTCAATCATGACAGACTCAGCAGTTCCTAACATACTCAAATCGGCATTTTCAAGAGAAAATCCGCGTTCTTCCGAAATCACCGTTCCACCTGTTAGGATCGCAATATCTTCTAGCATAGCCTTACGACGATCGCCAAAACCGGGAGCTTTAACAGCTGCTATTTTTAAACCACCGCGTAATTTGTTCACTACCAAGGTGGCTAAAGCTTGTCCTTCAACATCTTCGGCAACAATCACTAATGGACGACCAGATTGTGCTACAGGCTCTAAGATAGGAAGGATTTCCTGTAGGTTTGAAATTTTCTTATCAAACAACAAGATGTAAGGGTTTTCTAGATCTGCCACCATTTTATCAGAGTCGGTTACAAAGTAAGGAGAGAGGTAACCTCTATCAAACTGCATACCTTCAACAACATCAACGTATGTATCAGTTCCTTTGGCTTCCTCTACAGTAATCACCCCTTCTTTACCAACTTTATCAAAAGCTTTGGCGATTAATTCACCAATGGTATCGTCATTATTTGCTGAAATGGATGCTACTTGTTTGATCATTTCAGAAGAATTACCAACTTTCTTAGCTTGTTTTTCTAAGTTCTCAGTAATGGCTTGAACCGCCTTTTCAATACCGCGTTTTAAATCCATTGGATTCGCGCCAGCGGCAACATTCTTCAGACCTTCCTTAACGATGGCTTGCGCCAAAACGGTCGCAGTCGTGGTGCCATCACCTGCCAAATCATTGGTTTTAGAAGCCACTTCTTTCACCATTTGAGCTCCCATATTTTCAAGCTCGTTTTCCAATTCAATTTCTTTTGCTACGGAAACACCATCTTTGGTGACTTGAGGTGCTCCAAAGGATCTACCAATAATGACATTTCGTCCTTTTGGTCCTAAGGTTACTTTTACTGCATTTGCTAATGCATCAACACCGCGTTTTAATCCGTCACGTGCTTCAATATCAAATTTTATATCTTTTGCCATTTTATTTTTAGTTTTTAAATATTAAACAATTGCTAATATGTCACTCTCTCGCATGATGAGGTAATCTTTACCTTCTAGTTTTAATTCTGTACCAGCATACTTTCCATAAAGAACAGTATCTCCAGATTTTACAGTCATAGGTTCATCTTTTGTGCCATTACCAACAGCGACAACTTTACCTTTTTGTGGTTTTTCTTTTGCGTTGTCTGGAATGATAATTCCTGAAGCTGTTTTGGTTTCAGCCTCAACAGGTTCTACTAGAACTCTGTCCGCCAATGGTTTTATGTTTAAGCTCATTGTTTTGTATGTGTTTTAAATTAATAAGTTATTGTTAACGCTTAAGCGTTATGCTAAAAATGTGCCAATAGATGCGGACTGACAAAGTTTCAGTAACAAAAAATGCCAACTGTTAAAGTTGGCATTTTTTGTTGTCTATTTCTGTACTTTCTATGGATTCAAAGAATCTTGAGGCGTTGCGATGTCATCTGAAGATGTATCTGTTGAAGGCGCAACTGGTGTTGACGTTGAGGTCTCTTCACCACTCATGATTTTAGATTCTGCCGATCCACCTGCACCAGGTATCGCTAAATTTGAAGCTAATATCAAGGCTAATAATAAGGTGGCCAATGCCCAAGTACTTTTATCCAAAAAGTCGGTTGTTTTTTTAACACCGCCTAATTGCTGAGTGCCTCCACCACCAAACGATGAGGATAATCCGCCACCTTTAGGGTTTTGAACCATAACAACAACCACTAGTAAAAATGATACTAGGACAATAAGGATTAAAAATATAGTAAACGTATTCATTAGTTCTATGTATTATTTTCTTGTAATTCTTTTACTGCTTTAATTTGGTCTGCAAAGAAACCACTTTTTTCTGGATATTTCAAACTTAATATTTTATAAGATTGAATTGCCTTTTCGTAATTGTTTTGTTCGAGGTAAATTCTTGCTAAAGTCTCTGTCATGAGTCCGTCATGAGCTACTTTGTCATTGTCTTCAATGGTGATTTTAGGACGGTCTTTAGATGGAATTATTTTTGGGTTACTCTCTAGGAATTTGTCAATAAGTTCAAATTTCTTGATTCTGTGATCAGATTTTTCTGTTGTGTCATCTTGAACATCAGTCGCTATGATCTCTGTTTTTTCTTTACTCCTATCTATTGGTTTAAAGCTTGTGATTTTTAGCCATTCTGTAAACGAATGCTTTTCTTGTTTGTCAAATTCAAGTGGTTTACCAATTTGTAATTTTTCCTCAGGGGTTTCTTCGATGTGTTTGGCATCGATATCTAGAATGACATTTTCGGGTGTGGTGTCTTTGAGTGATAAAAAATGCGCCACATCTTCTGGCTTTACCTTTTGTTCGAACAAGTTAGGATCTAATACACCTTGCGTGTTTTTAATGTGCTCTTTTAAGGCATCATCAATGGTCACACTCTTATTGACTGAAATATCATCAGCTTCATGTACTGTGATAGACTTGAGATGTTCAGAATTTTGCTTAATTACTTGGGAAATTTCATTCTGATTGAAGGCTTCCGAAGTAATATAATCAAAAAGAATACTTCTATCGGTGGTGTAAGAGGCAGTTATTTTTAATTCCTGATTGTATTTATAGCTCCCTTTGTTTTTGAGTCCTTTCAGATATAGTGCGCGCGCCGATTGGAAGTAAGGATAGCTAGAGATAAGCTCATTTAGCGATGATGTTTGATCGCTGGTAATGTGTTGTGGGTTTTGTAATATGTATGTAAAATCTGAATTATTCATTTACCATTTGGCTAATGTCGCATTAAAAATATCTTGTGTAAGTCGCTCAAAAATCTCTTCGTGAGCAGTGTCTTTCTGAGCACCTTGAAGCAATTCACTACCTGCATAATCATAAAAAAACGAAAAGGTTTGCTCAAATTCTTCATCAGGTTCATTTTTATCAAAAAAACGAACGCGTACACCAACGGTCAATCTGTTTTGCGCAGCTGTACTGTTGGCCTGTGCTGTAGTAGGTGAGATGCGATACTCGGTAATTTCACCTTCATAAACTAAATCACCATTAGATGTTACCAAACTTAAATTCGTTTGATTAAGTATAAGATCTTGTAAGGCTAAGGTAAAATCTCTATCAAATCCAGGCTCCACCAAATTGGAATTATTTTGAAAGTAATTCACTTGAAAAGTTTCAATATTGTCTTTGATGGAGGTTCCGGTAAATGAATAGGGACCGCAACCAAAAAACAACATTGGTAAGCAAAAAATAAGGATATGTTTTATTGACTTCATGTACAAAGTTGACAATGTTTTATGTTTCAAAAATAGCTTTTTATCTATCCGATTGTCCTAAAGTTTTCTAAATTTTTTATTCAGGTATGATGTCTCCTTGATAATAGTAAATGGCATAATCAGATTCTGAACCAATTCCTAACTCATCTTGATATTGCCTAATAACGGTATACGGAAGATTGTAATCATTATATGTATAGAGAAAATTAATTTGAGAAGGGTCTGAATAATTAATGCCTGTTAAGTTATTGGCCGAAATTAGAATATCTAATTTTGAGGGTTGTTCTCCAAACATCCTGATAAATCCATAGATGTCGATCAAATTGGTAGTGCCATAAAGCGGGTTGGTATTTGAATCATGCCAAAAGTCGACGCAATCAGTATCGCTACAAATGTTTTCGATGTTATTGGTATATTGATTGGCTTCAAAATCGCTACAATAACCCCATTCGCTTTCTTCGCCAGTGTTGGTATTGGTTTGTTCGCCTCCATAATAATAACAGAGTTGAACAATTGGGTTGCCATCATAAAGGGAATACTTAAAATAATTAATTTCATATTCTTCGATAGTGTCTCCATTGAAATCTTCGTATAAATAAGGACCATCAATGGAATAGGTTTCCGTTTCGATATAATAATTGTCTGATTCATAAAACTCAAAATTTCGATCACCTATTTGAATTACTCTATTGTTTGCGTCATAAATGATGTCTTCAGAGCTTATGAGCGTGCCATTTGAAGTTGTGGTTGTTAGGTTGGTGAGCTGTTGTGCATCATTAAACGTAAAATAATAATGTTTGT
The DNA here is from genome assembly GCA_018222915.1 of Algicola sp. Lineage (GTDB taxonomy): Bacteria > Bacteroidota > Bacteroidia > Flavobacteriales > Flavobacteriaceae > Psychroserpens. Next base: position 24,660 of record JAAEZI010000017.1, on the reverse strand, counting down.
CAAATGTTTGTAATTCCTTGAAACGGCCATTACTGTCAAACTTGTATCTATTTGTAGGATTACCTTCTGAGTTTAAAATATGATATTCTGCAATGATTGTTGGATCGAAAGCCTCATCTGAAATTGGGGTAATTGTAGCATCATCACTGGTATTTCCGTCATTATTGTCGCCATCGTCACTAATGTCATTGATGCTGTTGTTTTCTGGAGATACAGCAGTTGCCATAAGACTATGACTGATGCCACCAGCATCCACATCGCTTTGCGTAATTGTGTAGTTAGCAGTGTAAGTCGCAGTTTCGTTGGTTTGTAATGTTCCTTCACCACTTCCTGAATCTGACCCTATAAAAGTAATTGGGGTGGTTAAATTCAAATTGGTATCCGAGAGATTTTTCAATGTAGAAACAATGGTCAGATTTGTTAAAGGAACATCCCCATTGTTAGTGACAGTAATGCTGTAGGTTAGTAGGTCGTCTGCGCCCAGATAATTATTACCGTTATCTTCTGAATCAACTTCGTTAGTGATTTTTAGAGAGGGATTTTCAGTTGGCTCGTTGATATCATTTTCACTACTACAGGAGCAAACTATGAGCATGTACAATGAAAACATTATTTTTAAAGGACGCTTCATAAATTGATAAATTATTGTTGACTGTCCTGTAAAGATAATAAAATCAATAAATTACAAATCGTATTGCTTTATTTTTCTGTAGAGCGTACGTTCACTAATTCCTAATTCGGCGGCAGCTAATTTTCGTTTGCCTTGATGGCGTTCTAAAGATTTTTTTATCAGCTCTAATTCCTTATCCTGTAGAGACAAGGTTTCTTCTTCCTCGATCTCTTCGGCAAAATGATATTTATCAGTGTTTTGATTTTTATCATCTACATCAAAGGTATCTTCTGTTTGCTCAGGAATCGCTAAAATTTCCAAATCCTCAAAGGCCTCTTCGGCACTATCGTTTTGCGGCTCACCATAGATCTTTTGTATCAAACCTTCATTGTCTTTTTTGACATCAGAAACATTGCCGCTTTTCATCAATTCCATCGTCAATTTTTTAAGGTCATTCAAATCACCTTTCATGTCAAATAGAACCTTATACAAAATTTCACGTTCATTACTAAAATCACTTTCAGATTTTGATGCATTAATGACTGCAGGTAAGTTGTTGCTTCCGCTAGGCAAGTATCCTTGCAAGGTACCCACGCTTATGGTGCGGTTTTGTTCCAATACAGAAATTTGTTCGGCCACATTTCGCAGTTGTCGGATGTTACCATTCCAACGGTGTTTTTGTAAAACTTCTACCGCGTCATCGGTGAGTTTTATGGTTGGCATTTTATATTTTAGAGCGAAATCGCTTGCAAATTTTCTAAATAATAAGTGGATGTCTTCCTTTCGTTCTCGCAAGGGAGGAATATTGATGTCGACCGTACTGAGACGATAGTAAAGATCTTCACGGAACTTCTCTTTTTTAATCGCTTCAAACATGTTAACATTAGTCGCAGCGACAATTCTAACGTTGGTTTTTTGAACTTTGCTAGAACCTACCTTGATGAATTCGCCATTTTCCAAAACACGTAATAAACGGACTTGCGTCGTCAGCGGTAATTCTCCTACTTCATCTAAAAATATCGTACCACCATCAGCAACTTCAAAATAGCCAGAACGGGTTTGAGTTGCGCCTGTAAATGCTCCTTTTTCATGTCCAAATAATTCACTGTCGATGGTGCCTTCAGGGATGGCACCACAGTTAACAGCAATATATTTTCCGTGTTTACGATGTGATAGTTGGTGAATGATTTTTGGAATACTTTCTTTTCCAACTCCACTTTCTCCAGTCACGAGTACTGAAATATCAGTTGGTGCCACCTGTATCGCTTTTTCAATGGCGCGATTAAGTTTTGGGTCATTTCCAATAATTCCGAAACGTTGTTTTATAGCTTGAATGGATTCCATAGATATATGTGATGCTGCTGTTGTTAATTGTAGTTTGAATAGCCTGTAGCTTCACCAATAAGTGTTGCACTTGTACAGTCGGTAATATGCACAGTCACTAAATCACCAACCTTGTAATGCGCTTTAGGAAATACAGCTACGATATTTTGCGACGTTCTTCCCGACCATTGTTCGCTTGATTTTTTTGATTGGCGTTCTATTAATACTTCAACGGTTGTATTGAGATATTCTTTGGTTCTTATTTCACTATGTTCACGTTGACGCTGAACAATTTCAGCTAAACGTCGTTTTTTTACAGCTTCAGGAATATCATCCTCCAATTTTCGTTCTGCTAGCGTTCCTGGTCGTTCTGAATAGGTAAACATATATCCAAAATTATACTTCACATAATCCATGAGACTCAACGTGTCCTGATGGTCTTGTTCCGTTTCCGTAGGGAAACCAGAAATCATATCCTGACTAATGGCACATTCTGGAAGAATTCGTCTAATATTATCAATAAGTTCAAAATATTCCTCTCGCGTATGTAAGCGATTCATCGCTTTGAGTATGCGATCACTACCACTTTGAACGGGTAAGTGAATATGCTTGCATATATTGTGATACTTAGCCATCGTTTCAATAACATCTAAGGTGAGGTCCTGCGGATTTGATGTCGAAAAACGAATGCGCATTTTTGGTTGTGCCTTCGCACACAATTCTAATAAATTCGCAAAATTAACAGCCGTTGCCTTCTGTAGGTCTGAGGCTTTGTCAAAGTCTTTTTTGAGTCCACCGCCATACCATAAATAGCTATCTACATTTTGCCCCAGAAGGGTAATTTCCTTATAGCCTTTTTGCCATAAGTCGTTAATTTCTTCGATAATACTTTGAGGATCACGACTGCGCTCACGTCCACGTGTGAAAGGAACCACGCAGAACGTACACATATTATCACAACCGCGCGTAATGGATACAAAAGCAGTGACGCCATTGGTGTTTAATCGCACAGGTGCTATATCACCATACGTTTCTTCTTTAGATAAAATGACGTTAATCGCATCACGACCTTCATCAACTTCAGCCAATAAGTTAGGTAAATCTTTATAAGCATCAGGACCTACAACAAGATCTACTATTTTTTCCTCTTCTAAAAATTTAGTTTTTAGGCGTTCGGCCATACAGCCTAACACACCCACTTTCATTTTAGGATTGATACGCTTTACGGCGTTGTATTTTTCTAATCGTTTTCTAACAGTTTGTTCTGCTTTATCACGAATGGAGCAAGTGTTTACCAATACTAAATCAGCATCTTCAAGACGTTGGGTGGTATTGTAACCTTCCTCCGAAAGTATAGAAGCTACGATTTCGCTATCACTAAAGTTCATAGCACAGCCATAACTCTCAATAAAGAGTTTTCGGTGATTTCCAACTTTTTGTTCTAAAACGAGGCTTTCACCTTGTTTGTTCTCATCTATTGTTTTCTCCATAAATCGTGCTAAAGCGTTGTACAGTCAATAAGCATGCAAAGATAGTATAATTTTAAGGATTATGACAAAGTGTCATAAGTGAAATATGTTTGGAGTTGTTCATTTTTTTTCATTAATTAACGCAACCTTTTTAAGGTATTTCCATCTAATAGGTAAACCAAAAGATATGAGAGTAACCAAACGCATTTTGATAATGGTATGTTGTATGGCGTTGTTTATGAATACACAATGTGATGATGATGAAATGCAAGCATCGCCATGTGATCAAACCGTTGTTGTAGATGCCGGCTTCTATGAAACGGCAGAAACTGATGTGTATGAGTATATCGGTTCTGAAATTGTAGACAATTGTCTTACCATTGAAATTGCGGCGAGTGGATGCGATGGTCATTCTTGGAGTATGGTTCTCGTTGATTCTGGAAGCGTTGCTGAATCATTGCCAGAGCAACGGTATCTAAAATTTGTGTTTGGTAATGATGAAACCTGCTTGGCCGTTTTTTCCAGATCACGATCCTTTGATTTAACTGCTTTACAAGTGGAAGGGAGTAATGATATCTTATTAAATATTGAAGGGTTTCCAGAACCACTACTTTATAGTTATTAACGCATACGACCCATTGTCATGAAAAATTTAGTCCTTGTTTTTATCATTATATGTTGTTGGTCTTGTAATAATGATGACAACCAATTTGAGACGGTCGTAGTGGCTATCCCTCAAACCATAACAAAAACGGCATTGCGTTCTTCCGTTGAAATTCAATCACCTAAGCCTATATTAAATGTGGGCAAGGTGTATGCGTACCAAGAATTTATTTTTATTAATGAAAAGTTTAAAGGGGTTCATGTGTTAGATAATTCTAATCCAACGGCACCACAGCAAGTGAGTTTTATTTACATTCCTGGAAATGAGGATATCTCTATAAAAAATGATTATTTGTATGCCGATAGTGCCATCGATTTGGTCGTTTTTGATATTGCGAACATTTCGAGTATTACTGAAGTTGGTAGGTTGGAAGATGTGTTCGAGATATATGATTATCAAATTCCTGAAGGTGCTGATTTTTTGGATTACGGCGAATTTGCTTCAGATACCGATGTTATCGTTGGGTGGGATTTGATTGAAGAACGTCGGGAAGTTTATCAAGGTGATGATGTATTTACCTTTGATGGTGCTGAAGCTGGTAATACGAATACCATTGGTGTGGGAGGTTCTTTGGCGCGTTTTCAGATTGTTTCAGATTACCTGTATACGGTTGGTGAATCACAAATGAATACCTTCGATATCTCTAATCTTCTTCAGCCAAATTTAGTATCTACAACCTACGCTGGATGGCGTATCGAAACCATGTTTCATGCTGATGGTTATCTCTATCTAGGTGGTGACAACGGTATGTTTATTCACAGTTTGGAAAATCCAGAGTCGCCTGAATTTATTTCAGAATTCACACATTGGGAAGGTTGTGATCCAGTGGTGGTGGATGGCAATTATGCCTATTTAACTTTAAGAGGCGGGAATTTTTGTGGTCAAGATCAAAGTGTTTTAGAAGTAATCGATGTCACAGATAAAAGTCAGCCGCAGTTGATAGGACAGTATGAATTAGATAATCCTTATGGTTTAGGTTTTAAGGGTAATCATTTGTTTGTCTGTGATGGCACTTCAGGATTGAAGGTGTTTGATAAGACAGATCCATCAGATGTACAATTGTTGCATGCCTTTAACGATGTGCAGGCTACCGATGTGATTCCTTTAAATGATAAGCTACTTATGATTTCAGATAATGCACTTTATCAATATGAGTATGTTGGTGAAAATACAATCACATTGTTAAGTACCTATATTCTGAATTAAGAATTGAAAATTTAGAATTGAAGCCCGATATGTTCGGGCTTTTATTGTTTAAATAACTTAGATGAAAGTCATTGTTTTTAGGATAAAATACCATGGATTTGTATTTTAATTAGGAAGATAAATTTTTTTTGACATACATTTGTACCCTCAAAAAATCACATATGCCGAAGAATTTAGTCATTGTAGAGTCACCAGCTAAAGCCAAAACCATCGAGAAATTTCTTGGAAAGGATTTCAAAGTAGAATCCAGTTTTGGACATATAGCAGACTTGCCTTCTAAAGAATTGGGAGTTGATGTTGAAGGTGATTTTAAACCTAAGTATCAAGTTTCAAAAGACAAAAAGGACGTTGTCAAAAAGCTCAAGGAGCTAGCCAAGAAAGCCGAAATGGTTTGGTTAGCAAGTGATGAGGATCGAGAGGGTGAGGCCATTGCTTGGCATTTGGCGGAGACTTTAGGCTTAGATAAATCTAAGACCAAGCGTATTGTATTTCATGAAATCACGAAGTCAGCCATTCAAAAAGCCATAGATAACCCGAGAGGTATCGATTATGATTTGGTGGATGCGCAACAAGCAAGACGTGTATTAGATAGGATTGTTGGTTATGAGTTATCTCCAGTATTATGGCGTAAAGTCAAAGGAGGCTTATCAGCTGGACGTGTACAATCGGTTTCTGTAAGATTAATTGTGGAACGCGAACGCGAAATTCAAGAGTTTACACCAACGGCGTCATTTAGAATAGATGCGGAGTTTTCTAATGAAGACGGCCAAACATTTAAGGCCAAACTTCCGAAGAACTTTAGCACTAAAGAAGAGGCTTACAAATTTTTAGAATCCAACGCTAGTGCAAATTTTAAAGTAGCTAATCTAGAGAAAAAGCCAGCTAAGAAATCGCCTGCAGCGCCATTTACAACCTCTACTTTGCAACAAGAAGCCTCTCGTAAATTAGGGTTTTCGGTGAGTAGAACTATGAGTAACGCACAACGTTTATACGAAGCAGGTCTCATTACTTATATGAGAACCGATAGTGTGAATTTATCTGATGAAGCACGCAATGGAGCGCAAGCAGAAATTGAAGCGGCTTATGGTGCTGATTTTAGCAAACCAAGAAATTACAAAGGAAAATCTAAAGGCGCACAAGAAGCTCACGAAGCCATTCGTCCAACAGATTTCAAAAGACATACAGTGAATATCGAACGTGATCAAGCACGTTTGTACGATTTAATTTGGAAACGTGCCATTGCTTCACAAATGAGTGATGCTAAGATGGAACGTACCAATGTAAAGATTGAAGCTTCAACTCATAGTGAAACATTTACAGCTAATGGAGAGGTCATCACATTTGAAGGGTTTTTAAAGGTATATTTAGAAGGCACGGACGATGAGGATGTGGAACAAGAAGGTATGTTGCCAGCTATGAAAGTCAATGAAACTTTATTGAACAGTTACATTACGGCTACTGAGCGTTTTTCTCGTGCACCATATAGATATACAGAAGCGTCTTTAGTAAAACAGCTCGAGGAGTTGGGTATAGGTCGACCGTCTACATATGCGCCTACCATTTCAACGATTCAAAACAGGAATTATGTGGAAAAAGGATCGAATGAAGGCGTTGAGCGTGACTATTCGCAGTTAGTGTTGCAAGAAGGGAAATTAACAGAGAAAAAACTGACCGAGAAAGTTCATAGCGATAAAGGAAAATTAGTACCTACAGATATAGGGATGATTGTGACAGATTTTTTAGTCAATCACTTTGGAGGCATCTTAGATTATAATTTCACTGCCAAGGTGGAAGCTGATTTTGATGAAATCGCTGAAGGAAAAGAAGATTGGACTAAAATGATGAAGGACTTTTACAAAACCTTTCATCCAAAAGTTGAAGATGTTCAAGAAAATGCCGATCGTGAATCTGGTGAACGGGTACTCGGTACAGATCCGAAAACTGGAAAACAGGTGAGTGTCCGTTTAGGAAAGTTCGGGCCTATGGTGCAAATAGGAACTGTAGATGATGATGAAAAACCACAATTTGCAAGTTTGTCACCAGACCAGCAGTTAACCACGATTACCTACGAAGAAGCCATGGAACTTTTTAAGCTTCCAAAGCAGTTGGGTACGTATGATGGAGAATCAGTGGAAGTCAATAACGGCCGATTTGGACCTTATGTGAAGTTCGGAAAGAAATATGTATCCCTTCCAGCTGGAACGAATCCAGTAGATGTAGAGATGGATCAAGCCATCGAACTTATTAAAGAAAAGCAAAAAGCAGACGCACCTATATATATGTATCAGGATTTACCTGTTCAAAAAGGTAAAGGACGATTTGGTCCATTTATTAAATGGAACAACATGTTTATTAACGTCAATAAAAAATACGATTGGGATAATTTATCTGACAGTGATATCGTAGAATTGATTGAAGATAAAATCCAAAAGGAAAAAGATAAACTGATCCATCACTGGGAAGATGAAGGTATCCGAGTTGAAAAGGCTAGATGGGGAAGGCATAATATCATCAAAGGTAAAATAAAGGTAGAGCTACCTAAAACCGTTGATGTTTCAGAAATGACCTTGGAAGAAGCTAAGGCTCATATTGAAAAAAAGGCGCCTAAGAAAAAAGCAGCGACCAAAAAGAAAAGCACTAAAAAGAAAACGACGTCTAAAAAGTAACATCAATGAATTTTAATTTTTTGTCTCCTGTTCCTGATTCAGTATTAGCTCATAATGAACTATTGTCTGAGCAGGCCTTAGGGAAAAAAATTAAGATTCATTCGGCACAACAAGGGATTCCAGATTTGGATGACGTTAAACTCGCCATCATTGGTGTAAAAGAAAACAGAAACGATGTCAATTATATGGGAGAAGATCTTAGCTTCGATACCATAAGAACATCCTTATATTCTTTGTTTCCTGGAAATTGGCATACGACTATAGCAGATTTGGGAGATATTCCAGCTGGAGCTACCATAGAAGATACGTATTACGCTTTAAGAACTATTATTGCGTTGCTCATAGAAAAAAAAGTCATTCCTATCATTATTGGAGGTAGCCAAGATTTAACCTATGCTAATTATCGTGCTTACGACACGATGGCGCCTATGGTCAATATAGTTAATGTTGATAGTAATTTTGATTTGGGCGATGCCTCGGTAGAAATGAAGAACAACAGCTTTCTTGGTAAAATCATTTTAGAGCAACCTTATAATCTATTTAATTACTCTGCTATAGGATATCAGACCTATTTCAATTCTCAGGAAGAAATAGACTTAATGGAAAAACTGTATTTTGAAGCTTATCGATTAGGAGAAGTTACACATGCTATTAATATGGTGGAACCAGTAATGAGAGATGCGCATATTGTGACCATGGATTTAAAAGCGGTTAGGGCGGCAGAAGTAGGTGCGAAGCAAAAATTTTCACCAAATGGTTTTGATGGTAAGGAGATTTGCGCCATTGCTCGTTATGCTGGGATCAGTAATAAGGTGTCGTCATTTGGTATATATGAATTCAAGACCACCAAAGAACTGGATGCAACACCAATGCTTATCTCTCAAATCATTTGGTACTTTGTGGAAGGTGTAAACTGTCGTGTTAAAGACGACGATTTTAAAAATCAAAGTCAGTATCAAAAATTTAATGTGCTGATTGAGGATGATGAGCTGATATTCTATAAAAGTATTAAGACAGGGCGTTGGTGGATTGAAATACCTTTTTTGCCAAATGTCAATAATAAATTAAAAAAGCATACGTTATTACCATGCACGCATGAAGATTATGTTGAGGCAAGCCATGGAAAGATACCAGAAAGGTGGTATAAAGCATATAAAAAGAACAGTTTTTAGTATATTTAGCATAAATTAGCTGGGTAGTTTTTAATCGATGAAATGTTAACTTTTTGGGATTAAGTGCAAAAAAGATTAAAAAAAAGTTGGTTTTTACAAAATATATAAATATGTTTACTGCCTTGAAAAAAACAAGGACACTATTTAACACATAATTACAACTAAATAATTTAACCTCGAGTTTCTATGAATATTAAGAAGTTTGCTTTATTAACAGCCGTTCTAGCCCTATTGGTTAGTAGTTGCAACTCTGGTGACAGAGGCCAGCTTGTAGGCGTTAAAGGAAAGAAATGGCATCCCGAAAAACCTTATGGTATGGTACTTGTTCCTGGAGGAGCATTTATTATGGGGAAGTCGGACGACGATTTAGCTGGAGTACAAGATGCTCCAACGCGAACCGTAACAGTACGAGCATTTTACATGGACGAAACAGAAATCACTAATAGTGAATATCGTCAATTTGTAGAGTGGGTGAGAGATTCAACTTTGAGAACAAAGCTAGCAATCCTTGCCGATGAAATCGGTGAAACTCCTGGAAATGGAGGTATTGGTGAATTTGCATTTAGTGATGCAGATCCTGATAATATGACCGTTTATGAGAAATATATGTATAATAACTATAGTGGGCTTGGTCCAACAGGTTATGAAGGTCGAAAATTAAACAAAGAAGTGGATTTGATTTTCGATACAGCCGATTATCCGGATGAATACTATGCTGAAGTCATGGACACGATGTACCTACCAATCGAAGAGTCTTACAACGGACAACGTACATGGGATGTGAAAAAATTCAAGTTCCAGTATAAGTATATGGATATCCAAAAAGCTGCTAAAAATAGAGATTTAAGACGTAAGGATGTGATTGTTACTGAAGAAGTAGAAGTGTATCCAGATACGACGGCTTGGATTAGAGATTTTTCTTACTCTTATAATGAGCCAATGCACAACGATTATTTCTGGCATGATGCTTACGGCGACTACCCAGTAGTAGGTGTGTCTTGGAAACAAGCGAAAGCATTTTGTCAATGGAGAACTTTATATCACAATTCTTACAGAAAGTCGAAAGGAAGACACTTTGTGAACTCTTACAGGTTACCTTCTGAAGCAGAATGGGAATATGCGGCTCGTGGTGGGCTACAAGGAGCCACTTACCCTTGGGGTGGACCTTATGCGAAAAACGATAGAGGATGCTTTATGGCGAACTTTAAACCATTACGCGGTGACTACGCGGCTGATCAAGCTTTATATACTGTTGAGGCAGATGCTTATGAGCCAAATGATTTCAACCTTTATAATATGGCAGGAAATGTGTCAGAGTGGGTTCAAGGATCTTACGACGCCGCATCTTATGAATATATGGCATCATTTAATCCAAGTGTGAATAATCCTGATAACACACGTAAAGTAGTACGTGGTGGGTCATGGAAAGATGTCGCATACTTCTTGCAAGTAAGCTCTAGAGATTACGAATATGCCGATTCGGCAAGAAGTTACATCGGTTTCAGAACTGTTCAAGATTACATGGGAACAGAAGTAACCAAAAATGCAGCAACTAATTAATTAACTAAACTAAATATTATTAATCTACTTAAGTACAATACGACTTAAAACTAAAAAAACAAAATTATGGCACAGAAAGGAAACATCACAATCACAAACATGGTCTACGGACTTGGAGCAGCAATCGTAATTGTTGGAGCTTTATTTAAAATTCAGCACTGGCCATTCGGTTCTGAAATCTTAACTATTGGAATGATTGTAGAGGCCTTGGTATTTACATATTCAGCTTTTGAAAGACAACAGTCAGAATTAGACTGGTCGTTGGTTTATCCAGAATTAGCAGGAGGAACGACTACTGCTAAGAAAATGAAAAAAGAAGAGCCTAAAGATGCTGAAGGTTTATTATCTAAAAAATTAGACAACTTGTTAAAGGAGGCTAAGATTGACGGTGAATTAATGGCAAGTCTTGGTAATAGCATCAAGAACTTTGAAGGTGCTGCTAAGGGAATCAGCCCTACAGTTGATGCTATGAATGCTCAAAAGAAATATAGCGAGGAAATGTCTTTAGCTGCAGCTCAAATGGAATCTTTAAATAGCTTATACAAAGTGCAAATGGAAAGCGCTAATCGTCAAGCTGCTATCAACGAAGAATCTGTTGCTAATGCAGAAAAACTGAAAGAACAAATGCAATCCTTAGCATCTAACTTATCATCATTGAATGGTGTATATGGAGGTATGTTATCTGCAATGAACAAAAACTAATTAGTTTTTTGAACTATAATTAATTAACTACTAAAAACTAATTAACATGGCAGGAGGAAAATTGTCTGCAAGACAGAAAATGATTAACTTAATGTACTTAGTCTTCATCGCAATGATGGCTATGAACATGTCAAAAGAAGTATTATCTGCTTTTGGTTTAATGGAGGCGAAATTCGCTGATTCCAATGAACTAACTGGAGAGAGAAACGAAGCGTTACTTGCTGATCTTGAGAAAAAGTCTGAGGAAAAACCAGAAGAATTCATGGTGCCAGCGGCGAAAGCAAAACAAGTAAGTGTTGCTTCTACTAATTTCTTTAATTACTTAGAAACTTTAAAAAATGATCTTCTAAGAGAAGGAGATTATAAGATCGACCCTGAAACTGGAAAGTTACCGTTCGAATCTATGGATAAAACCGATATTCTTGATGAAGCTTGGTTTACTGGAGATCGATTGACTAAAAAAGGTCAAGAGGTAATGAGTAAGATTGAAGAGTACAAAACGTCGATCCGAGATATCCTCGGTAAGGACGTGAAGGCCTCTAAAGTTCTTGCGAACTTCGAAAAGACTTTCAGTACTGAAAAGGTTGAAAATAAAGACGGGAAGAAAATTGATTGGTTAGATTACCATTTTCAAGGATTCCCAGCGATTGCATCTTATACGAAATTAACAGCATTTCAAAATGATGTTGAGGTAACGGAAGCGAACATTATTAACTACTATCTAGGTAACGTATTAACAGATGCGGTTTCTTTAGATAAGTATAAAGCTATTATCTTGGCAGATAAATCAGCATTCTTTGCTGGTGAGAAATTCCAAGGTCGTGTAGTGATTGGTAAATATGCGAAAGTACCACCAACAGGTTTAAGTATCGGTGGCGAAGCTATCGATTTAAATGAAGCTATTGATTCAACAGGAGCTGCACGTTTAGATTTTAACGTTGGTGGTGTTGGAGAGCATGAAATCGATGGAACATTTACTTTTATGGAAGATGGTAAGCCTTTAGAAATTCCAATTAAAGGAAACTATGTGGTAGTACCGCGTCCAAACTCTGCAACGATTTCTGCAGATAAAATGAATGTAGTATATCGAGGCGTTAATAACCCAATGACTATCTCTTTTGCTGGTGTGCCAGATAATAAAGTGACAGCATCTGGAGCCGGATTAAAAAGAGCTTCTGGAATGGGTAAATATACCATGGTACCAACATCTGGTAGAGAGGTAACTATTAATGTAACTGCAACCTTAGATGATGGATCTAAAGTAAGTGATAAAGCTGTATTCCGTATTAAGGACATTCCTAAGCCGGCTGGTCGAATGGCTGGTCAAACAGGAACAGCGAAATTACCTAGAAACAACGTAGCTATTGGAACTGTAGAAGCCGTATTGGAAGATTTCGATTTTGATTTACCACTCACAGTGACTGGATTTAAAATCAAAGTGGAAGGAAAACCTTCTATCACTTGTTCAGGTAGCAAATTGAATGGTGCGGCCAAGTCGGCCTTACAAAGTGCAAAGCGTGGTTCGCAAGTACAGATATTTGATATCAAATCAAGAAGTTCTGGACCTGCAATCAAGCCAGCGTCACCATTAATTATAGAGTTGACTAACTAATCAACTGTATAGCTTAAAGTAACCCAAATTAAAAATTAAAAAGATGAATTATAAATTTTTATTATCAATCATTGCCACTGTGGGTTTGTCATCGAGTGTATTAGCGCAAGCCAATATATTAAATGCCAAGACACCACAAGAGGTGGGTGTTAAAACAGAAGCACAATTAGCATTGGATAATGACGAGCCTTTAGAATATGGCTATGTTGATGATAGAGACATACTGTTTTCTAAAATGACTTGGGAAAAAGTAGTTTTAGATGAGCGTGTTAATTTTCCATTATACTTTCCAGTAGACACCAATAATATTGGTCAGGAAAGACGTTCGTTATATCACACGTTGATTAAAGCGGTAAAGGATGGAAGAATTGAAAACGTTTATAATGATTCTTACTTTCATCAAAAAAGAACTTTAAAGGAACTTAAAGATATCACGACTAGAGTAGATACTTTAGATATTGGATACGATCAGTTAAATGCTGATGGCTATGTGTCACCAGAATACATTACAGTGACCAATATTGAAGCGTATCATATTAGTGCGTATTTAATTAAAGGCCTTTGGTACTTTGATAAGCGTCATGGTGAACTTAAGTATCGTATTCTTGGAATTGCACCAGCAGCACCAGATGTGAACTTTTTAGATTCTGAAGATGAAACACAAAAACTTCCAAACGCGTTATTTTGGGTATTTTATCCTGAAGCAAGAGAAGTGTTGCATGAAGGAAAAGCATTTAATAATAAGAACAGTGCTATGCCTATTACCTTCGATCACTTGTTAAATTCAAGACGATTTAATGGTTACATGTACAAGGAAGAAAATGTCTATGGTGATAGAGAAGTGAAGGAATATGTTGCAGACAATGCTTTAATGCAACTATTGGAATCTGACCGTATCAAAGACAAGATTCGTAACTTCGAACAGGATATGTGGTCTTACTAAGCAAATCTTATAAATACATAGAAAAACGCTCACTATTTTTAGTGGGCGTTTTTTATTTGCTGTATTTTTACCTTTATGAATAAGGTAGATTACATTGTGGTAGGATGCGGCTTGGCTGGTATCGCATTTTGTGAACAATTACGTATGGCGCGCAAATCGTTCATTGTATTTGATAATCAATCACAGCAATCCTCTCGTGTTGCAGCAGGTTTATTCAATCCGGTGATTTTAAAACGATTTACCAAAGTGTGGAACGCGTCATCTCAATTATCCTTAATGCGACCGAAATACGACGCGTTGGAAGCACTTCTTAAGGAGAAATTCATCCATGATGTGCCAATCTATAGAAAGTTTGCATCCATACAAGAACAGAATGAATGGTTTGTTGCAGCTGATAAACCCATTCTAAGCGATTTCCTTTCCCTTAATTTAAAACAAAACAGTAACCCTTCAATCAAAGCGGAGTTTGGTTTTGGTGAGGTCTTAGAAACAGGGAGAGTTCATACGTCCTTATTGGTGGCATCTTATAAGAAGTTTCTCAAGGAGACTAATCGTTTAGTTGAGACCAGTTTTAATTATGATCAACTAAAAATGGCAGCAAATACTATAACTTATCAAAATATCGAGGCTGGGCAAATCGTCTTTGCAGAGGGATTTGGATTAGTTCAAAACCCCTTTTTTAAGTACTTACCTCTTAATGGAACGAAAGGGGAAATGCTCACTATAAAAGCACCTAGTTTACAGTTAGACGTTATTTTAAAATCTTCTGTTTTTGTCGTGCCGTTGGGATCAGATTTGTATTGGGTAGGTGCAACTTATGAAAGAAATGATAAAACCCATACGGTCACTGAAATGGCAAAAGAAGCACTATTGAGTAAGTTGAAAGACATCATAAAATGCGATTTTGAGATCGTCGAACAGGTAGCTGGGATTCGACCTACAACCAAAGATCGCCGACCTCTAGTGGGTGTTCATTCTTCCTTTAAAAACATGTCTGTATTGAATGGTTTAGGAACAAGAGGTGTGATGATATCTCCTTATGTCGCGCAACAATTATTTAATCATATAGAACACGGAAGTCTTCTCGATCCTGAAATTGATATCAAAAGATTCAAAAATTAATCTTTATGAGCTAAGTGTTTGTCATAGCTCATAAACATATTAATCCAAATATTTCTTGAGAGGCGCATAATGATTGGTCCAAATACCAATAGGGTTCCTATAATTGACATAAAGGCGACAAATAAAGAGGATTCTAGCATCAAAAAACTGATAATAAATGCTGCAACGGCAAAGGCGATTCCAACGCCATAACTTACATACATTGACCCGTAGAAAAATGACGGTTCTAAACGATACCGTGTTCCACAATGAGAGCAATGCTCATTTATTTTTAAAACATCACGTAAAACATAAGGATTCTTCGTAGTGTACATAGACTCTTGGTGGCATTTAGGACAGGCTCCTGTGAAAATGCTATAAATTTTTGTGCCTTTTAACATGATATAAATTTGTTTACTTTTGCGCTTTGTATGAAATACAAATTTACGCTTTATTAAATAATCTTATGTAACCTAAGTAGCAAATGCTCAATATCCATAATCTATCCATATCATTTCAAGGTGAATATCTTTTTGAAGACATAACTTTCAAGTTAAGTCCGGGAGACCGTATCGGATTAATCGGTAAAAATGGTGCGGGAAAATCGACCTTGCTGAAAATTCTATCTAAAGAGATGGAACCAGATACAGGCCAGATTGCTGCGGATAAAAATCTGAGTATTGGTTTTTTAAAGCAAGATATTGATTTTGTTTACGGAAGGACGGTCTTGGAAGAGTCCTACGAAGCCTTTGAAGAAATCAAAGCTTTAGAAGAGAAAATGTCTTATGTGAATACGCAATTGGCTGAACGTACCGATTATGAAAGTGAAGGCTACAATCAGTTGATGATAGATCTGAACGATATCCAACATCAGTATGAGATCATAGGAGGCTACAATTATCAAGGTGAAACAGAGAAAATACTACAAGGATTAGGGTTTAAAAGAGAAGATTTTGAAAAACTCACCGACACGTTTTCTGGTGGTTGGCGTATGCGAATTGAACTGGCAAAGTTACTCTTACAGAATAATGATATTTTACTGCTGGATGAGCCTACCAATCACTTAGACATCGAATCTATCATCTGGCTCGAAGGGTTTTTGAAGAATTATACGGGAGCAGTAGTTATTGTGTCGCATGATAAGATGTTCCTCGATAATGTTACCAATCGAACCATAGAGATTTCCCTCGGAAGGATTTACGATTATCCCAAACCCTATTCTAAGTTTTTGGTGTTGAGAGAGGAAATTAAGACACAACAGTTAGCATCTCAGAAGAACCAACAAAAACAAATTGAGCAAACGGAAAAGCTCATCGAAAAATTTCGCGCAAAGGCCAGTAAGGCCACCATGGCACAATCACTTATCAAAAAGTTGGATCGCATGGAGCGCATAGAAGTAGACGAGGACGATAACAGTGTGATGACGCTCAACTTCCCTATTTCAATTACACCAGGTAAAGTGGTTGTTGAAGCGCAAGATGTGTCTAAGAGTTACGGTGATAATCAGGTACTTTCAAAAATTAGTTTGATGATTGAACGTGATAGTAAAACGGCTTTTGTTGGGCAAAATGGACAAGGGAAATCGACCTTGGCAAAAATTATTGTTGGTGAACTCAAATATCAAGGTGATTTAAAGTTAGGTCACAATGTACAGATAGGTTACTTTGCTCAAAATCAAGCAGAATATCTCGATGGCAGTAAAACCGTTTTGGACACCATGATTGATGCAGCCAATGAAAGCAATAGAAGTAAAGTGCGAGATATTCTTGGATCATTTTTATTTAGGGGAGATGAAGTTGAAAAATACGTAAGAGTATTGTCTGGTGGAGAACGAAATAGATTGGCTTTAGCTAAATTAATGCTACAGCCTTTAAATGTTCTAGTGATGGATGAGCCTACCAATCACTTGGACATAAAATCTAAGAATGTACTCAAAGAGGCATTAAAAAAGTTTGAAGGCACGTTGATTTTAGTATCGCATGATAGAGATTTTCTGCAAGGGTTAGCGAATGTTGTTTATGAATTCAAGGATCAAAAAATCAAAGAGTATTTAGGTGATATTGATTTTTATTTGGAACAGCGGAATGTTGAAAATTTACGTGAGGTTGAAAAACGTACGGTTATCAAAGAAACCCCTAAGGAAAACAGTAAACAATCTTACGAAGCGCAAAAGAAACTTAAATCGCTTAATAATAAGCTCAGTAATATAGAGTCTAAAATTAGTCAACTTGAGAAAGCTATAAAATCGGATGATGTGGACTTAGCGACAGATTATGATAGCACAGTAGCCGATAAAACATTCTTCGATAAATATAAGGCAAAGAAAGAAACCTTAGCCAAGCTCATGCAAGATTGGGAGGCCATTCAATACCAGTTGGAAGAGCTCACTTAAGTGCGCTTTACGTTTTAAGTTTTTTTTAACTACTGCCGATGAGCAATTGAATATTTTTGTAATTCATGTTATTTTAATCTTGATTTAAGATTAAAATCAGAATATAACCATCAAAATTCAGCTAATGAGGAAGTTCCTATTATTTGCAATTGGCGTGCTAATTATCACTGCAGCCTCAATAGGCGCCTATATTATTATAAAGAATAATAATAAGCCCAAACCAAAAATTGAGAAGGTCATCAAGACAGTGTTCGCTCAGAAAGTGCAAAATTCTACAGTACCTATAACAATTCCTGCCAATGGGAATTTGGTAGCCAAGAACCGATTGGAACTGTTTTCAGAAGTTCAGGGAATTTTTCAAGGAAGCTCACAAACTTTTAAAGCTGGACAATCTTACACTAAAGGACAAGCTCTTATACGAATCAATTCTAGCGAATATTACGCATCTGTCCAATCGGCGAAGAGTGAACTTTATAACCTCATTACGTCATTGATGCCAGATTTAAGATTGGATTATCCGGACGCTTATCCAGCATGGGAGACCTATCTGAACAATTTTGATATGAGTCAGAGTGTGAAACCTTTGCCAAATCCGTATAACGATAAAGTGAATTATTTTGTTACTGGTCGTGGCGTGCAAACAGCATATTACAACGTTAAAAATTTAGAGCAAAGATTGGCAAAATATAGTATTTATGCGCCATTCGACGGTGTGCTTACAGAGGCTTTGGTCAACAAAGGCACCTTGGTAAGACAAGGTCAAAAACTAGGGGAGTTTATTGATACCTCCGTGTATGAACTCGAACTTTCTATCGGTAAGGCCTTTAGTGATTTGTTAGAGATTGGTGAACAGGTAACGCTTAATACGCTGAATAAACAAACAAATTATACAGGAACTGTCGCTAGAATCAATGGAAGAATTGACCAATCTACTCAAACAGTATCTGTTTTTGTGGAAGTGAAAGGAGCCGATCTAAAAGAAGGTTTGTATTTAGAAGCGCAGTTAGACGCTAAAGACATTCCAAACGCGGTTAAAATATCTAGAAAACTATTAGTGGATCAGTCTGAAATCTTCATTATTAGAGATAGTATTTTGGACATCATTGAAGTGGAGCCCGTTTATTTTTCTCCTAAGGAAGTGGTAGTTAAAGGTATTCCTGATAATACGGTTATTTTGTCTAAATCAGTTCCTGGTGCCTATGCAGGGATGTTGGTAAAGATTAATGGTGAAATTAGCACTTTAGAAGGCGAAACTCAGAACTAGGATGAGAAAGGTCATTAGTTATTTTATTAAATACGAAGTCGCCGTAAATGTCTTAATTATCGCATTTCTTATTTTTGGTGTGCTAGGTATGATGCGTTTGAAATCATCATTTTTCCCATTGCAAGAATCAGAGACGATTTCCATTAACATTGCGTATCCAGGAGCGGCACCTCAAGAAATTGAAGAAGGTGTTGTTTTGAAGATTGAGGACAACCTCAAAGGTCTCATTGGAGTCGATCGCGTCACTTCAACGTCTCGTGAAAATGGCGGAAGTATTACTGTAGAAATCGAAAGTGACGAGGATATTGATGACATGCTTGCTGAAGTGAAAAATGCGGTAGATCGTGTGCCTAATTTCCCAACAGGTTTGGAACCATTGGTGGTTGCCAAACAAGAACGGATACGGCAAACCATCGATTTTGCAATTAGCGGAAGTGACATAGAACTTACGGCACTCAAACAAATTGGGCGTCAAATTGAAAATGATCTTCGAGCTATGGAGGGCATTTCACAAATTAATATTTCTGGTTATCCTGAGGAAGAAATCGAAATTGCCGTACGTGAAAATGATCTCTTAGCATACAACCTAACGTTTACTGAAGTAGCTAACGCCATATCGCAAGCCAATATCTTAACCACAGGTGGTAATATTAAAACGGAGGCTGAAGATTATCTGATAAGGGCTAATAATAGATCATACTATGGTAACGAGCTCAATAATCTCGTGGTTAGAGCTCGAGAGGATGGAACAGTGGTAAGACTGCAGGATGTGGCAAGCGTTAGGGATCGATTTTCAGAAACGCCAAACGCTTCGTATTTTAATGGTAATGTAGCGGTGAATGTTGAAATTACCAATACCAACAGTGAAGACCTTATCTCAACGGCCGAAAAGGTAAATGCCTATATTGACGAGTTTAATCAAAAGTATACGGGTGTCCATATAGATGTGGTAAGTGATTCTTCGATTCGTTTGAATCAGAGAACGCAATTGCTCTTAGAAAATGGCGCGATGGGAATTTTGCTGGTGCTTTTCTTTTTGTCCCTATTTCTTAATACAAGATTGGCGTTCTGGGTAGCTTTTGGTTTGCCTGTAGCCTTTTTAGGAATGTTCATTTTTGCGGCACAGTTTGATGTGACCATCAACGTTCTGTCACTCTTCGGAATGATTATCGTTATTGGGATTTTAGTAGATGATGGTATCGTTATCTCGGAGAATATCTATCAGCATTATGAAAGTGGCAAGCCAAGAATACAAGCTGCTATCGATGGTACGATGGAAGTGCTGCCTGCAGTGCTATCCGCTATTATCACCACGGTTTTAGCCTTCTCTACATTTCTATTTTTAGAAGGTAGAATAGGTGATTTCTTCAGTGAGGTTTCCGTAATCGTTATACTGACCTTGGTCGTATCACTCGTGGAAGCCTTAATTATTTTACCTGCGCATATTGCACATTCTAAAGCATTGGTCAAATTAACTCAAGAGGAAAAAGATGAAAAAAAGGGAATTGCGAAATTATTTCTCAAGCTCCGAAAATTTAATGAGTATGGTGATCGGTTTATGGTGTACTGTCGCGACAATATCTACAGTCCCATACTTCGATTCGCGCTCAATCAACGTTTTATAACATTTGCAATATTATTAGCATTGATGATTCTGACCATTGGTGCAAATCAAGGAGGTATTATAAAAACGTCATTTTTTCCGAGTATAGCGAGTGACCGTGTGAGTATAGACTTACTAATGCCTGAGGGAACAAATCCAAAGATTACGGATTCCATCATCACGTTGGTAGAATCAGCAGCATGGCGTGTGAATGAAGATTATACGAAGAGACAATCGGGAAATAAGCAAGTGGTTGAAAATATTATTAAGCGTGTCGGACCAGGAAACAACAAGGCCAGTTTGAGTGTGAATTTGTTACCAGGTGAAGAGCGTGATTTTGCTTCTCCAGATATTACGAATTCCATTCGTGAAGAAGTGGGTGAGGTTTACGGTGTTGAACGCTTAACTTTTGGATCTGGTGGTAATTTCGGAGGAACTCCCATTTCAATTTCCTTATTAGGAAATAACACAGAAGAACTGAAAAAAGCAAAAGCTGAAGTAAGAAATGTCTTAGAAAATAATGCGCTTTTGGCTGATATTTCAGATACAGACCCTGAGGGCATCAAGGAAATCAATATTGAATTGAATGAAACAGCCTATGCCCTCGGATTAAATCTTCGAGAGGTCATGAGCCAAGTAAGGGCTGGTTTTTTTGGATTGCAGGCTCAAAGGTTTCAACGTGGTCAAGACGAAATCCGCGTATGGGTTCGTTATGATAAATCCAATCGAGCATCTATCAATGATTTGGATGACATGCGAATTGTCACGCCAACTGGGCAACGTGTGCCTTTCGGTGAGATTGCATCCTATTCAATAAAGCGAGGCGATGAGAGTATCAGTCATTTAAATGGCCAAAGAGAAATACAAGTAAATGCCGATTTGAAAGATCCCAATGGCAGTGCTGTTGAAATTTTGAATGATCTAAAAACGAATATCATGCCTGAAGTCCTTTCAAAGTATCCTACCGTTGGTGTGTCTTATGAAGGGCAAAATCGTGAAAAAGATAAATTGGCAAATTCTGCAAATGGTGTGATTCCTGTCGTGATTGTTTTAATTTATGTGGTGATCGCATTTACCTTCCGAAGTTACAGTCAGCCACTCTTATTAATTTGCTTAATTCCTTTTAGTTTTATAGCAGTTGCTTGGGGACATTGGTACCATGACTTTCCTATAAATATACTTTCAGCACTCGGGATTATTGCACTTATTGGAATTATGGTAAATGATGGATTGGTGCTCATTGGTAAATTTAATTCATATTTGAAATCAGGAATGCCTTTTGATACAGCGTTGTATGAAGCTGGACGCGCAAGATTTAGAGCTATTTTCTTAACATCGTTAACCACTATTGCGGGAATTGCACCATTGCTTGTTGAGAAAAGTAGACAAGCACAGTTTTTAAAACCTATGGCTATTTCTATTGCTTATGGTATTGGCATTGCGACACTATTAACGCTGGTTATTTTACCAGTGCTGTTATCTGCCACCAATAGTTTTAAAACGGGAACCAAATGGTTGGCTACAGGAAATAAAATAAATAAGGAAGATGTAGAACGGGCTATCAAAGAACAAAAAGTAGACGATGAACATTAAAAAAATTCTCATAGGTAGTTTGGCTTTTTTAGGGATTCAAGGTTTTTCTCAGCAGCTATTAACTACTGAAGAAGCTATGACATTAGCTTTAGAGCATAACTACGGAATTAAAATCGCGAAAAACACGGTAGAAGTCGCTAAAAATAACACGGATATATTAAATACGGGCTATTTGCCAACACTTACAGGCAATGCAGGTGCAACTATCGATAAGCAAAATACTGAAGGTGAATTGGCCAATGGTGAAACGAGAGTGGCTGAAGGCGCCGAAACCCGACGCTATAATGCTTCGATTAATCTCAATTACACCTTATTTGATGGTTTAGGTCGTAGGTATAATTACAAACGCTTAAAAGAACAGTATCAATTATCAGAATTGGAAGCTCGAGAGACGATCGAGACCACGCTTATACAGTTGTATTCCGTCTATTACACGGTCGCACAACTTTCAGAAAATACCAATGCACTTGAGCAAACCCTTGTCATTTCAAAAAATCGTCTGACACGCGCTGGATATCAGTTTGATTATGGGCAAAATACGAAGTTAGAAGTGTTAAATGCAGAAGTTGATATTAATAATGACAGTATCAACCTCATCAATATAAAACAACAATTAAGAAATACAAAACGTGATTTGAATTTTGTTTTAGGCAATCAACTCACTGAGACATTTGACGTCAATACGGATTTGAGTTTTTTACTAGCTTTAAATAGAGAAGAGTTATTGGCAAAAACAAAAGCCAATAATGTGTCCTTGCTGCAAGCTGAAAAAAACATCACAATTAGTGAGTTTGATATTAAGACGAATAAAGCTCAGTTTTTACCAACAGTTGGCTTGATTGGGTCTTATGGCTGGAATGAATCATCAAATAACAGTCCGTTAGCGTTTACCCTTCAAAATACGTCCTCTGGAGTTTCTGCCGGTTTGAATTTAACATGGAATTTATTTGATGGTGGCGGTACAATCACTCGTGTTCAGAATTCAAAGATTATTTTAGAGAATCAAAAACTTTTGAAAGAACAATTACAGATTGATATCGAGCGAAATTTTAATAATGCGTGGGATGATTATCAGAATAAACTCGTCATTTTTGAAGTCCAAGAAGATAATATCCGAACAGCTCAAAATAATTTTGAGCGTACAGAAGAAAAGTTCAAGCTCGGTCAAGTGACCTCTATTGAATTTAGACAAGCACAGCTTAATTTATTAAACGCAGAACTCAGTAGGAATCAGGCCAAGTATGATGCTAAATTAGCAGAGTTAACGGTATTGCAACTAAGTGGTGAACTACTGAATGTTGACTTCTAAAATTCATAATGACATAGATTATGGAAGAGCACTTTTTTCAATGTCCTTATTGCTGGGAAACCATTTCAATGTTAATCGACACCTCACAATCACAACAACGGTATATTGAGGATTGTGAAGTCTGCTGCAACCCCATCCAACTTCACATTGGTATAGAAAACCAAGAGATTATAAGATTTGAGGCTCAAAACATTGAGCAATAGCTCTTTATGTAAAATACTGATAAACAGATATTTATATAATTATTCGATGAACAACAATGCATTTCGTCGAAAAAAATTGTCATATTAACGATATTCAATTACATTCGTGATAGTAATTTGTCCCCTCACCAAATCTATCACATTATGAAAACCGCTAAACTCACATTATTGTTGTGCTTGACTACCTTATTGTCCTTCGGTAGTGTTTCCACAAAAGAAAAACAAGCTTTAGAAGACTTATATCACGCGACCAATGGCGAACTTTGGAGAACAACGTGGAATCTTAACACGCCTGTTAACGAATGGCATGGTGTTGTTGTAAAAGATGATAAGGTCGTAGAATTGAACTTAGAATTCAATAATCTAAAGGGTGAACTTCCAGAATCAATTGGAGATTTGATTCACCTCAGACATATCAACTTATTTAGAAATCAAATTACGGGAGCAATTCCATCAACGATAAAGCAGTTGAAATCATTGGTTACTCTAAATATGGCATTTAACATGCTGAATAAAGAGTTACCTTCTGAAATAGGAGAATTATCCTCTTTAAGGAAGCTACAACTTTTTATGAATAGTATCGAAGGAGAAATTCCTGCTGCTATTGGACAACTTACTCATTTAAGTCATCTCGAATTATATAGTAACCAGTTGTCTGGTGAATTACCGCAAACCATTGGTGAATTGAAAAACTTAAAACAATTGTTATTGAGTAGTAATAAGCTCTCGGGTACATTGCCTTCCGAGCTTGCAAATGCCAAGAATCTTCAAGTTATAAGTGTTTTTGATAACAATTTTTTCGGGATGTTACCAAATACCATATGCGGCCTAAAGAACTTAGAAGAATTGATCATTTCTAACAATGCGTTTTACGGAAACTTACCTACAGATTTAGCGAGTTTAACAAACTTGAAAGTCTTATTAATTGGGAACAATAATTTTGAAGGAGAATTAGCAGCGATCAAAAAAAATATGCCAAATCTCAAACAATTTGATTTTGTTGATGTTAACAATCAAGGCACAATTGTAACCTTAGATGCTGAGGATGAGAATTAAAATACATGGAGTTTTAAATTAGAACTGACTCTCAGCAATTATTTGTTGAGAGTTATTTTTTTAAATCAAAAAAAGCTGTTATATTTGCAGTCCTAAAATGATGGAGTTGGTTTAATGAGCCAAAAGTTAAAAGCTAAGTTTCTCATTTTTTGATT
This sequence comes from Algicola sp., assembly GCA_018222915.1. Taxonomy (GTDB): domain Bacteria; phylum Bacteroidota; class Bacteroidia; order Flavobacteriales; family Flavobacteriaceae; genus Psychroserpens. The sequence continues at coordinate 57 of JAAEZI010000017.1, read as the reverse complement.
ACATCGCGGGATAGAGCAGTAGGTAGCTCGTCGGGCTCATAACCCGAAGGTCACTGG
>JAAEZI010000079.1 GCA_018222915.1 Algicola sp. | reverse complement strand
AACAACACTCACAAAATTACTCGCTAAACATTACAAATGGGAACCTCAACTTGAAGACGTTGTTGACAATCCGTACCTCGATGATTTTTACAATCAAATGGAACGCTGGAGTTTTAATTTACAAGTTTATTTTTTAAACAGCAGATTTCGTCAGGTAGCTCAAATTCGTGAAAGTGGCAAGGATATCATACAAGACCGAACTATTTACGAAGACGCTCATATTTTCGCGCCAAATTTGCATGCCATGGGTTTGATGACCAATCGCGATTTTGAAAATTACCGTTCCCTTTTTGATTTGATGGAATCCTTTGTTGAAGGTCCCGATTTATTGATTTATTTAAGAAGTTCTATTCAAAATCTTGTCGCGCAAATTCATAAAAGAGGTCGCGATTACGAAAACACCATAAGCATTGATTACCTCAGCAGACTCAACGAACGCTATGAGGCCTGGATTCATGGTTACGACAAAGGCAACTTGCTCATTATAGATGTTGACCCTCTCGATTTTGTGGCAAATCCAGAAGATTTAGGAGGTATCATAAACAAAATTGATGCTCAGATTAACGGTTTGTTTTAGGGCGTTTCCATCCTTCACTTTAGTTACGGCTGGTCAGGCTCTCGGCAGTCGCTTTTTTACAGTCAATCTGAACTTGTAAAGAATCTCTGTTACAAAAAAGAGCTCCAACAAAGCCTCCATCCTTAACGCAACATCAGAACGCTTATTTAATAAATCCGTTTTTTTTTGCATGCTCAATCGCTTCGTCACTGGTATTGACGAGCAAAACCGGAATTTTATTATAGTCTTTAAATAAAGATTTGATACGTAGCATTTTCTTTTTATGCGTCACGCTTCGCAAATAAATAGCAGCCACCTGAGATGGAAATGCTCTGGAAATATCTAAATAAATATCAGCATCACGCTCACCACTATCACCAATTAAAATGAATTTTAAATTCGGATAGGTTTTCAGAATGTTTACAATTTCAATATGCTTCTGAGGTTGATCACCAGATTTCTTTCTAAAAATATCTTTAAAACTTCGCAATAAAATTGGTCCCTTAGGAAAGTTATGCTGTTTAAGAAAAAACTCTAAATAGCGATATAAATTCCACGGACTATGACTCACGTAAAAAATCGGATTGGCAGTGTTACCAGATGCGCCTCGATGTAATTTATGATAAAATTCGGCTGCGCCTTCTAAAGGAATCCGACTTGTAGCATTTTTAAAGATGCTATTGATTAACACCTTCCATTTTAAGGTAGATACCACTCCAGTATGAATGATGGTATCATCAATATCGCTTATCACTCCATAATCTGCTTGAGTGGAAGGAATTAATAATTCACCCGGAAAACGATTTTCATTCTGAATATTATGTTTAATATTGACATCGTTATAGGAGGCTTCAATTTTAAGCCAGCCTTCATCATTCGCTAACGTTTTCAAACCTTCAACCTGCTCGTCAATTTTAAAATAGCCATGATCGTCTGTAACCGTTTTTAAAACATGATTATTGGGCAGTGTGATTTTAAGTTCGGTATGTTTGATTTCGTCGGTTTCAAAACGTTTCCATGAATTGATAAACAAACCGAATAAGCCCTTTTGTTCTAAGTCTATTGTTTCATCTTCTAAAGCTCTTCCACGCATATAAAAATGCGAATCAGTGCCATAACTCTGGAAGATTACAATTTGTAAAGGGTCTTTTTTGAACATGTTATATATTTAGAAATGCCACGATTCTGGCCAAAGCCATATGATTAAGAGTCCTGAAATTATGGTTATTCCGAAAGAAATGATAATCCATTTCCTGACTTGCTTTGCACCAAGAACTATTGCCATTATACCTTTAAAAAGCATATTAGATAATCCTGCTAATAAGATTAATTTCCATCCAAATCCTGCTTTTAAAGTGCCTTCTTTAATAAGTTGTGATAACGATAAAGTAATCGCATCAACATCTGTTAAGCCACTAATAATAGAAATAATATACAAGGCATTGTTTCCAAATGTATCCTTGGTAAATGCCACTGCCAACAAAATAAAACCATAGAGTAAACCAAAAATTAAGGCGCTCTTAAACTGTGCTGGATTTTTAGGTTCTGGCATGTCTTCACCTTCAGAAACATCCTTGTTTATGATATAAAACAATGCAACGCAGGTTAATGCCATAATCAAAATTACAGCTCCAATCGGTACTGCAATAATGTTTAATTTATCCGGAATAACGATTCCAACTTCAAACAACACCCTTACAAACGATACTGCTGAAGCTGTAGTAATAACAAAGACAGCTAGTTTACTAATAGACGCTGCATCCGCTGTTTTACGAGCATAACTCACTGTCGTAGCTGTACTACTGATTAAACCACCGAAAATTCCGTTAGAAATAACACCGACTTTTTTTCCAAATAATTTATAAATAAAGTAACCAAAAACACTGATACCAACAATTAGCGTAATCATTAACCAGATATTTCTCGGATTAATAACATCGTAAGGACCGAAGGTTTTGTCTGGTAGAATCGGTAAAATCACCAGACTAATACCAGCTAGAGTCATAATTGCAGATAAATCTTTAGGTTTAAGGTTTTCTATAAAACCATGAAGATGTTCTTTGATATATAGTAAAATTGCAATTGAAGTACCAACGATAATACCAATGAGCTGGCTTCCTAAAACAAGATATGCTCCAATGGCAAACATGAGTAATGCGGCCACTTCAGTTGTTTGTCCGACATCTGCATTCTCTACCGTTTTAATTTTTATAGCATTCGCCATCATGAGCATAGCCGTTACTGAAAGCCCAAGGACTGGTAATATAAATGGATTATCGTACGTTCTGGTTAAAAAACCTGCTATGACACCTAAAATGGTAATGAGTGTAAATGTTCTTACACCAGCCATATCATTTTTTGGCGTTTCACGTTGCATACCTACCAGCAACCCTAATCCAAATGCGATTCCTAAAGTTGTTAAGTCATCATAATTCATGTACTCCCTTACATTTGATAAAATGAAACAGAAATTTATGATATTTTAATGACAATTCTTAATGCTATTGCAATATTGATTATTCCAAAACATCATTAATCAAAATAATAGATACCAAAAAAGTCACGCTATCCTTATATTTTTCTTAAGAATCAACGTGACTTTTTTATGAATATAATAAAAGTTATTGTTTGATAACTTCTATGTCTTTAATAACTTGTTTTCCTTTAACATCTTCAATTGACTTTTCAAAAGCTTTAAGTTTTGCTTCTACTTCAATTTTAGTTCCTTTAAAGATTTCTTCTTTAGTCACTTCTACTCCATTTTCAACCGTTGAATACGTAACAGTAGCCTGAGCGATGTCTTCAGAATCCAGTGTCATTTCAATATTGACATCCCGAGTCAATGTTAAACCCTCATCAGATGTATGTCCTCCTAAGATAGGCGCAATAACTAAACCAATTAAACATGTTAATTTGATTAGGATGTTCATTGAAGGTCCAGATGTATCTTTAAACGGATCTCCAACAGTATCACCAGTTACAGCAGCTTTATGAGCATCAGAACCTTTATACGTCATTTCTCCATTGATTTCAACACCAGCTTCAAAAGATTTCTTAGCGTTGTCCCAAGCACCTCCAGCATTGTTCTGGAAGATAGCCCATAACACACCAGATACTGTTACACCAGCCATATAACCACCTAACATTTCGGCAATAGCCTGATGATTCATTCCGAATACCATTGGTAAAAAGGCAATGATTAAAGGAAAACCAATAGTTAATAAACCAGGTAACATCATTTCTTTTAAAGACGCCTGTGTAGAAATCTCAACACATTTATCGTATTGTGGTTTTCCTGTACCTTCCATAATTCCTGGAATGTCTCTAAACTGACGACGTACTTCCTGTACCATTTCCATTGCTGCTTTACCTACAGCATTCATTGCTAATGCAGAGAATACTACTGGTACCATTCCTCCCACAAATAACATGGCTAATACTGGTGCTTTAAAAATGTTAATTCCATCAATTCCTGTAAAAGTTACATAAGCAGCAAATAAGGCTAAAGATGTTAATGCCGCAGAAGCAATAGCAAACCCTTTTCCTGTTGCAGCTGTTGTATTACCAACTGAATCTAAAATATCTGTGCGTTCTCTAACGATTGGTTCCTGTTCGCTCATTTCAGCAATACCACCAGCATTATCAGAAATCGGTCCGAAAGCATCAATAGCTAACTGCATAGCTGTTGTAGCCATCATTGCAGAAGCTGCTAAAGCTACACCGTAGAATCCAGCAAATGCATACGACGCCCAGATTGCTCCAGCAAATAATAATACAGATGGAAATGTTGAAATCATACCTGTTGCTAAACCAGCAATAATATTTGTTCCTGCACCTGTTGATGACTGTTGTACGATTTTTAAAATTGGCTTTTTACCTAGTCCAGTATAGTATTCAGTCACAGAAGAAATCACTGCACCTACGAATAAACCAACCAAAGTAGCATAAAACACTCGCATCGAAGAAATCTCTTGTAAACCTTCACCGAAGAAATTCATTTGCATGGTTTCAGGTAACATCCAGGTTACTAATGCAAAACAAGACACCGCTACCAATATGATAGACGTCCAGTTTCCAACATTAAGAGCTCCCATAACCTGAGCTTCTTTAGCATCATTACTTTTTATTTTTACCAACATGGTTCCAATAACAGAAATAATGATTCCTGCTCCTGCGAGTTCCATTGGT
>JAAEZI010000016.1 GCA_018222915.1 Algicola sp. | reverse complement strand
ATTGTATGAGCGCGATATTATGGTAATCCTTGTGTCATCTGGTTCAGCAATTGCTGGTAAGGAAGTCTTAGGAGACACAGACATCAAAGATTCATCGATTCGTCGACAGGTGTATTCGTCTGTAGGACAGCCAAGAATGATGCGTCATTACGATAGTATTTTTCATGATTATGGCATGAGATGTGCCCAAGTACTTGCCACTAAGCGTGATTTTGATCCTGGTAAACATCGTGAAAATATGATTAATTGTTATGAAGGTTTACTTTCTGAAGGCGTGATCCCTATTGCCAATGAAGATGATGCCGTTTCATTAACCATGTCGATGTTTTCAGATAATGATGAACTAGCAAGTTTAGTTGCTGAATTATTAGATGCTGACCGATTAATCATTCTTTCTGATACCGACGGACTTTACACAGGACATCCTGATGATGACAATTCAAGAAAATTGAATGAGGTCAAAGTGACACAGAATGTAGAGCAATATGTCCAAGCTTCAAACAAAAAAGAAGGTGAAGGACGTGGTGGTATGGCCTCAAAATTGAGAATTGCCAAAGGTACAGCTAGAAAAAATATTCCAACTTATATCGCTAATGGTAAACGTGAAAATGTTATTGTAGATATTATCGATAATAAAGAAGTGGGAACAAAATTTATTCACTAATAAAAACATCATATATAAATTATGAAATTATTAAGTTCAAAATTAAAAAATAAGGTACTTCAGTCAATGATTAAGATCATTGATCGAGAGCGCAAACAAATCATCATTGAAAACCAAAAAGACTTATCGGCTTTTAATAAAGACGACCAAGCATTGTATGACCGATTAGTGGTCGACAATGCCAAAGTAGATGATATGATTAGGGCGATTGAAGAAGTTAAAGCACAAAAAGACCCTGTTGGTCAAAATCTTTCGAACATTACGCTTGACAACGGACTAAAAATCACGAATAAAACGGCGCCCTTCGGGACCATCATGATTATTTATGAGTCGCGTCCTGATGTGACCATCGAAGCTGCTGTCTTGGCATTTAAAGCAAATAATAAAATTTTATTGAAAGGCGGAAAAGAAGCTTTTAACAGTAATCTCATCTTAGAAAAGTGCTGGCATGAGGCCTTAAGCGAAAATAACTTGTCAGAAGATTGGATAAAATTACTTCATTTAAAACGTGAAGAAACCCAAGAATTTTTGAAAAATCCACCTGAAAAATTAGATTTAATCGTACCACGAGGAGGTGAACGATTAATCAAATTCGTAAAAGATTACGCTAGCTGCGCTGTATTGATTAGTGGTCGTGGAAACAACTTCCTATATGTAGGAAAAGATGCCGATTGGTTAAAAGCCGTAAAAGTGATTGTCAACGCTAAAACTGATAAAATCTCAGGCTGCAATGCTCTGGATAAAGTATTGATTGATAAAAATTTACCAAACTACATGTTTAAGGTGAATGAATTAGAAAAGATTCTCTCTAAATTAAATGTGGAAGTCGTGGTGGATACAAAAACAGCGGAAGTCCTTCCAAATGCCAACAAGTTTTCAGATGAAGACATATGGTACGAGGAATTTTTAGCGATGAAACTTTTAATCGCTCAAGTTGATAATGCCGATGAGGCCATTGAGATGATTAACCAATATTCTGGAGGACATTCAGCAGCCATTATCACTGAAGATAAGAAGAGCGCTAAAACATTTATGGAACGCGTTGATAGTGCTGCCGTATACCACAATGCCTCAACGCGATTTACCGATGGCGGACAAATGGGTGTTGGTGCAGAATTAGCCATCAGTACCGATAAATTACATCACAGAGGACCACTAGGACTTAAGCAACTGGTGACCAATAAATATTACGTTTATGGTGATGGACATGTACGTGTCTAATGAACAACAAAATAAGCACTGAAGTCGTTTCAATATTTTGAAGCGGCTTTTTTATTGAATAGATATCTAACAAGAACTCTACTTGAATTGTAAGCTTAATATGCGAGATTGCGCACCAATAATTACTGCTATAAAATAGCAAAATAGCCAATATTTGCATATGTCATTTTTTATCATTATATTATAAGCTATGATATATTCAGACAAAGAAAAATACAAGGACATACTAAAAGATTCAGTGAGCTACTTAGAGCAGCGTGGTTTTGAAAACATTAAAGCCGATGTTGAAGGCTATGAAACACCAAAATCTTTTGCAAAAAAAGGAAGTGAAATTAGCATTACTCCAGACATCGTAGCTGAAAAAGAAGGTCGTAAGCATTATTTCGACATCAGCTTGAAAAGTGAAAAGCCGAAATTATTGAAATCTAAATGGCTATTTCTTAATACCTTGAGTAATTTAAAATCATCTAGATTCCGATTGATCACCACAAGAGGTCATTACAAGTTTACCAATGAAATGCTTGATGACATCAACCTTACCAACAAAAGTTTGATTAAAATTTAAATTTATTTTGTTTTCCTGTAACATTTTTTGGATTTGTTACGTATAACTACATAGTACGGTGCATTTACCCAAATTTAAAGGAGATTTCTAAATGAGACAGTTAAAAATTACGAAGCAGGTTACTAACAGAGAAACGGCTTCCTTAGATAAATATTTACAAGAAATTGGAAAAGTAGATTTAATCACTGCTGATGAGGAAGTGGAGTTAGCTCAGCGCATCAAGGCAGGTGATCAAATTGCTTTAGAAAAATTAACCAAAGCGAACTTACGTTTTGTGGTATCTGTAGCGAAACAGTACCAAAACCAAGGATTAACCTTACCAGATTTAATTAATGAAGGTAATTTAGGTCTTATCAAAGCGGCACAACGTTTTGATGAAACACGTGGATTTAAATTTATCTCTTATGCTGTATGGTGGATCAGACAATCCATTCTTCAAGCGCTAGCTGAACAATCGCGAATTGTGCGTTTACCATTAAATAAGATTGGTTCTATTAATAAAATTAATAAGACCTTTGCCTTTCTAGAGCAAAGTCATGAACGTCCACCAAGTGCGGAAGAAATTGCCAAGGAGTTGGATATGACTATTAATGATGTCAAAGAGTCTATGAAAAACTCTGGTCGTCACGTCTCTATGGATGCGCCTTTAGTAGAAGGAGAAGATTCAAACCTTTACGATGTTCTTCGTAGTGGTGAATCGCCAAATCCTGATAAGGATTTATTACATGAATCTTTGCGTACAGAAATTGAACGTGCCTTAGAAACCCTTACGCCTCGTGAAGCAGATGTTATTCGCCTGTATTTCGGTCTAGGTAACCAACACCCTATGACTCTCGAAGAAATTGGAGAAACTTTTGACTTAACTCGTGAGCGTGTGAGACAAATTAAAGAAAAAGCGATTCGTAGATTGAAACATACGTCTCGAAGTAAAATATTAAAAACCTATTTAGGCTAGTAATTAAATACGAATTATTACGACTAAATTACAGTAACAAACAGTTACACATAACTGTTCGTTTTTTGATTGATGAAAGAACCCAGAGCTGATTACTCTGGGTTCATTTTTTTATAATATCTCGATATCATTCCAATCAAGTAAACTTGTTTTTTTAATTATCTTTGCCCAAAACTAATCCAACAGATATCTTATGGCTACAACATTAATAGCTCCTTCAATTTTAGCTGCCGATTTTGGCAATCTCCAGCGCGATGTAGAAATGGTTAACAACAGTGATGCTGACTGGTTCCATATTGATGTGATGGATGGGCACTTTGTTCCTAATATTTCCTACGGAATGCCAGTCATTCAAGCTATAAAAAAACATGCAACGAAACCATTGGATGTCCATTTGATGATTGAAAAACCTGAACGTTACATTGAAGAGTTCGCCAATGTTGGAGCGGATATCATTTCGGTTCATTACGAATCCACTGTTCATTTGCACAGAACACTAACCCAAATAGAAAATGCAGGCTGTAAGCCAAGTGTTGTATTAAATCTAACGACACCGATATCTGTACTTGAAGATATTTTACCAAAATGTTATATGGTCCTTTTAATGTCAATTAACCCTGGGTTTGGTGGTCAAAAATTTGAAGACATGACTTATAATCGTGTTAAAAAATTACGCCAAATGATCAACGCGCAGGGCTTAGATACCCGAATAGAAATAGATGGTGGCGTAACTGATAAAAATGCGAAAGCACTTGTTGAAGCTGGAGCAGATGTATTAGTAGCTGGTAGCTACATTTTTAAAAGTGACAATCAAACTGAAACCATCAAACATTTAAGGACGATTTCAAATAGCTAATTATTTGCTTCCGTAACCATAATTGTACCCATAGTTATAACCATAAGATCGGTTATTTCCAACGCCATTAACAACGTAAGCCATATTTTTTAGCTTCCCAGATTCATACAAATCTTTGGAGAAATTCAAGAGCTTTTTATCTGTAAAATTCGCTCTGGCTATATACACTGTGACATCCGCCAATTGCGAAATAAGCATAGTATCTGTTACTAAAATCGTTGGAGCTGTATCAACGACAATATAATCATACAACTCTCTGGCCTCCTTGATCAACTCGGTAAATCTCCCATTGGTTAATAAACTAGACGGATTAGGTGGAATACTTCCTGAGAGGAGAATATCATGATTCTCATGTTGACCAAAACCTTTTACAAGACTTTGTTTCCAATCAAAACCATATTCATGCAAATAATTTGATAATCCAGGTGAGTTTTTGTCTGCAGCTTTAATATGTGCATGAATTTGCGGATTTCTTAAATCGGCGCCAATTAAAAGTACTTTCTTATTCAAGCTAGACAAGGCCAATGACAAATTAATACTAATATACGTTTTACCTTCTCCTTTAATAGTAGAGGTACAGTAAATAACGCTGCCTTTATCGGTTTCTTTGACCGGTAAAAGATAATTAACATTGGAGCCTAATATTCTAAAAGATTCCGCCAAAGCTGAACGGTCATTCGGACTTTCAAAAACTTGCGCATCCTTTTTCTTGATATCTGGTATTTCACCAATGATTGGCACTTTGATACTTACCTTAGACACATCTTCCTTACCATGAATTTTAGTATCCAGCATAAATAGGAGATAAAAAATTCCGAACGGGACTAAAAGACCTCCCAATAAAGCGCCTGCATATACAATATTGGATTTAGGTGAAATTGGACCAGAACCTGAAATGGCATAATCCACAACCTTAATAGATGGCTCTGTAATAGCTAAGTTAATGGCCGCTTCTTCTCGCTTCTGAAGCAATAAGAGATAAAGGCTTTCCTTTATTTTTTGTTGCCGTTCTATAGCTCGTAATAACTTCTCCTTTTCTGGAATCTGTGACACCTGTCCAACAAAGCGTTGATTACGACCTTGCAGCTGACTTTGAGATACTTTCAGTTGTTGGTTGTAAGATCTAAGTGACTGTGTGATATTGGATCTTAAATCCTCTATTTTCGACTGAGCTAAGGCAACCGTTGGGTTGTTCTCACCTGCAGAACTCACCAATTTATCTCTTTCCAATATCGCTGTATTATAAGCATTAATCAAGGAATTAATATTCCCATTATCTAATCCTATGTTAGCTGGCAAAAGGCCATCAGTAGCATTCGAATTTAAAGCTTCTTGTATGAGTTGAGCAATAGCTAATTGGTTTTCTATTTGGAAAACTTCCTCATCCGATTTAGATCGTTGCTGCAAGCCTAATTCGGCATCAGCTGTTAAATCTACCAAATTATTACGCTGTTTGAATTCCTTACGATCAATTTCTATGGAATCTAATTCTTTAGCTAGATACACGAAGCGATCATCTATAAACGCTAATGTGCGTTTAGAAACTAATTGTCGATCATTAATGCCATCTTTATTGAAGACATCCATCAATTTATTCAATATCCATTCTGAACGCTCTTTGCTCTCCCCTTTTATAGTCATTTTTAGTAAGTCACTTTGCTCACCAACAGGTTCCACTTTTATTCGAGATTTTAAGGATAGTGCTGCCGCTTTCAGTGGGCCATACTTTATAATGTACTTTTTACCATTAATTCTACTCAATGTCATTTTATTGCTCAAGTGGATCTTAAATGGCAAGTTATTTTCAGTGGCACTGCTATCGTGGTTTTTAAACTGAAACGTCTTTTCTGTTTTTTGATTTGTGACTTCAAAATTATTTTGATTGACCACTATGCTATAAGACATCCCAGAAGTGATACTGTCGGGATGAATGATTTGTTCATAATAAAATGGCAATTCAGCAATTTGTGCCGTTTGAATCGTCCCTTCTTCATAAAAGCGGGTGTTCAATTTCAAATCCATGGCAACTTGTTCAAGAATGAGATAGGATGTCAAAATCTCTATTTCATTCTCTAGGTTGATATTCACCCTTTTAAAAACGAATGCGGAAGTGGGTAATTCGAGCCCTTCAGATTCATCTAAAATTTTCATTTTAGCTGTTGTCTGGTAGATGCGTGGTGCAAATCTCAAATACACATAAGCACCTATAAGTGCCATAACAAGTGACAAGACAAACCAAGGCCAGTATCTCAGATATTTGAGAAATTCCTGTTTAATATCCACACCACTATCTTCGGCAAAATTGAACTGATTATTATTGTTTGACGTATCCATGATTAGCGACTAAGTAAAACGATTGAACTTAAAACTAGCGACGTAATCGTTAGTACGATACTGACATTTCCGACAAATCCAGCGGATTTCACTTTTGGATTGTTTGGGTTAACTATAATAACATCATTAGGTTTAATATAATAGAATTCACTATTCATAAAATCGGTAGAAGTTAAATCGATATGTGATATTTTACGAACACCATCTACATCTCTTGTTATGATAATATCTTCTCGTTTTCCATTAATAGTCAAATCTCCAGCGTATCCTAATCCTTGTAAAATGGTAATGTTTTGTTCAGTGAATGTATAAGTTCCTGGAGACTTCACTTCTCCTAAAATAGTTACTTTGGCATTTACAAGACGCACATCCACAGTAGGATTATTTAAGTGACCACCTTCTACCAAAATCGATTTTATTTTCTCTTCAATTTCAAATGTTGTCAAATTAGCAACGGGAATTTGTCCCAAAATAGGAAAATTGATGGTGCCATTATTTTTCACGAGGTAACCTTGAAGTTTCAATAATTCAACAGTCAACGATTGTGAACCACTTCCTAATCCTCTGTTATAAGGAATTGCAGCCTCTGGCACTAAACTTTCAACTGAAATTTTAAGAATATCATTGGGTTGAATGGTCGCATTTTGATAACTTATAGTTGATGAATCATTCTGATCAGCATCCTGTAAATAGAGAATTTCTTTTTTTGAAGCACATGACATCATCACTAAAGATGCGATAAGTAGGAGACCCTTAATTTTCATAAATTTATTTTCTTGAATCAAGCTGTAAAGATAATCTATTTAATGCAAACTCAAAGTTGGCTTAGACTTGATTTGGTTTAGAAATACTAGGCTTCAACTTTTTTTTTTGTCTAGCAAAACCTCGTTTAAAAAAGAAAGGCAGATAATATAAGAGTGAACCGTAAATAAACAACAAACCAATTTGTGTGTTTAAGTTAAGGTGTAGCATGTTAAAGGCAATAAATATAATGAGTAAGTTGATGATTACTACCATTAACGTTGTTTGCACGTGTGAAAAACCTACTTTAATAAATTTGTGATGTATGTGATTTTGATCGGCCTCAAATGGACTCTTTTTCAACACCATAATTCTAATAACAAAAATCCTGAGTGTATCCATGAGTGGGTAAAACAACATGGCAATAGCTAAAGCTGGCGAGGCTCTGAAATATTCAGAATTGACATTTATTTGAGACTGACAGATAAAACTTATAGTGAAGAATGCTAAAAGGAATCCCACAATCATAGATCCTGTATCACCCATAAATATTTTATGTTCCCTAGAAAAGTTATGTCTTAGAAAAGCTACCAAAGCACCAATCAACGCCACGGATATCGTTGCTAAACTCAAGGCTCCTGAATTATAGAAAAGTACTGTAAAAACAGCGCTAACCAACAGAGCCACACTACCTGCTAGCCCGTCAACACCATCAATTAAATTATACGCATTGATGATTAATATATATACGAAAAGCGTAAAAAAGATAGATATCCAATACGGCAAAACGTCGACATCTAATATTTTAGAAAATCCAATAATTCGTGTATCTGTAAAAACAATTAACAATAGAGCCGCAAAGAGTTGTCCCAGAAACTTTTTACGTGCAGACAATACGGTTAAGTCATCCTTTAGACCAAGAAAAAACAAGATAGTTAAGGCTCCCATCACCAATAGCAAGACCTTTGTGTTAAGCATAGCACCCACTAAAGTCATAACTACAACGATACTGAAAAATATGCCTATTCCTCCTAACGTTGGTGTTCTTCTAGAATGCATACTTCTACTATCAGGCTCATCCATCAAGTGTTTTTTGTTCGCCACATATAAGATTGTAGGAAACGTTTGGTATGCAATAACAAAGGCCAACACAAATGCAGAAACCAACCACACAAATGGTCTATTCTCTGGATTAAAGTTATCTATCAAAGTTTGAATCATAAAAAAAAAGTAACCAAATATAGTTTAGATTACGGCTTGCAAGATACGAATTAATACAGTAATACCTTTAACTTCATTCGGTATATGCTTAACTCATTTAACAATTATCAATTTCGTAACTATTTGATAACATGGGCTTTCAAATTCTCAATGATTCGTTTTGAAGTTTGTCCATCCCACAATGGAATGTCTTGACCTTCTTTCCATTCGTTGTTAAAAAGACGGTCTAAATAAGGTTTTAATTGTTCGGGTTTGGTTCCCACCAATTCATTTGTGCCAAGGGTAATAGTTTCTGGTCGTTCTGTATTATCTCTTAAAGTTAAGCATGGCACTCTAAGTACTGAAGCTTCTTCTGTGATGCCACCGGAATCCGTAATCACAGCCTTCGCCTTTTCTACCAAATAATTAAACTCTAGATAACTCAACGGCTCAATCATGTGTAATCGAGGATGATTAACATGCAATTTTTCTAAAATTTTAGCGGTACGTGGATGCACAGGAAAAACCAAGGGTAAGTTTTCAGAATGAGCTATGATTTCATCAATCATAGCTTTAAGTTGTGATTCTTCATCCACATTGGCTGGTCTATGTAGCGTCATCACTATATAGTTTTTCGCTTTTAAGTCAAGTTCGCTCCATACAGCAGGTTGCTTAAAGTTAGGTCGCTGCTTTAATAAGGTGTCTATCATGGTATTTCCGACAAAAAATATCTGATCATCCGCCACACCGCTTTTTCTTAAATTGGAGTTCGCTGTTTCCGAAGTCGTGAAAAAATAATTCGTAATACTGTCTGTCACCAATCTGTTAATTTCTTCTGGCATGCTCCAATCATCAGAGCGAATACCGCCTTCGACATGAGCAACCTTTGTATGTAGTTTTTGAGCCACCAATGCACAAGCCATCGTTGAAGTGACATCACCAACAACCAACACTAAATCAGCAGGATTTGCTAACAGCTCCTTTTCGAATGCAACCATGATATTAGCGGTTTGTTCGGCTTGTGACCCTCCACTACACTCCAAATTCACATGTGGTTCAGGAATTTCTAATTGCTCAAAAAAGCTACCAGACATGTTTTTATCATAATGCTGTCCTGTATGAACTAATCTATAATCTATAGTTTCCTGAGTCGTTTGTATCGCATGAATAATGGGTGCAATCTTCATGAAATTAGGTCTCGCTCCAGCGATAATGGTAACTTTATACATATTGAATTTTATTAGTAATGCGTTTAATAACGATTGAGGTGCAAATTAACAAAAAAACGCACTAAATGAATTTGACGTTTGATTCTCGAAGGCTGACTCAATAAGCGATATGTCCATTCGAGATTATGCTCAACCCACCATTTTGGAGCACGTTTGACATGACCTGTATAGACATCAAAACTTCCGCCCAACCCTTGGTAAACCGCTTGATGTGTTTGTTGGATACGTTCCATTAACTGTTCCTGCTTTGGAGAGCCCATAGCGACAAACACGACGTCTGGACCATGTGATTTGATATTAGCAATCAATTCTTGTTCCTCCTTTTCTGAACGAATATAACCATTCCTAAAATTACAAATATGTATTCCTGGATAGTCTTCATTAAGCTGCTTTACTGTGGCTTCAATAATGGCTTGTTTGCCACCTATCAAATAAAAGGACTTTGTCTTGTAATAGCTTTTAACTACATCTAACCACAATTCACAACCTGGTATTTTCACTACGTTTTTAACGCCTTTTTTCTTCAAGGCCCAAACGGCACCAATGCCATCTGGATAGCCTAGGTTTCGGTTAATCAATTCGCGACTTTCTTCTGTAGCGTGTAGAATCTTTTCAGCATTAACAGCTACCATAATTTTATGATGTTCAAAGGCATAAGACATTAATTCTTCACGAGATTTCGGTGCAAACGTTATGACGCCATTTAACGATTTAGACTCCATGATCTTCAAGTTTTGTGCGCCATAAGTAATGTGCCATGGCATTAAACATAAAAGCATTGCTCCATCTCATATATGAAATCTTAGAACTTATTCCTTTTTTCAATTGATAATAAAAATAGCCTTTCTTATGCTGCATATTGGTTATGGTCCAATCCAAAACCTGATCTATCAATTCTTTATTTTCATCAAACTTTTCGAGTTTAGAAAGCGTGACTATCACTTGTGCCGGACAGTGAATATCTATCGGATAGGTTTTGTGATTGTAATATTTCGGCATCCCATTAGGCTCAAAGAAATGCTTAATATAATAGGCCACACCTTTATCAATGCATGATTGAAAACTTTTATCATTAGTGCATAATTGGTATGTTGCTATGGCATCCAAATTAAATCCGGTATGAAAACTGTCTTTCCAAGACTGTACCGGAAGTAATCCATAAATCCACGACCCATCAGCCTCTTGTAAGTCGCATGCAGCCACCACAGCTTTTTTTGCTAAATCGGCATGTGCTTTATTTTTTGTGTACTTGTACGAATAGCTCAATATTTTTGCACCCAATAACGAGGCATTAATGACCGTGTTATTCCCATCCTTGACACTATAAGAAAATATAATACCGTCACCATGTGGTGTTCGAGATAAGTCATTCGTCACAAAATTAGCAGCAGATAAGGTTTCTTTTAGTAGTGTTTCATCTTTAGTAATTTCGAAAGCTTCTAACAATGCTTCAACGCAAAAACAAGTCGCTACAACGGTTGGAGTATGTTTTGGAAACAAAAATAAGCGTCTGGCTTGCCAATCAAAGTTATAGCCCCAAGCTGATCCAGAATAACCTTTACTTCTTAGGCTCAGTAACAATTTAGACACCTCTTTGATTTGTTCCAAAAGCTCAGCCTTCGTCCCAAAGTCTTCTATGCCATGTTCTGCCAGTCGATACAATCTGCAATAGCCTAATAAAAAAAGGGCCACGCCTTTAGCATTATGTTCCTTAGGAACTAAAAGTAATGTTCTGAAATTAATCGGACTTCTTTTAAATCCTTGAATCCAGGCAAGTCTAGCTAAGTCCCAATGCTTCAGAGGTAAGGCTTGAAAAACTTTGGAATTAAGTCCGTCATAAGGATCCCATCCCTTCAACTTTTCAACCTCACAGTAAGTTTTAAGCTTGAGAAAACTGGATGTTACTTTATATGTCAACTTGTGCTCCTCCACTTTTTATTGATTCCAATACTTTAAAAGACGCTTTAGTGACAGCGACAATTTCTTCGAATGCTATTGGCGGATTTCCATCTTTAAGCAATCCATTTACAAATGCCGCAACCATTTCCTTTTGTCCTTTATTCTGATTAAATAATTTCTTCTTTTTCGGTTTCCCTTTCCCATAGATTCTCAATTCTTTGAAATCGTTAAGAGTTGCAGATAAACCTGCAGAAAACACTTCAACATACTCCTTTGTCATCGATTTAGATCCATTAGCATAATAACCAATAACACCTGAAGAACCATTTTCAAATTGAATTAAAATATTGAGCGTATCATTTAATTGCTTAGCATCTGGTAGAGCCGTTGCTGATATTTTGATGGGCAAACTACCATTAAGAAACGTTAAATAATCTATGAAGTGACAGACTTCACCCAAAACACGACCTCCTCCAATCTCTAAATCCTGAATCCAATTATCTGACGGAATCGCACCAGCATTTATACGGTAAATCATCGTCATGGGATGGTTTCCAAAAGCCGATTTTAGTTTGACAGACAAGGGTGAGAAACGCCTATTAAAACCAACCATCACAGCTTTATTAGCTTTTGTTTGAGCTTCAATAATGCTGGTCAATTCCGATGCTTTTAAACATAAAGGTTTCTCAACAAAAACATGCTTATCGGCTTCTAAACTTTTTAATACGTATGGACCATGGGAATCATGTCTGGTCGCCACAAAGACGGTATTTGTTTTATCATTTAAAATATCGGCCTCTTCAGTGGCACAGAATTGAAATTTAAATTTTTCAGCGACACGTTTGGATGTGGTTCCTGTGTTTGTAAGAACTCCAATTCGACCGACCTTATCAGATTCTGGAATATTAGGCAATAAGTTCCCTTGAGCATAACTACCTGCGCCTATAAACGATATATTGATTTCTCCGAGTTTCTCTGTATCAGATGTGCTAATCTTTGTTTTTTCAGCTGGTTTGGCACTATCATATTTGAGAGCAATTCCCGTAAATGGTTCTGTCTTAGAAACCACTAAATCAAAAGCGGCTTTAGCGTTTTCGAAATCAAACTCATGCGTTGTGAGGTAATCAATATTAATTTGATTCGTTGCAATCAACATTTGAAAGGCTTCCATGTTACGCTTTTCTGTCCAACGCACATACGGTAACGGATAATCAATACCTTTCTCCTCGTAATTTAAATCATAGCGTCCTGGTCCGTAAGAGCATGCCATTTTCAATTCCAGCTCTTTTCGATACCAATAAGGGTCCCGATCAAAACCAGTTGGCACAGCACCTAAAACAACCACCTTTCCTTTTTTACGAGCAATGGCACCAGCAAAATTTATAGGATCCAAACTTGACGTTGCTGCTGCAATGATGACCGCGTCTGCACCATGGCCATTTGTAAATTCTTGTATCTGTGTTTCAATACCTGTGGCACTTCTCGTAAGACCTAAATCGACGACATTATTTTCTAAAGATTGCTTTACTGCGGCATCAGAAACATCTACTCCAATAACCCTAACTCCAGAAGCTTTCAGTATTAAAGCTGCCAATTGTCCGAGAAGCCCCAAGCCAATAATCACACAAGATTCACCCAGTCTTAAATCTGCCTGACGCACACCTTGCATAGCAATAGCGCCTAATGTATTATATGCTGCATCTTTGAGATTAGCAGTTGCTTCCAATTTGACACAAAGATTGACAGGTACTGAAACAATTTCGGCGTGATTCGCATAACCTGCACCTGCACAAGCGACCTTATCGCCAATTTCGAAGGCTGTAACATCTTCACCCACTTCAATGACTTCACCAGCACAACTGTAGCCTAATGGAGAATAAGCGTCTAATTTTTTCATGACAGCGCGATACGTCTGAATAGGACCTTGTTTTTTCAAGGTATCAATCACTTGCTTCACCTGTTGTGGTCGTTCTTTAGCTTTACCAATCAA
Organism: Algicola sp.; assembly: GCA_018222915.1. Classification (GTDB taxonomy): domain Bacteria; phylum Bacteroidota; class Bacteroidia; order Flavobacteriales; family Flavobacteriaceae; genus Psychroserpens. The sequence continues at coordinate 53,585 of JAAEZI010000016.1, read as the reverse complement.
GCTTTTTCGTGCCGCAACGACAGTAGATCCTTCAGTTCCTGCACTGATAATCGAATAATGGTTTTTAACGATTACCATGCCCTTACCTAATTGAGGATAAGGAACCTCTTGAATGATCATATCGCCAGAGCCTAGCTTTTGAGTAAGTTGTTGCATTTATTTATACTGTTTTTTTAATGAATAATTGAGGTTTTAATAACAGAGCGCCAAAGATACCCCAAACTAAAATATTATAATAATAATAGACCCCTGGAACTAAACCTATGCTATCTACAATGTACATTCCTATCAGCATCATACCAAATACCTTGAGCTTTTTATGCATTTTAAAGGTATTCGCTATATTTCTAAAAATAAAAACAACTAAAAAGAGCACACCTATGATCCCATTTGCCATAAGCACTCTCAAGTACTCATTATGAACGGGTCTTGTGATCCCATCACCTATCCATTGAAATATTAAACTTTGTTGATCTGTCCAAAACCGCCAATAATTCTCCCAAATGTAGCCTCTTCCCGCGAGTGTATATCTCGCATCTTTAACCTCACCTGATTGATAGCCCACTTCCTTACTAAACAACTGTTCCAAATTATCATAGACGGCATCCCCAAAAACCAAAAAAATCACGGCAACACCTATAATTATGGAGAAGGCTTGTTTGATCTTAGATTTCGAGAATACCAGTAACAAAACCATCCAAAGTCCCATAATACCAACAGCAGCCTTGCTGAAAACCGCATAAATTGAAACAAATGCTCCAGCCGTAAGAAGCAGGAGAAATAGTTTCATAAACAGGCCTTCAATCTTGAATGTGGATTGGTATAATAACACAGAAAACAGAGTCATTAAGCCGTAAAATCTTACAGGAAATGCGTCGTGATAAAAGCCAACATAACGCGTAAGACCAACGGTCTCTCTGTCCTGAAACACAACTCCTGTTTGAAGTTGATACATACTAACCAAGATAGGGAATATACCACAGATCATAATCGCAATTAGAAATTGTTTTAATCGTTTCTGATCATGAACTAACAGTGGAATAAGAATAAATCCGATATAAATATTCACACTTAAAATGAGGTTTTCTAAAGTTCCCATCGGATTGACGGCAATGGACCAAATAAGACCTAAGGATAAGGCTACTATATATATTTTTGCTGTGCTCAACCAAGATTTGGGAATGACTTTTCTGGTTAAAATAATTTTGTAAAACAATACAGGTATTAAAACACCTTGAATAGACAACATAGATAATGGTCCAAACTTGAATTCCCAAAAGGCATCCATTATGGATTTGGTCGCTACTAAAAACAAAAAAGAAGCATATACTCCTTTTTGAAGCTTCGCCACGACCATCGTGAATAATATAAGCAATGGCACTAATATCATGTAACGTCCGTATGCTTTTTTGGTAGTGGCCTATAAGGTTTTTCCAAGGTTTTTAAAATTTTTATCGGGTTACCTGCGGCAACAACACCTTCAGGAATATCCTTATTAACCACTGATCCTGCACCTATAATTGCGTGGCTTCCAATAGTCACATTCCGCATAACCACGGTATTTACGCCAATGAACACATGATCTCCAATGGTCACGTATCCCGTACCATTATCGTCTGGATTTATAATATGCGCCGCACCATCATGAGACAATATATAGCATCCGTGTGTAATTAAGCAATGGTCACCAATCGTAACCTTACCACGACGCACATCAATTTTAGCGCCTAGGCTTATCATTGTGTTCTTACCGATAGATGCCCCAGAAGCACGTAGAAATGACATGTGCATAAATCGTAATACATTACCTAAATAATGGATAATTTTTCGGATGATGATTTTCATTTTGCTACGGTATTTAAAATGATTTGCTTAAAATCATTAGCGATTTTTTCAATTGAAAAATTCGAAACGACATAGTCCCTATTAAAGGCACCAATACTTCGGCGTTTTTCTTTATTTGCTAAAAGTCGTTTCAAAGCATCTTCAAGTTGCTCTAAATTTCCTGGAATGCAAGCATAGCCATTAACGCCATTTTCAAAAACTTCCCGATGCGCGCCAACAGGTGTATACACCACTGGTTTACCCATCGACATCGCCTCCAAAAGTGATCTTGAAAATCCTTCAGAATAGGAAGCCGTCAAAAAGATATCGGTCGTTCTTAAATGTGTCATTTTATCGGCACCACTAATGATTCCTAAGTTGACATAATGGTCTTTATATTCAGAATTCAAAATTTGTGCTTCCGCTTCAAAAGGATCTTCATATGCTATTTTATCACCTGTAAATTGGTTATAAAAAACGCCGCGTTCACCCTTTCTTATATTTCCTGCGAAATAAAATCTGGCTTCTGGAAATTCTTGACAAATTTGAGGAATAATTTTTAAAATATCAGTATATCCCTTGGCTTTCGTCATGTGGCCCATTATTAAAATTTTTCCATTGTCTACCTCATCATCAAACTCAGACGTGTACTCTTCAACATTCATAGCTTGATAAAGTACAGCCATCTTTTCTTTCGGTAAGTAGGGTTCAAATTGATCATTAAGATAATTGGCTTGTACAATACCACAATCCACTTTCGACAAGCTATAGCCTACTAATTTTTTAATAACGCTATTAAATTGTTGAAAATTGAGTTTAAAATGACTGCCACGTAAATGAATGATCACTTTAGCACCAAATAACTTGCTCATTAAAATGGTCCAAACATCTCTTCCTATCCAACCTATTTGCGTTGGCGTAATAGGATAATAAACACAGTCAGGCTTTTTAAATACAAGTAACTTGAATAATTTTGAGAAGTAAATGAAAAAATTGGTGAGCATGGAAAAATCCAACTTTCCCTTCTTTGTATTGTCTGTTCTAAAATTGGTTTTTAAGAAATGGATTTCAAAAGCGTCATTTAAGGCTTTAGATTCTAAAAACTGTTGCATACTCAACTCTGGACCGGAGTATGGTGGAGGTGTTGGTCCAATAAATAATATGCGCTGTTTTTTATCCTTCATATAATAAACTCGACTTTAGTTGTTTTACCCACTGCTCAACAGACAGCATTTTACCTTTATCATAAGCATTGTTACATAAGGTAACTATTTGGTCTCTATCTTTTAATATGCTCGCAAGTTTGGCAACATCTTTTTCCAAATGATCATCAAGTACATAACCATTGCTACCATGATCCAAATAACTCAATTCCGGCCCATGTTTATCCGCTGTCAATGTGATATACGGTCTACCATAAGCAAAAGCATGATTAATAGAAAGACCAGACAATCCAGGAACAAATACTAAGGTCGCTTTTTTCATTATGGGAGCAATGTCAGCTTCATCTACCAAAGTTCCGTGCCAATTAATATGGGCATTTGTCGCCATAGCAGTCTCTACAATAGAACGTTCCGGTCCGTCACCAATAATTTCTAATTGTAACTGAGGGAAGTGTTCTTGTAATGCTTGAAAATACACGATGGCATCTGAAATTCGCTTTGAGGCTATTAGCCTTCCTATAAACAGTAATGTCAATGGTTTTTCCGGTGGCAATTCAAATTGATAGTGTTTTGCAATTTCTGTGTCATCTACCGTATTGTTGGCCCAGAACGCCTTTTCAGATGAAATCAAATTTTGCGCAACCGCTTGTTGACAAGCATTTTCATTATAAAAAATAACGCGGTCCAAATGTTTATTAAAAAACTTACTTAACCAACGATCTAAAAAACTGAGTAGACTCTGCTTTGATTTTAATTTAGCGTGATTATAAGAAAAGAGTTGCACCTTGCTGTGCTGACGTCTTAATTTCAAAACATATAAAAACAAAGGTAGATTCTTCTTCTCGGCAGGTAATAAGATCCAATCAAACTCGGCAAACATACGCTTAAGATGCTGTTTAACCCGTTGAGATTTTCCAAAATCCCTTTTACTCACATCCAATTTCACATGTTTAAAACGCCAATTTTCTTCAATCTCTTGATCACCCATATTTTCGCGTCCAGTCCCTGACAATATGGTTAAATTCACGGTTTTGTCTTCTGCCAAATGATTTAAAAATCTGGCTTTGTAATGGTTGAAATTTGGTGCCAACCACAACACATGCAATGTCTTATTATGTGAAGATTGACGACTCATATTTGCGACATATTTTCATTCCAAATATGAAATGGTATTAAGCGTTCTGCATCAATAGTTTTGTCTGGCATGGCTTCCCTTAATTCGTGATATGCTTCTCCTTTTTTTATTTCTTTAACTTGTTCCGCTATAAAATTCTTACCAAGATCGGATTGCTTGAGATAACTGTAAGAATTCTGAAGACCAATTTTGGATAAATTCCAATAACCATCATCAATTTTCTGTTGTGCAGCCTCACGCAACACTAGTTTGGTTGTATTTCCACGTAGTTTTTGATCTACAGGAATAGTCAAAGCTAAATTCACCAAATCATCAGACCAAAATTGTGGGTTTGAAACTATGCCTTGTTTTATTTGTAACTCATAAGGCGTATGAAAGAAAAATGTGGGTGTATAATACACACTGAAAAAAGAGAAAAACAACCATTTATCAATCGGATGATTTATCAATTTTAACTCTTTTGGTAATGCAATATCATGTAACAAGTTTTCGAAGTCCTCATCATACACCAAACTATTAGGCAATTTACGTTCTCCATAAAACTGAAAATTTTTATTGAATTTTTCAAAGTAAAAGCGCAGTTTTTGAGCTGTTGGATGCTTTATGATCTTTAACAGTTTTGCCATAAGGTGATGGGTATGACATGCTTTATGCATAGCATAGAATTTCAATATTTTTTTTAGTTGCACATATTTATTCATGCCCAAAAAAAGACGATCAGCACCATCACCATCAAACATAATGGACACACCATCGCTGTGTGCTTCCTTATAAATAAAATTCAGAATCGAATTATTAAATCCAACAGGAAAACTAGCATGTTTACTAGCCTCGAGATAGTTAGTTACAATATCCTCCGGACTTAAAATAATTTTCTTAGTCGTAAAATTCAAACGTTTAGATAAATAATCAACACGTTCAAACTCGTTATAATCATCTTTAAACCCTAAGGTATACGCATTAAACGACTTGCCGCACTCACTAATTTTTTGTGCCAAATATCCTGAATCTACGCCTCCACTTAAGGCGATACCGATGTGTTCATAAGGTTCTAGAGTAGATTGGGTAGCATCTAAAAGGGACTTATCAATTAGGGCCATGTGATCCTCTAAACTCTTAGAACTATAGGCTTGATTGTTGTAAACCGTGTAATAACTCTCAATTTGCAACTCTTCATTCGCATACTTTAAAGTTTGTCCGCCTGCCAAAGATTTTACATCTTCCAACAACATATGCTCAAACGCCGTAAATCCAAAATTATAATAGAATAACAGACCGTTTTTGTTAATGCGTTTTTTTTCGCCGCCTATATATTTCAACAACAATTCCAATGAACTGGAAAAATAAAGGTTGTTATCATGTAGGGCGTAAACTAAAGGGATTTTAGAATAATGATCGGTATGTAATTCAAGGGTATTATTAGTGTATGAGACATAAACGAATTTGTGATCCGCATTGTGATGATCGAAAGATGTCAAATTAAAATCACTTCCTAAGTCTAATCCACCAGTCCATAAAAAAGACTGATCAGAATGATGAAATGTTCTCAGTTCTGAATCATTCGAATGCGTGGTCAATAACGTAAAATCACCATGATCAAAAATGGTGTTCATCCCTTTTAAATGAGATTTTTTTGGACTCGAATTCCGTCGAACACACCCTATAAAACTTGGAATACCTTTCATAAAATCAGTTGTGTTTTCCACTATTAGCTAAATTCAAATATACTTCCGCATATTTTTTTGTCATTATTTCTATTGTATATTTTTCAAAATACAATTGTTTCAAATCTTTTTCTACGTTGACTTTCTCTGTGGGATGATTCTTCCAATAGCGCACAGCATTCGCCATGGCCTCAACATCATCCACTACAAGTGACGGAAAGTCTTGTTGTAAAATTTCAGTAGGACCACCAGAATCAGCCAAGGCTAAAACTAGGGTCTCGCTCATCATGGCCTCAAGAATGACTAACCCAAAACCTTCCATATCTGTCGTCATGAGATACAAATCGGAAGAAGCGATGATATCATAGGCATTTTCCTTGTAACCTAAGAAGAAAACCGTTTTATCTAATAAATCTCCTGCCATTGACTTCAAATTTGAAAGTTCTTTACCATCACCAATGACATGCAATTTAATGGACGGATCATCTTTTAAAAGGTGCATGAGCTCTACTGCTAAATGCACGCGTTTCTTTTGCACGAGTCTTGCAGCAATCGTCAAAATAAAATCTTGATGCACTTCCACCTTTGGCTCTTTATAAGACAAACCATTGTAAATTACCAATTGATTTTTGTTATTGAGATTAAGATCGCTTTTTATCCATTCCGAAATAAAAATGACCATATTAATAAATTCCAGATAAAACTTCCCGAAGATTCGCTTTTGAATGAGATGTTTTATGGAGTTTTTTATGTTGGCAACTTGCAAAGTACTATGCTCTGTATACACCACCTTTTTTCTAGAGAACAAACCTATGGCTTGATACAACGTATATGGCCCGTGAAAGTGAATAATGTCTGTAGTTTTCATTATTTTGAAGATGACACTGATACGCTTAAAAAAAGGTAAATGATGTACCTTAATGATATTCACATTAGTGGGTAGTGTCTCTTTATCGACATCAACTTCATGAGTCGCTAACATCTGACATTGAATATTTCCGAGGGTATTCAGCTCTTCAGAGAGATCCAAAATCAATTTCTGAATCCCTCCAAATGATGATAAGTTCACCACATGAAGTACTTTACAAATTTTTGGCATCTATCGTCGCTATTAATTCTAGAAAACTATCTGTTAATTTTTCAATGGTATAATGTGATTTAGCAAAATCAACAATGGCATTGGATTTTTTGACATATTCAGGTGCACTCGACAGCCATCGCTCAATCGCTATCATGGCTTCATCTACATTATCTACTACCGTTCCTAAGTTGTTTTGAGCAATCACATGATCAGGATCAAATCCAAAACTGATAACAGGAACGCCTCTCAACCAACTTTGGATATAAGTATTAGGAAAGCCATCACCACCAGGAGCGGATGTATTGACAAAGATACTTGCTTCAGAAAAATAATTTAAAGCATCATCAAATGATAAATGCCCAGTGGTTTTTAGATCATTTGGTGCGTCTTTAAGAATGGAAGCCACATAGGCTTTATCGCTATGTCCTCCTACCATTATGAAGTTATAATCTGTGTGCTCTAAACGCTTGGCTAACTCTACAAACATAGTTGGTCGCTTATGTCTTCCAAAATTGGCACACCACAATATGGTCTTTTTTTGAAATCGTTCGTTGGCTTCCAAAGTACGTTGTGGCTCAGGATGTCCAGAAATGAGCTTTTGGGAGTCTAATCCAAATTCTTTTTTCAATAAGGCTTTTTGTGTCTTATTTTGATGTAAGGCTAAATCGACATGGCTCATACCCTTATTTCGATACCAATCCATGATTTTGGCATTCATCAGGAATACATTGTATTTTAAAAACCCTAACTTTTTTACAGAGAAATACTTCTTGAATTTTGCCTGATGAAAATCCTTAAATGGCGACATATTATCTGTGCACACCCAGATGAACTGACACTTGTTCTTTTTGGCAAAATTGCCTAACACATAGCTAACATTTGAAGATAATCGTTGTAATATATAATCAGGTTGAATCTCTCTTAAAGGAGCTAGATACTTATTTTGATCTCGCCAAGGAAAGCGACCTGAAGGTCTCAACCAATACACAGAAACTTGACCAATAGTTTCGACGGTATCTACCTTGTTAGGCTCGATGGTCTGACAAATGTAGGAGACCTTGAATCCGCGTTTCGCCAATTCTTGAGAGAGATAATTCGCTTGCACTTCAGCACCTCCTCCTCTTTCTGTAATATGCCATGGCATGGCAAAAACAATACTACTTCCTTTACGCATCGCCATTAAATAATTTTAAATAATCGTCTATGATGGTATCATTTGAGAACTGATGTTTGGCAAAAGATTTGGCATCATCAGCCATTTGTTTTAATTCTTCCTTATTCTTTAAAAGTCTATTCATTTGAGCTATTAATCGTTTTAAATCGCCATCAGCACAAAATCCTATATTGTATTCCGTTAGCCAATTATTAGGATTTGAGTTTAAGGAGAGTACTGGAACTCCCTGTAACATGGCCTCAATAAACGTATTTGAGACCCCTTCTCTATAACTTGTATTTACAAATAATAAAGATTTGGCAAAATAATGATTCACGTTTCCATAATCGATTTTTCCAGGTACTTTTATGCCTAAATTATTAGCTCTATCAACTAAGGCATTATCATGATCGCTGTAACCACCAGCCATCACAAACTCAATATCTGAATGTTCAGACTTAGAAACCATTTCAAGATATAATTCTGGTTGTTTTTCCTTGGACCACCTCGCCATCCATAACACCTGATTTTTGACCACCTCATCAGTTTCCGATGACGCCAAATAATAACTATTTAAAACAAGGCCTTCACGTTTCAATAATTTAGAAGTCTGTTCTTTTTGAATTGTATTTTGATTCACAATGTAATCTGGTAGTCTCATACCTCGATTAATATAGTGATCTTCCCAGGCTTTCAATGGATATAATACGGCTTTTTTAAGTAAGGATTTGGGAGCTTGCTTTAAGCGCTTCACATTTTTCCATGATTCTGCGCTATCGTCGCCATTCGTTCCCCAAACGAATATTTTATCATGTTTACGAGCATAGGTTCCTGCCACGTATTGCAAGACATTTCGTCCCCTCACATACAAGGCATCGGGCTGGATGTTTTTCAATTGATTTTGATATAGAGGCATTAAGCGTTTCCATTCAAAAATGCCTTCTTTCATTATAATCCAATGGACATGAATACCCTCAATAATTTCTATTTCGATGTTTTTTTGACGTTTGGTTGCACAGATATAATGCAACTCAACATCCTTCATCGACAGCGCCTTGGACAAGTTATATAATTGCACCAACGACCCATTAACGGGTGCCGTTTCATCACCCAAAAAAAACTGAGCTAAAACTGCAATCTTCATTCTTCGGAAACTTTTAAATAGTTAATCACATCGTCTTTAGTGACTTCGGTCTTATCAATAAAGTGTTGATGCACTTCCGATACTTTTTCCGAAGGTAAATTCAGCTCATGAATAATGGTTTTTATCTTGATTTTTGCAGCGCCATCATTGGAATGTGGATACGACATGTTTGGTTGTGAGACCTTTAGAAAATCACAAATATGTTGCCATTTATTCTCACTAGAAATATCTAAAACTAACAAATCGTCAGGTCTGTTTTTAAAATATTCGTAAACGTCCTTATGATGTGCCTCATAGGTCTTTTGGAAAATTTCTCTTTGATACGTTTTAGCTCCAAGGACGCGTTCTCTATATATTTTTCGCTTACCAACAACATTGTCTCTGTTGAAATTAGGCCATTTAGAACAACTCTCTAACCATGAATCCAAATCTCTCGTTGTGAGAATAAATTTAGCCTTGGGAAACTTTTTATCTAAACGCTTATATAATGGTATGACTGTCGCATCGGTAAAACAATTGTAATCATCCAGTTGTGTTCCTCTAAACCACATGAATCGTGATCCAATTAAACGCACCGAAGGGTAATCCACCACTTTAAAACCTAAAATAGACATAGCTTTCGCCAGAGACGTGGTTCCTGTTTTATGCATCCCTATACAGAAGACCTTGGCTTCTTTTTTAGGGAAATACCAGACATAGATTTCTTTTAATACATTAAAAAGTCGTTTCATCCTATTTTAGAGCTTTGTATATATGAGCCATTTGTTTGGAAATATGCTCCCATGACAAATGAGCTATTGAATGTTTAATTTGTTCTTCATTAGATTTTAGTGCGCTCCTATCCTCATAGAGTTGTAAAATGAGTTGTGCGAGCTCATCTGCAGACTCCTTCTGCATGACCAAGCCTGTTTCTCCATCTTTGACAACATCTTTAACACCATGGCATTTACCAATAATAACAGGAATTCCACAGGCTAAAGCATCTGCTGTTGCACAGCTAAAAGCTTCAACGTATGAACAGGACACAAATACATTGGCTGACCTGTAAGCATTAATCAAATCTGGGTAAGGCGGTTCATCATTAAAATCATGATTCTCAGGAATGGAACCTACTAAAACCACCTTATCAGTGACACCATATTTTTGTGCTAAAGTTTCAAGATGCTGTTTTGGTCCCACACACATACATTTAATCGATGTATAATCTTTTAATTTTTTTAAAGCTTCAAATAGCATTTCCATGCGTTTTATTGGCTTATTCCGACCTACAGAAATGAGGACAAAATCTTCGGGTTTCAAACCCAATTGAGGTCTGAGGTCATGAAACGGAATCGCGTTCATCTCTTTGATTGCAATCCCATTGAATACGACGTCAATGCGATCTGGTTGCGCACCAAGATCTACCATATGTTGTTTGTTTAAACTACTCACAGCAATAAGCCTATCCGCATTTTTCAACACCTCTTTTATTTGATGCTTCTTGGCACTGTCGTTGAGAGCTCCATAGATTATTTCCGATACAGTTTGAACGTCTGCCCCATGGGATTGTGCTACAAATGGCAAGTCAAATTGCTGACTTAAACGCATGGCATCATAACCACCACCATGTAACATTTGGCCGTGAAATACTTGAATCTTTTCCTTCTTTACCAATTGTTCTCGGTTCTTCTGAGCTAACCATGGCGTTAAAAAAGAGAAGCTCTTTGCGCGATAGCAAGGATATGGGTATTCGAAATCTGGAGGCACACCTCTTAATGTACCACAAGCCACGGAAGCTTGAATAGCATCCATCTCATTTAAATGTTTGGCCAAAAAATGGGTGCAATATTCCATACCTCCCATTCTAGGGTAGTGATTATTTGTAATAAAACCAACATTTAGCATCTTTCGTAAATCTTAATTATTGTTATTGCAGTTATACCCTTTACTTTCCAAATCTAGATCAAGCAATTGATTGAGCTCATGATTACTTGGACCAAATAAATGATTGATTCTAGCCAAGGTCTTTGGTTTTAAAAAACTAGTATTTCTTTGATTATAAAACATGCCATCTAAAGTTTTACAGAGCTTTTCAATAAGAAATCTTAAAAAAGGAATTTTAATTGCCGGATAAGGGTTTAAGTTTTTGTTTTTTGAAAACTGATTAGACCATCTAATAAGATTTAGCGATTTGGTTGAAAAGCCTTTATTGACTTTTTTATTAAAATCAAATGCTGAAAGATCTACCTCTAGCGCCAAATCTTCAGCAAACTGTTTTAAAAACTGTTTAGCATTGTCCTTAAAATCTTCATAAGCATAAACTTTCACATGAGATTTACCAAATAACTTGATATAGTAATTGATTTGCTTGTGATAATTAAAGTAATCTAATTGAAAACTTGGAATTGTTCTCTCATGAGTGAAAATCCATTTTTCAAAAGGTGCCGTTCCACCTCTTTTCACATATTCTTTATAAGTTGAAACAATCGCCTGTCTTTGTTCTCTTATAAAAATGACAATGGTAGCACTTGGGAACGTTTCTTTGAGTCTGTCGGCAATGACTTTCGCATCATAACCACCAGTAAATGGATGTCCTGATAAACGTTCTCTTGACAACACTAGTGTGTCCTTATGTTGTTCAGAAAACAGCTCATGTACATCCCTCGAGGTCTTTTCAGCAGAGAAGTCGTAAGGTCTTGTTATAATCAGGTTATCATCTAAAGATGCGTTGGCTTGATTACTAAAAACCGTGTTCGTCACTTTTGGAAAGAACACTTGTTGAAACCAAGTTGTTCCTGTTTTGAAGTATCCAATATGAATAATGTCTCTTCTTTGCATCTTCAACTTAATTTAATTGTTTCTTATCGAATACATCCTTGAATTCAGAAAGTCCGATACCTTCCACATGATAAGTTTTAATAAGCCAATCGAGGTAACTGTCTAACCTATCAATGATTTTATCAATTTGCGATTGGACAAGACTGTAGGGGCTCATATCAATTTCAAACTCGTTACTATGAAACATGATGCATAAAAATAGGTCATTGTCGTTAGTCACTTTTAAATATCGATGTGTAAGATCCATCATGGTCTCTACATCAGAGTAGGTAGGTCGTAACCATTGCGGTTTAGAAAAATTAGTGGCATAATTAAAAACAACATGCTCATAGGACTTATTTAATTTTATGCCTCTTTTAAGCCACAAAGGTAAGTTGGACAACTTATGGTTCATAACAGTGACGGGAACTTGTAATATTTCCATATCTCCTTTCCTTCGGAAATCAGTTTTTGACGGATAATATGGTTGATAAGGCGTACCAAAAAAATTGGCAACATTACCACTAACTTGGTTCGTCCATTTCATATCAGGTGTCACGGAACTATCGACCGTATAACCTAACTCTTGAAGAAAACTTAGTGTATCTGCACTAATTCCAAATCGACCTGCTCTAAAGGATAAGGGTTGATATCCAAAGGTGTCTTTAAATAAAGTGGTCAAATTTTCCAATTTGGCTTTTTCTACTTCTGGAGAAAAATCATTTTGAAAATGACTTGTGTTGGTACACTCAAAATTAGCTTGAGGCTCAATTAACTCCGCATGAAGGTGTGTTCCCAATTCAACAGAATCTCCAAAACTTTTAAAAACGTCTACGGATTTTTCATCCCTCATAATTTCAGGACTTAATAAATAAGTCGCCTTAACATGATGTTTATCAAAAATTGGTTGCAGACTGTGCACCACACCATTATAAATATTTTTAAAGGTTAAAGGCTGTTTTAACTTCCATTTTTTCCCTTTATCACACTCGGTATCTATGGTGACTGCTAAATATATATTTGGTTTTTTTTTATTCATTTTTATCAATTCTCATGTAATGCATGTTCTCAAGGTACAAATTAGACAATTTAAAATCTGGATTTGTAATATAAATTAATGCACTATTATCTTGATGCGACATGTCATATTTGTGCGAGATTAATTGGTTTTTATAGGCTGCAAAATTATTGTGTGAGGCATTTATTTTATGAATGGCTTTGTGATTAATTGCTACGGCGTCTACATACGTTAACAAGCTATCAATATCCTTAGAATTGGATGCTAATAAATCCATAATATATAAACGATTATCCGTGATTTTTAAAACGACAACACCGCTAACCATATCGGCATCGTTAAAAATACCATACACATGATAAGTTCCTGTAGTTTCATCCAACCGCCATTTCAAATAGTCGCTATTTTTATCGAATGATATCTCAATGTCCCCTTTATGCTGTGCGTAGAAGTTGGCATAATCATCTAAAGTAATAGGTTTGACAGCATGCGTTTTTGGCAACGATAAACCTACGATCGCTAATTTTGTCAGATTATATAATATTAAAAGCGGATGATTATATCTGATACGTTTGGAAGCTTTCAGTGTTGTAAAAAAGTCTTCAAAGCCTAATTTAAAAAGTGCTTTTCTTGATTTTTTATTACCAGTACTATAGACGAAATCGATATTATGTTGTTGACTGAATTGGTTGATGTGACTGAGCAGTTTTTCAAATAATCCTAACCTTCTATAATCTTTATGCGTAGCACCATCACAAAGAAGTCCAAATCGATGTGTATGACCCGAAACGAACATTTGATGCACAATCACTTGCGTGGTAGCAATACATAATTGATCCTGAAAAATACAAAACGTATACTCTTCCAAATGATATTGACCCTCTAAATCATGCTTCCATTTAAAATAATCCAAATCTCCCTGAAAACTTGTTAACAACAAGTCCAAACATTGGTCTACTTGGTCTTTCGATGTCTTATCCAGAAGGGTTACCTGATACATAAAAACTTCAATAATTAGTTATTTACTTTCTTAATTTTTAATTTCAAAAGTAATTGCTCAAAAAGGTCTCGTTTCAATTGTCTCAATGTCACCACAAAAATAACGGACCCTAAGATCAATTGAATTACCAAACCTAAAGACGCATTCACGCCTAAATAATTGATACCATAAACAGGGACGAATATGACTATTGCTATAAATATAGCCTCTTTTATGGCTGATAAAGCTGCATTTCTTTGTTCCAATATCTTATTATAATGCACAGAAGTATATATCCAACCAAACATAGCTCCTATTAAATATCCTAGTATTAATCCATAAATGCCATAGTCTTGCATTAAAAGATACATGATAGGCAATGACCCTACAACTTCAACTATGGTAGAGATGAATATGACACGTGACTTTCCTTTAGCAATGATCGCACTCCTCAATATATGAGATAAGCCTCTTAATAAACCGACTACGGCCAAAATCAATAAATAATTACCTGCTTCTTGCCATTTATCACCATAAAATGTGGGAATCAAGTTTTTACTGATCGCCATCAGCATGACCATAAAAGGAATAAAGAGTAATGAGGTTAGGTTAAGTGCTTTAGTATAATTAGTCCTAAATTTTTCAACATGATATTGCAATTTCGAAAATCCTGGTGTTAGGACATTTGTGAGTACAGACTGTATTTTAGTCGCAGGTACAATAGCCAAATTGTAGGCTATATTAAATAATCCCATGATTTCTTTACCTAAAAATCGGCCAGTGAGTAAACCAATCATGTTTTCTGCAAAGAAATACACGATGTGAGCACCCAACATATTTATTCCAAAATTAAAAAATGGTTTGATCCCTTTAAATTCTGGTTTCGTAGGCAACCACTTGCCGAAATAAAAAGATAGAGCGCCAAAAAGAATTCTTTGGATGATTAATCTCCAAACTAAGGACCAAACGCCAAAACCATAAAGTGCCATGATAATTGCAATAATATTTGAAAGTACCATTGACGTAATCTCGGCTATTGAAAACCCTTTAAAGTCCATGCGCTTACGCAAAAGAATATTAGGAAACTGAAATGTTTGCAATACAATAACAAATCCCAATGCTTGAATCACAGGTTCCAATCCAGGCTCTTCAAAAAATGCAGCCGCTAAACCAGAGCAAAAATAAACAATGGTTGTCAATAGAATATTCAGTGCTAACTGTATGTAAAATATCGCAGAAATTTGTCCTTTGGTGATTTCTTGACTCTGAATGATGGCGGCTCCAAAACCTATACTCGTTAAGGCTTTCACAAAGCGATTGACTATAAGAGCCATAGCCACCAAACCAAAATCTCCTCTCGTTAAAAGTCGCGCCAAAATGATGGTAAAAACAATCTGTAAGATCTGCTGAGCAATATCAGCACTTCCTCTCCATGCTAAGCCACTAACAACTTGTTTTTTTAACGATTTTTCAGACACTAAGTGATATATTTTGGGGTAAAACTAGTTTAAGTCGTCAAATATATTCCAAATAAAAGATGTCCTCTAATGATAATTAGATTATTTGTAACTCAATAAAGGACTTCCATAGTTTTGGTAAGAAAATTATTACATCTTATAGACTTAAGTCTTTAAATTTTAGTCAATTTACACTAATCCTAATATCTTTTAGTATATTTGACATCCCATAAGAATTTACGTTTTTGTTTGTATCAAAAAGCAAATAAAAACAGAAAAATAATAATATTTTGCTATGAAAAACATCTACTTAACAGTTTTAGCGACGCTTTTCGTTATATTCAGTTTTGCCCAAGGCCCAATAGTCACTATTGATAGAGCCAATATTGTCGGACCGACCGCAACAGGAAATGATCCTTCTATTTCTTCTGTAGGAATTACAAGAGGATCAGGTGTCGTTCTAAGAGCAGGAACAGATTTCACTTCCAACAGTTGGGTTGGGACCTCATTAGCAGAAGCTATTTCTGGAAACGACTACATGCAGTGGTCTACTACAGCGAGTGCAACCAACGATATCGAAATACAATCCATAGATATTAGGTTAAGACGGAATTCTGAAGGGCCTGCAAACTGGCAATTGTTTTACAGCTTAGATAATTTTGCAACAGCTGGAATTCCAGTTGGCGGTACGCAAACTTTACCGCCTTCAACACCTCAGATCACGAATCTTACTGGGTTAAGTATTAATTCTGGAACTGCAGGTACTATTACATTTAGACTTTATGCTTGGGGAGCACTCACCAATGGGAGTTGGTTAAGGGTACGTCAAGAACCAAGTTGGTCTGCATACGGCGTGGCATTGCCTGGTATCAGAATGAGTGGTACCATTAATGCTGTCACACCTAATAGCACCGAGTCTAACATTGTGGCAACGGCATTTGATCCAACGGACAATATTGACTACTTATCTTACAGTGCAACTTCTGGTTTAACTACGACGAATGCCATTAAAATTGGTGAATTCTCAGTTCAAGATGGCGGAGACGATTTAACAGATCCAGATGCGCTTGGTACGACTTTATCAGACCTTGAGTTTACTGTCGCTAACAGCTCAAATATTGCAGCTTTAGCTATTTTTGATGGCACGACGAATGTTTCTGAAGTAACAACCGTTTCAGAAATGACGTCATTTATGGATATTTCTGGAATAACCGCTGCAGATGACAGTTCAAAAACATTTGATATTTATGCCACCTTTAAAACGGCAGTTACAGATAATGATCAAATTCAACTCACCATAGCATCTGCGACGGCAGATGGATCGACTGGATCAGTATTTCTTGCTTTTGATGCAGGTGGTGCACAAACACCTATTGTGGCTGATGATAACAGAATTGAAGTCATTGCAGACGCCTTGATATTCAATCAAGAACCTGTTGACACGTTTCAATTTGAAATAATGACACCGTCTCCAGTAGTATATGCAGTAGACGCCAATAGTAACCAAGATTTGGATTACAATGGGACAGTATCTGTTGTATCTAGTGGCTCTATGGAACCAGGAATTATTGATTACACAATGTTAAATGGCACAGCCATACTTAATACCATTGTTTTTACAGAAAAAGAAACCGTTACCACCATTTTAGCTTTTGGTGGTGGTTTAAGTCCAGCCATAAGTAATCCTTTTGATGTGGATGGACCAATCATCACTATTGCTCAACAAAACTTTGACGGTGCAACTCCTGAGTGGACTTACACTAACGATGTTGCCTTATTTGATAATGGTTGGGCCGTTGATGGCTACTATGGGATTATAGATATCGCTGATGCAGCACCTATAGATAATCCGTCGTTCTCAAATAATATTTTTGGTGAAAATGATTTAAATGACGAAGGCGAGAATGGTACTTCGGATTTTGCAACGCTAGCACTTGATCCCATCGATGTTAGCAATTTTGAAAACGTCAAACTTTCTTTTGATTGGGACGTTGACGGTTATGGAAATGATGTGGACGACGCCAAATATCGACTCATCTATGATGGTGTACCGCAACCTTACGTATTTCTTGTAGATGGTGGCGGAGCCATTGATACAGATCAAGGCACAGTAACTATTGACATCCCAGATGCCCTTTCTACAATAGCATTAGAAGTGAGTATTAGAGACAACGGTAGTACTGGCTTCTCAGGATTTGATAATTTTAAACTTATCAGTGTGTTTGATGGTCTTTTATATGTGGATAACGGATGGTCACCTAATCCGCCATCTGATACCACAGGCACTGAAAACGCCTATGTTCTAGATGGTACTTACATCGTAGGAACCGATATTGAAGTCAACAACTTATACATCAGTGATGCAGCAACCGCAACCGTAAGTGCAGGACAATCTATTACTTCTGTTTCTGGTTTGGTAAACTTCGGGACCTTAGAATTGAACTCTGTTTCTACCTCTTATTCTAGTTTAATTACTGGAGGTAATGCACAAGGAGAAGTAATCTATAACAGACACGTCAACCAAATAGCTCCAACAGGATCTACTACTGGATCGAATGATTTAATTTCGGCACCTGTTACTAGTCCTGATCAAACATTTTTGGCATTCAGAACGGCTAATCCTGATTTACCTTCTGGAACTATTGACGGTGTACCTTCTTTCTTATTTGGTCCATTTGACAATAACACGAATGAATACATCAATTATACGGCAGCAGATGACGCATCAGTTATTCAAGCAGGAATAGGTTATAGAAGTGCGTCTACTGAAGCAACAGGTTCAACTTTTGAGTTCTTAGGAGATGTAGCCACTACCACCCAATTTGTTCCTATTTCGGTTGGGTCAAGTAACACGTTTAATCTCATTGGCAATCCTTATCCTTCCTATATCTTATTAACAGATTTTCTTGCAGCGAATTCGAGCGCATTTAATCCTGCTAATTTTGGAGTCTATGGATACGATGGTGATGTGTTAGACGGATTTGTTGTATGGAATCAAGCGTATGCAGATGCTAATCCAACAGCTAAAATTGCACCTGGACAAGGTTTCTTTGTGTCTTCTATCACAGGAGGTGGAACGATTGCCTTTGAGCCTAGTATGCGAACTATTGGTACGAATGATGATTTTATTGTTGGAAGAGTGTCCGATCTTGACAACCTCGCGCATTTAAAATTACAAATGACAACTGATACCGCTACCTCTAAGACAGATATCTATTTTAATGATAATGCTAGCTTAGGTATGGATCCTGGATATGACTCAGCTTTGTTCGGAAATACAATTCCTGATTTTGCATTGTATTCGCATTTAGTTGAAGCTAATGAAGGACTCAATCTAGCAGCTCAATCTGTGGCATACTCTGGACTTAACAACACGGTATTTCCTTTAGGAGTGGATGCTAACCAAGGTGAGCAACTTACGATTAGTATTTTGGAAGCGAATATTCCGGAGTCAGTTTCTGTGTATTTAGAAGATACGCTTACCAACACCATGACTTTACTCAATACGTCAGACTATGTATTCACACCAACAACAGATTTATCTGGCACAGGACGCTTTTTCCTTCGAGTATCTGAAGATGCCCTGTCTACACCAGATGAAGACTTCAGTAGTATTCAAATTTACACCACTAAATCGCCAAAGGCATTGTTTGTCAAAGGACGTTTAAACAGTGCTTCTGTTGCTGAGATCTATGATGTACAAGGTCGCGTAATCATGAGTGTGGCATTGGATTCGAATACCTTAAACAATCAAATAGATATATCAAATGTAAATGCAGGTGTGTATGTCGTGAAAATTTCTGATAAAGCTCAACAGAAATCTGTAAAAGTCATTATTAAGTAAATGGTAACCTTTTGAGGTTCACATAAAGAAAAAAAGCACACGCCACGTCATCGTGTGCTTTTTTAATGATTTCTTTGACACTAACACATGAATTGTAACGTGTAGGATACAAAATAAACGTCACTATCAAGAAGATTTTTTATCTTGGTTAAAAGAACGCACGATCAAACAAACAACAATCAAGAAGATAGTCTACGTGAAGATGGTCTAGTTTTGAAAAACCGAACTAATCATTCACTCGTAGATAAACTAAAGAACACGATATAAATCACAAACAACAATCAAAATAAATCTTAAAAAATTGTTATAATCTAGGCGGTTTTATAGAAATTAAAATCAATTATACGACCAAATAACAATATTTTATTTATTTTTGACCTATTAAAAATTCTAATGAAAAGAAATAGTCCTCAGAATCAAATTACTCGTAAGGAAGCCATGAAAAAAATGGGCAAGTACGCAGCACTTACAGCTGTGGGTACATTTCTTATTTTGAATCCAAAAAAGGCACACGCATCTTCTCCACCTGATCCAGGAGGAAACCCTTTTGATTAATTAAGATATTTTGAAAACGGATCTCACTCCGAAGTATGTAATGGAACTTGATGACACTGTAGTTTTATGGTTTCAAGTTTCGAATAGATATACCGTGGTATCCAAAAACGTGTATCGACTCATTGAGGTCTTTCTCAGTGCTGACGATAAAACAACTTTTACTGACCAGCTTCAAATTACACTAAACATTGATGAAGCAACGTCATTCAAGCTCTTTAATGAAATTTCAAACTTTTTAGAAGAGGCCAATCGTATCGAGGATATCAAAACCACACACGCCAAGATTGATACCATTCCTGACCCGATGATTTCCAAAGACTATCAAATTCAGGGCACCACGATCACTATAAATTTTGGTTCGGAAGCCATCTTGCGATTGTTCCATCCACCTCTAGAACACCTTCAAGTAACGCCATCAAACTCAGTAAATACTGTATTTGATATTTTTCAGCTAGATGATAGGCTTCATATGTGCAAAAACAAGCAACATGTGAAAAGTTACAGTGTAGATCAATACCATTTTCTTCAGGGCCAATTCGCCATGGAATTCACCAATTTGATTCACGAAACCTCTACTGATAATTGGGTGGCTTCATTCCATGCATCTACAGTTAGTAATGGCAAAGAAGCCATTATGATCATTGGGAACTCTGGCAATGGAAAAAGCACCTTAACTGCCTTGCTCATGGCTGAAGGTTTTGACGTCTTAGCAGATGACTTCACACCATTTTATGAGGACGCGATGTTGTATGCTTTTCCTGCAGCGATTTCAGTGAAGCAAGGTGCTTTCAATATGTTGTCGGCTAAAATAAAAGGCTTTGAAAATTTAACCACCTATAAAAATGGGACTAAAAATATCCCCATTAAATATGTGCCTCCCATTTCCGAGATCAAAGGAGGCCATACGAAATTACCATGTCGTAAAATAGTATCTGTTAAGTATGCACCTAGTAAACCTTCATTGCTTGAGCAAACTTCAGCTGAAAAAGCACTAGAGACACTCATACCAGACTCGTGGGTTTCTCCGCACCAAGATCATGCCTTCAGATTTTTAGAGTGGTTAAAATCTGTCACCTACTTCCAACTCGACTACAGTGACAATGATTATGCCATCGCTGAGTTTAAGTCACTATTTGACGCTTAAAGAACAAGTAAATAGATACTTTCCTTATTTTTGGCTTAGAATGATATAATTTTGGCAAAGAACCTAAACACATACAAAGACAGTTTACATTTAATTGCAGACATTCTTAGTTTTGATTATCCTACGGAAACATTAAAACATCAAATTGTTTCCGAAGATATCGATTGGGATGCTTTAGTAGTGATAGCCAGTGACCACCTTATTTTAACCACCGTTTTTGCCAGACTACAACAAAAGAACCTATTAGAATATATACCAAAAGAGTTAGAAAACTATTTAGAACAACTCACAGCGATCAATACAAATCGCAACCAAGACTTATTAATAGATATACAAACGATATCCGATATTTTTAACAAGGAGCATATTGACTATACTTTCTTAAAAGGTGCAGCAATGCTTGTAAGTGGTTATTATGAGCATCTAGGAGAACGCATGCTTGGAGACATTGATATTCTTGTCAAGCACGACCATATTCAAAGCGCCTATCAACTCCTAAAAGACCATGGATATATCGAAAAGAGATCTGGACTAAAGTCGGGTTTTTTCGAGCACAAACATTTAGATCGATTGGCTAAAGAGGATGGACTATGTGCCATAGAACTTCATAAATATGTTTTAAACAAACCAGTTTCTGACTATTTATTGAGTCCTTCCATTTTAAAGAACAAACAATTCAAAGAGCGTATTCCTATTCCTAGTAACAAAGACCTATTCTTACATAACATTCTTAATTTTCAAATTAATGATGAAGGCCACTATTACTCGAAGTTAGGAATGCGAAGCGCCTATGATTCAATAGTACTTATTCATCACCATCCAGAACTCAATCAAAATTACAACGAAAAGGTGATCACTTCTTATATGACGCTTCACAGCCTCCTATTTGATATATTTAAAACGGCTAATTTTAACCTTAAAAAGCTCAAACGCTTCCAATCGCGACTTCATTCAAAGTCCCGTAACAATGTAAGAAAGACGTTATTATCATGGAATGCCTATATGCGTCTAATTCCTTCTCGATTGAGCACCTTCCTTAGCAATAAAAATTATAGATTTGCGGTTTATGAAGACAGAAGACGCATATTTAAGGAATTAAAAGCGAAATTCCTTAAGGGTTAACTCAAAAAATTATAACTTTAAGGTATATTTGCAATATATTTATTCAAAACATACCTTTGAATTTACACATTATATTACTTATGAAAAAGGCAATTTTATTCTTATGTTTAGTAGCTCTATTTAGTTTTGATGGCCAGGCCCAATTAACTAAAAGAGCCTATAGAAGCATCGAATCATGGACGATAAATGTTGGTGTAAACGCTGTTGGAAGTTTAGGAACTAGAAATCCATTTGCGAAACTGGGTGAATTCGAATTTAACCGTCCTTTTGCAGTGGCAGTTCAAAGACGATGGTCTAGAAATTTATCAATAGAGCAGGATTTTACATTGAACAGATTTAAAATCACATCTACAATCGATAATGGCTCGCTGCCAGAAGCATTTAGTTACTTTTCAACCAATACTTATTTAAAATATTACTTTTCTGATGAGTTATTCCCAGAAACTTTATGGATTGATTTGTACACTGGTGGAGGACTCGGTATTTTCTCCGTTGATGAAATAAACACCTCAGCTAATTTGGTTCTAGGAGGCATCATTTGGGTAAGCCCAACTATTGGCTTAAGCCTTCAGGGTGTTGGAAAATTCGCATTTAACCACAAAGACAATAGATTTGACAACAACCATTTTCAATACATGGCTTACGTTGTATTCAAACTGTAGTTGCATTAATAATCCGCAAAGGTAAAATTTAGCATTTCCTTAGTTTTCTTGTAAATCCTAGGAAATTGTTGCTTAAAATCATCTGGAGTTTCAATAAAGGTCTCTACGATGACAGCAAGAAATTCATAGTGGTTGGTAAAAGCATAAGGTCTAAAATATTTAGAAGCGATTAATTTTTGCCTTAATGCCTGTTCGGCAGTTAACAAATCTGTTAGTTCCTCAAAAGACTTTTTAAATACTAAGGCACTTACATCGGTGCTTTGCAAACTGTTTATGTGAATGGCGTGTGTAAACTCATGGATACCCAAATTTAAATTATCTCGTGCAATATCATAGCCATGTACAAAATCTTCCCAAGACAATACTAGCGCTCGTAGTTTTGGATTTAATTCTCCTTTATGATAAGTTTCATTTGAATGAGAATAAAAAGCAGCAGGATACACAATAATAGTTTCAACGAGATCAATGTTATAATTTCTAAAACCAAAGGTTAGCATCGTGGCTGTAGCTGCTATCAACACCTTACTTTCATCAGTCATTATAAAGCCTTCTCGTCCGATAAACTCTTTTTTAGATAGAAACCTCGCTACTCTATGTTCAAATCGTTTTTTCTGAATATGATTTAATTTTTGATAGAACCCAAACCGCTGATTTAAAACTCGTCTTTCCGATTTATTCAAGGTCTTTTTAAAGAGATAAAAATGAACGAAAAATGGACGCTTCATACGCATGGCATATTGTTCCTCAAAAAATACATAGAAACGAGAAAGCACAATGGCTACCATACCAAGCATAAAAATGATTAACAAAACAGTTTGAAGTATAGGTGAGATGCCTTCTTCTTGAATTAGGGCTAAAATCATTCCTTAAATATAATGAAAAAAACAATCTAGATTTTTATAAGAAACTATGAAATCGTCATGATGACTACCAAGAATAAAAACAAAAATCCAAACCATCAAATCAAGAAATCTTAATTTACAGTTTGGATTTATTATAGTGACCTCGAGAGGATTCGAACCTCCAACCCTCAGAGCCGAAATCTGATATTCTATCCAGTTGAACTACGAGGCCAGTATGCTTATTCCGTTAATTTTGCCTTGACAATATTTGAAATCGTTTTACCATCCGCTTGACCAGCCAATTCCTTGTTGACAATACCCATCACTTTACCCATATCTTTCATGCCTTCAGCACCAATTTGATCGATGGTCATAACCACTACCTTTTCAATTTCCTCTTCGCTCAAAGCTTCAGGTAAAAACTGGCTAATGACTTCTGCTTGATCAATTTCTGGCAATGCTAAATCCTTTCGGTCCTGTTCTAAATAAATAGCCGCACTATCTTTACGTTGCTTGACTAACTTCTGAAGAATTTTTAGTTCTTCCTCCTCCGTCAATTCTTCACCACCTCCTGAGGAAGTCTTAGCTAAAAGTATGGCTGATTTGACAGCTCTTAAAGCTTCTAAAGCCACTTGATCCTTTTCCTTCATCGCTGTTTTCATGGCAGCCATAACGTCATTTTGTAAACTCATAACACCTGATTTAAATTGCACTGCGAAGATATAAAAAAAGTCCTGTTATTTGCCATGACTCGATAACATTGTGACATAAAAAAACCCGAAAGGTATATCTCATCCTTTCGGGTTTAACAAAGTGTGAAACACTAAACTAAATTTGCTATTAATCTACGTTGTCGTGTAAAAATGAATTATTACTTCTTAATTGAATATCATCGTTGTCGTCAGTTGTCACCGATGTTCTAGAAGCGTTGGTTTCTGAAGAATGCTGTGCATCTTCTAAATTCACACCTTGTCTTTTATAGGCAGGTTCTTTTTCAATTTCATCTATTTTTGCCGTATTGAACTTGTAATTGAAATCTTTCATTTTACGTCGTCTTTCATCAGCTCGCTCTTTCAATAAATCTGAAATCGGACTGTTCATTGGGTCAATTTCATCACTTGTTGGCTCCTCATGAGTCTCTGTTTCGATGGTCTTCTTTTCGAACACAATCTCTTCTTCTACTTCTTGCTTTGTTTGCACTTTCGCTGATTCATTCATAGCAGACTCATAGGTCATAAAATCATCGAGTGCATAACGCTTTTCACCTTCTTCATTAGCTTCAGTCACTGGAATAATCTCAACATGTTCATTAACTTCCATAGATTTTAAGTCATCTGCTTCCTCAAGTGAAAATATGGTCTTTTCTTCTTCCACTGATGCCTCATCGTCATTGTCAGACATTGACGATAATGGCAAGTCAAAAGTTAAAGTAATTTGTTCTTCCTCTACTTCTTCCGTGATTTCTTCCTTTTGCTCTTGAATAGGTGTAATAATGAAATCCTCTGTGTTGGACGTCAAATGATCTAATACCTCGTCATAAACCACGTTGATATTTCTAATGATATCTGTTGTTGTAATGAGATCTGTATCCATGGCATTCGTCGCTTCGACATCTTCATCATCTGTTAAGGTATGAATGACAACATCTGGCGCCTTATCTTCTTCATTTTCAAGTATAATATCAGGCGTAATAATCGCAGGATCATTCTCCTTTACAATCACATCGTCATTGCGATCTTCTTCTAAAGCATGTACCACCTTTTTTTGTTCCGTATTGGAAATTTCATGCTGTTGGTCAATATCAAAACCTGTGGCGATGATGGTCACAGAAATAGATTCCTGAAGAGATTCATCCTCTCCAACACCCATAATGATATTCGCGCCGTGTCCAGCTTCATTCTGAATATGATCATTGATTTCACCAATTTCATCGATAGTAATCTCTTGAGATCCAGAAACGATAAGCAACAATACGTTTTTGGCTCCTGTGATTTTATTATCATTTAACAACGGTGAGTCTAATGCCTTCATGATAGCCTCTTGAGCTCTTGTTTTTCCTGAAGCCGTTGATGATCCCATAATAGCTGTTCCACTATTACTAAGAACCGTTTTAGCATCACGTAAATCGATGTTTTGCGTATAATGATGCGTAATGACTTCTGCGATACCTCTGGAGGCCGTAGATAAGACTTCATCCGCTTTAGAAAATCCTGCTTTGAAACCGAGGTTTCCGTAGACTTCACGCAATTTATTGTTGTTAATTACCACAAGAGAATCGACATGAGCACGAAGGGTTTCTACACCTTTCTGTGCCTGTTCGTTTCTCGTCTTCCCTTCAAATTGAAAAGGCATAGTGACAATTCCCACAGTTAAAATATCTAGTTCTTTTGCCAGTTTAGCAATAATAGGTGCTGCTCCTGTTCCAGTTCCACCACCCATACCAGCTGTAATAAATACCATTTTCGTATTGGTATCTAGCATGCGACGTAAATCTTCTAAACTTTCTAAGGCAGCTTGCTCTCCCACATCTGGGTTGGCACCTGCACCTAAACCTTCGGTTAAATTGACTCCTAATTGGATTTTGTTCGGGACACCACTGTTTTGCAGTGCTTGGGCATCTGTATTACAAATGACAAAATCAACACCTTTAATCCCTTGTAAAAACATGTGATTAATGGCATTGCTTCCTCCTCCACCAACTCCAATCACTTTAATGACGTTGGATTGGTTTTTTGGTAAATCAAATGCAATGTTGCCTAACTCATTGTTGTTGCTCATAAAATTTCTTTTACTGTATTTATAATTATTTTCCCCAATATCTCCGATAGTCCTACCCAATCGGAGATACTTATGTTATTTATTCTGCGTTATCTAAAAAATCTTTTACGCGTTCTGTTAATTTATCCAAAAACGTTTTGCGCTCTTTTCTTGGAAGTTGTTCTTCAACAACCTCCTCTTGGTTGGCAAAGGCTTCGGTTTGTTCCTCCAAAGCTTCTTGTTCCATCTCCTCTACTTCTTTTTCTACACGCTTGCGTTCTTGTCGCTTGAGACCATCCATCACTAAACCTACGGCCGTTGCGAATAAAGGACTTGCGATATCATCATCGCTGTTTCCTGCTAAATGCTCATTAGGATACCCAATTCTAGTATCCATTCCAGTAATATATTCCACCAATTGCTTCAAGTGCTTTAACTGGCTACCACCTCCAGTTAATACAATTCCTGCAATTAATTTTTTCTTTTGCTCTTCGTGGCCGTAGTTTTTAATTTCAACATAGACTTGTTCTATAATTTCAACCACACGCGCATGAATGATCTTGGATAAATTCTTTAAGGTTATTTCCTTAGGTTCTCTACCTCGTAATCCTGGGATAGACACAATCTCATTATCCTTGTTTTCCCCTGGCCATGCCGAACCAAATTTTACTTTTAATAATTCGGCTTGTTTCTCAATTATTGAGCATCCCTCTTTTATATCTTCTGTCACCACATTACCTCCAAAAGGAATAACAGCTGTGTGTCTAATTATGCCATCTTTGAATACTGCCAAATCTGTCGTACCACCTCCAATATCAATCAAAGCAACACCTGCTTCTTTTTCTTCCTGACTTAATACCGCATTAGCTGATGCTAAGGGTTCCAGCGTAATACCTTCCAACTCTAATCCCGAACTTTTAACACAGCGACCAATATTGCGAATGGAAGAAACTTGCCCTACAACCACATGAAAATTAGCTTCTAATCGACCACCATACATCCCGATAGGCTCTTTAATTTCAGCTTGCCCATCAATTTTGTATTCTTGCGGTAAGACGTGAATAATTTCTTCACCTGGTAACATGACTAGCTTGTGAACTTGATTGATTAATCGATCAATATCATCTTCATCAATAACTAATTCTGAATTCGCTCTAGTAATATAATCGCTATGCTGCAAACTACGAATATGCTGACCAGCAATACCAACGGTCACATCTTCAATCTTCATTCCTGCTTCAGCTTCTGCTTCCTGAACAGCTTGCTGAATAGATTGAATTGTCTGCGTTATATTATTGACCACACCTCTATGAACTCCTAAACTTTTGGATTTTCCAACCCCTAAAATTTCGGCTTTGCCATATTCATTCTTCCGACCAATCATAGCCACAATTTTTGTGGTTCCAATGTCCAGTCCAACTGAAATTTTATTATTCTCCATCACTTATTTTTTGGTGCAAATCACTTGCTTGTCAAATTTTAAATTCACTAGCTTGTACTTATCAAGCATACCATCTTCCATCGCTTTTTTATAAAACGCTTTTAGATTGTTAATTTTTTTATCCAATAACTTTAAGGTTCCCAAATGGATACTAAAATCATGGGACCTTAATTTTAAATCAATGGTTTTGTCCTGATTTTGATGAATCTCAACAACATGTTTCAATAAAAATTCATCATCCTGAATTTTCTCGGCAACAGCATATACATTTTCCAAATCATTCTTCTCTACAAATCCAGTAACTAAAGGCACACGTGCCGTATAATTTGTTGACAAAGGCATAAACGAACCTGTCTCGTCAATGTAATAAGAGGCATTTGTACTTACTCTTGCAATAGGTTTTTTTTGTTCAATTTCAGCGGTAACCAAGCCTTCAACACTCATAAACACTTGCGCTTCCTTGATCATTGGATTGGAGTTTAGGGCAGATTCCAATCGATTCAAATCTATAATATCTTTAGGCTTATTCGTAACGCTCTCTTGATTTTGTATTAACAATTTACTAACAGTCTCGTGAGTAATAAAAAGATTATCATCTCCCACGAATTTAATATCAGGCAATCCCACTTTCCTAGCAGAATTTCGTACCGATGAAAAGGCATAAAGAAAAACCACTAGCAGTAGTAATAACCCAACTTTTATGTAACCATAATTAACTCGCAAGACTCAATGCTTTTTTAATATGTTTCACTTCTTCTCCAATGTCTCCTGCTCCAATAGTCAAGACTACAAAGGCATCCGACGCTTTTATATTTGCCACCAAATCAGACTTCTCAACAAGCTTTTTATTGGGGTTTTCAATTTTATCAAGTAACCATTGTGACGTCACTCCTTCCATGGGTAATTCACGTGCTGGATAGATATCCAGTAATATAATATCATCGAATTTTGAAAGCGCCTTAGCAAATTCCATCGCGAAATCTTTTGTTCTGCTGAACAAATGTGGCTGAAATACCGCTAACACCTTTTTGTCAGGATACATTTCCCTTACAGCTTGATGAACCGCATTGATTTCTTCTGGATGATGGGCATAATCATCAATAAACACTAAATCGTCACTTTTTATTTGATAGGTAAATCTGCGCTTCACCCCTTTATAGGATGCTAAAGCTTTGGCGAGCTGCGGCTGAGGGAGGCCATATTCTACAGACATCGCCAAGGCTATTAATGCATTCGACAGATTGTGTCTACCAGGTAGGTTAAATTTGAAATTTTCCAATAGTCTATGCGGTGTTTTAACATCGAACACATAGCTACCATTTATTATTTTTAAGTTTTTTACTGAATAATCCGAATCATCCTCTATTCCATAGGTGATTCCTTTAATAGGAAGTCCATTTCTCACAAACAATTTACCATTTGGCTTTAGCTTTTTTGAAAAGGCTTCAAAAGATGCCGTTAGTGATGAGGCATCACCATAGATATCTAAATGATCCGCATCCATAGATGTAATACAAGCATAATCAGGAGACAGTGTTAAGAACGAACGATCAAATTCATCGGCCTCAACGACTGTGACTTCCGTGCCATTAATAATCAGATTTGAATCATAATTTTCACTAATTCCACCTAAAAAAGCCGTGACTTCAACATCACATTCATTTAGTAAATGTCCGAGTATACTTGTTGTCGTGGTCTTTCCATGTGTTCCTGCAACCGCCAAACAAAATGTGAGATTTGTTATTTCTCCCAAAACAACAGAACGTTTTTTTACATCAAAGCCTTCCGATTGAAAATAATGTAATTCTTTGTGGCTTTTAGGGATGGCAGGTGTATAGACCACCATGGTCTTATTCTTATCCAAAAATGTGTGATCCACACATGCGATATTGTCTTCATAATGAATAGAAATTCCAAGGTCTGAAAGCGCATCGGTTATCTCCGTTTTTGTTTTATCATAACCACCAACTGTTAAGCCTTTCGCCTTGAAATAACGAGCAAGGGCACTCATACCGATTCCTCCGATGCCAATAAAATAAACATTATGTGCTTGCTCTAAATTCATTTATTTCTTAATAGTTTTTCAACTTCATCTGCAATATGACTGGTCGCATGCTCTAAAGCCAATGCTTTAATATTCTGACTTAACGACTCTTGTTTTTCACTTGAATTCATCAATTCAGAAAACGTTGCGTCAAACGCTGTTTCCAAATCACTTTCCTTAATAAGTATGGCAGCATTTTTATCTGCGATAGCTTTGGCGTTTTTTGTTTGATGGTCTTCAGCCACGTTTGGTGATGGGATAAATAACACAGGTTTTCCAACCACACATAATTCAGAAACTGAACTGGCACCTGCACGTGATACGATGACATCAGCCGCGGCATAAGCCATGTCCATCTGATTTAAAAATGCATGTACTTGGACATGTTCCAAATCGTTGTAATTTTTATATTGCTGATAATAGAGTTTGCCACATTGCCAAATCACTTGGATATTCATTGATTTGAAAAATTCTAACCTAGATTCAATGAACTGATTAATTCGTCTAGCCCCTAAACTACCACCTAAAACAAGAAGGGTATGTTTGCTATGAATTAAGGAGAAGGTGTCCTTTCCTTCAATTTCCTTGTTTTTAATTTGTAATAAATCCTTGCGAATAGGATTTCCTGTTAAAATGATTTTCTCTTTAGGAAAAAAGCTCTCGAGACCATCATATGCCACACATATTTTATCGACTTTCTTAGACAACCACCTGTTGGTAATACCAGGGAAAGAGTTTTGCTCCTGAATTAAACTAGGCACTCCTTTTGACACGGCTGTTTTTAATAGCGGACCACTGGCGTAGCCTCCTGTTCCAATAGCCACATCTGGTTGAAACGTATTGATTATTTTTCTTGATTTTAATAAACTCGCTACCAATTTAAATGGGAAAGCCAAATTGCTTAAGGTGAGTTTACGCTGAATACCAGAGATCCATAATCCTTCAATCTCATATCCAGCTTGAGGGACTTTTTCCATCTCCATACGATCTGATGCACCCACGAATAAAAATTCGGCTTGTGGAAAACGAGATTTAAGCTCATTGGCAATCGCAATTGCAGGATAAATATGACCTCCTGTTCCACCACCAGACAATATGATTTTATAGTGACTCATTATATGGTTTCGCTTAAAATTTCCAATGGGTTATCTTCTTGTATTTCTTGTTCCTTTAATTGTTCGCGTTTCGCACTTACACTTAAAATGATACCTATAGCCAAACAGGTCATCCAAATGGACGTTCCACCACTACTTATAAGTGGTAATGTCTGGCCTGTTACTGGGAATAACTCCACAGCCACTGCCATATTTATAAGTGCTTGAAAAATGATTGGCAAACCTACACCAAGCACTAGTAGTTTTCCGAAAACTGTGTCCGACTTTTGAGACACAATAACGATTCTAAATAGCAACCATGAATAAAGTGCTAATAAAAATAAACCTCCTAGAAGACCATACTCTTCTATGATAATCGCAAAAATGAAATCTGAGGATGATTGAGGAAGGAAATTCTTCTGCTGGCTTTTTCCTGGTCCTCTACCAAATACATCTCCAGATGCAATGGCAATTTTAGCCTTCTCAATTTGATAATCGGCTTCTGTATCTTCGCCATTCGCAAAATTTTCAATTCTGCTCATCCAAGTATCAACACGATTAGGCATAATAGTAGGAAAGGTTCTAGCAACCAAAATAAACATCGTAAGCGCTACAATACCACTTCCAATGACAACAACTAAATATTTGATGGGACAACCTCCAATAAAAGCCAACATCATCACCATTAAAAATATAATAGCCGTCGTGGAAAAATTGGCAGGAAGGATTAATATCAAAATAAAGAATACAGGTGCCCAAAGCGGTAATAATGTTTCAACAAATGTGACTTCTTTATCTTGTATTTTCGATAAATATCTAGCTACATATACCATCAACACTACCGCTGCCAACGTGGACGTTTGAAAAGACATCCCTACGAAAGGAATTTGAATCCACCGACTCGCATTTGCACCATCTATGGTAGTACCTTGTAGCATGGTTACCACCAATAATACCAAAACAATAGGAATCATGATCATGGATAAGCCTCTAAAATAGCGATACGGTATTTTGTGAACGCCATACATGATAGCGAACCCTAAAAACAAATGCATAAAGTGTTTTAGGAAAAAACCAAATGTATTTCCTGTGCCACCAACATAAGCCAAATTACTGGCTGCACTATACACTGGTAGGAATGAAAAAATAGCCAATAGCGCTGCTATTGCCCAAATTAACCTATCGCCCTTTATGTTTTTAAATAGTGCTTGCACGATGTTACTAGTCTATAAATTTCTTACGGCCTCTTTAAATTGTCGCCCTCTGTCTTCGTAGTTTTCGAATAAATCAAAACTGGCACAAGCAGGAGATAATAAGACACTATCGCCAGCTTGAGCGATTTTATAAGCGATTTTAACGGCTTCACTCATATATTGTGTTTCGACTATGATATCAACCATTCCACCAAAATTTTTCATTAACTTTTCATTATCAACACCTAAACAAATGATGGCTTTTACTTTTTCGTTAACAAACTGATAGAGCTCCTGATAATCATTCCCTTTATCCGTACCACCCACAATCCAAACGGTTGGTGTATCCATACTTTCTAACGCATAATAGGTAGCATTCACATTGGTGGCTTTGGAGTCGTTAATGTATTGTACCTTATTAATTTTAAGGACATGCTCCAGCCGATGTTCTACACCTTGGAAATTTTCTAAACTCTCACGAATGGTTTGCTTTCTAATTTTTAGTAAGTGCGCGACTGTGGTAGCAGCCATGGCATTCTTAATATTGTGTTTTCCCTCTAATGCTAAATTTGCTGTCGGCATAATTATCTGATTGTTATCTATTGTTACTTTAATTTTATTATTATCTAAATACGCGCCATTCTCGATGACCTTTGTCAATGAAAATGGCAATAATGTGGATTGAACTGGATGTTGTTTCAACCATTCAACTATAACAGGATCGTCAGCATCATATATAAAATAGTCTGCCTTAGTTTGATTCTCTGCTATTCTGAACTTTGAAGCGATGTACTTTTCAAAATCATAATCATAGCGATCCAAATGATCGGGTGTAATATTGGTTAATACGGCAATATTTGGCTTAAAATCGATGATACCATCTAATTGAAAACTGCTTATCTCCAGAACATAATTGGCATAATCTTTCTCTAAAACCTGCTTCGCAAAACTATCGCCTATATTTCCGGCCAAACCCACCTCTAATTCTTGGCTCAACACATGATGCGTTAAACTCGCTGTAGTGGTTTTTCCATTACTCCCAGTGATTCCCACGATTGTAGCTTTAGTATAAGTTGCTGCAAATTCAATCTCTGAAACTACCGGAATGCCTTGTGCTGTAATCTTTTTAATTAAAGCAACCTTATCTGGAATTCCCGGACTCTTCATCACCAGTGTGGCCTTTAGAATTTTTTCCTCTGAATGCGTACACTCTTCAAATTCAATCTCATTATGTATAAGAACGTCTTTATATGTTTCCTTTATTTTTCCACTATCAGAAACGAATACTTTAAATCCTTTCGCCTTTCCTAAGAGCGCAGTACCCACGCCACTTTCGCCTCCACCAAGAACAACCAATCGTTTCATTTACCTGATTTTTAAGGTCACAATTGAAATAATTGCTAAAAGGATACCTATGATCCAAAATCGCGTGACAATTTTACTTTCGTGATACCCTGATTTCTGATAATGATGATGTAAGGGCGACATTTTAAATATGCGTCTCCCCTCACCAAATTTTTTCTTTGTGTATTTAAAATAGCTCACCTGCATCACGACTGATAAATTTTCAGCAAGGAAAATCCCGCACAAAACTGGAATGAGCCATTCCTTTCTTACTGCAATGGCAATAACGGCAATGATACCACCTATGGTCAAACTCCCTGTATCTCCCATAAACACTTGAGCTGGATATGTATTGTACCATAAAAACCCAATCAATGCACCTACAAATGCCGCGATATAAATAGTAATTTCTTCCACACGAGGGATGTACATAATGTCTAGGTAATCTGAGAATATGATATTACCAGATACCCAAGCAAAGATCCCTAAAGTAAGCACGATGATAGCTGAAGTCCCAGCGGCTAAACCATCAATACCATCCGTTAAGTTCGCGCCATTAGATACGGCCGTGATGATAAATATGGCTGCCAGTATAAAAATCACCCATGCATAATTTGCTAACGACGGGTTAATCCAGGTAATCAAATTGGCGTAATCAAATTCGTTACCCTTGACAAATGGAATGGTTGTTTTCGTAGACTTCTCTTCGTCTTCAAACAATTGCGCAGGAGAAATATCCGGATTTTCAGCCAACAGTACTCTTTGTTGCTGTATTGGAAGCTTCTCTTTAATGGTAACGTCATTGTGAAAATACATGGTGGTACCAACGATAATTCCTAAACCTACTTGCCCAAGAACTTTAAAACGTCCTTTCAAACCTTCCTTGTTATTCTTGAATTTTTTAATGTAATCATCTATGAACCCAATAGTTCCCATCCAAACGGTGGTCACAATCAGAAGAATGATGTATATATTTTCGAGCTTGGCCAATAAGACCACTGGAATGAGAGTTGCTAGAATAATGATGATACCTCCCATGGTTGGTGTGCCAGCCTTTTCAACTTGACCTTCCAGTCCTAAATCTCTAATGGTTTCACCTACTTGTTTCTTTTGAAGAAACCGAATAATTCGTTTTCCAAAAATGGTAGATATGAGTAATGACAAAATGATGGCTATCGCAGCTCTAAAGGTGATAAACCCAAAAAGTGAAGCTCCAGGAATTTGAAACTGTTGTTCTAAATAATCAAAAAGGTAATACAACATATTATTTCTGTAACTGCTTTAAATATTCTTCTACTATTTTATAATCATCAAAATCCAATCGTTCTCCATTGACTTCTTGATAGGTTTCATGACCTTTGCCTGCGATTAATATGATGTCATTTGAATTTGCCAATTGACAAGCCGTTTTTATGGCTTGTCGTCTATCAACAATGGACATCGTTTTTTTAAAATTTTGAGGCTCTACACCTTTCTCGATATCTTCAATAATTGTATTTGGGTTTTCACTTCGCGGATTATCACTAGTAAAAATCACCTTGGTACTCAAAGCTGAAGCGATATGCCCCATTTTTGGGCGTTTGGTTTTGTCTCTATCACCACCACATCCAACTACGGTAATTAAATCTTCATTGTTAGTACGTATGCTATTGATAGTCTCAAGCACGTTTTTGAGTGCATCTGGCGTATGAGCATAATCAACTATCGCTGTAATTTTATCTTCAGAAATGAGATACTGGAATCTTCCGCTCACGCTTTCTAGTTCACTAATCAATCTCAAAATCTCAACCTTCTCCAATCCGAGTAATTCTGCAGCACCATAGATAGCTGTGATATTATAGGCATTGAAATTCCCTATTAGTTTGGTCCATAACTCAGCTTCATTTAATTTAAGAAGTAATCCGCTGAACTCGTTTTCAAGTATTTGGGCTTTAAAATCGGCATATGTCTTTAAAGCATAAGTGTATTTTTTAGCTACCGTATTTTGTAGCATGACTAAGCCATTTTTATCATCGATATTAACCAAAGCAAAAGCACTCTTGGGTAAGTGATCGAAAAATGATTTTTTAACATCTCTATATTCTGCGAACGTGCTGTGATAATCTAAATGGTCATGAGAGATATTTGTAAAAATGCCACCTGCAAATTGCAAACCATCTGTTCTATTTTGATGAATGCCATGTGAGCTCACTTCCATAAAGCAAAACTCCACACCTTCATCATTCATTAATTTTAAGTACTTGTTAATCGTTAGTGAATCAGGAGTCGTATGTGTTGCTTTGTATTCGGTGTTATCCACCATGATTTTCACTGTTGACAACAGGCCAACTTTATAACCTGCATTCTTAAACAATTGATAAAGTAAGGTGACAATCGTCGTTTTACCGTTGGTTCCAGTCACTCCGACCAATCTTAAGTTTTCAGAAGGATTTCCATAAAAGTTAGAAGCCATAAATGCCAATGCCTGATTGGCTCTTTCAACTTCAATATAGGTCATGCCATCTTTTAAATTGGATGGTAGTTTTTCACACACGATCGCAATCGCACCTTTATTAATGGCTATATCTATAAAATCATGTCCATCAACCTTCGTCCCGTTGATAGCCACAAACACATCGCCATTGTCAATAAGGCGTGAATCAAATTGAGGTGCTCCCACTTCAATACTCGTGCTTCCAACCACTGCATTAATAGTAACCTTATACAATATGTCTTTTAGTTGTACCATTATGAGCTTAGGCGTATGATTTGATTGGGTTTCACTTTAATTCCTTTAGGGACAGAC
The DNA here is from genome assembly GCA_018222915.1 of Algicola sp. Classification (GTDB taxonomy): domain Bacteria; phylum Bacteroidota; class Bacteroidia; order Flavobacteriales; family Flavobacteriaceae; genus Psychroserpens. The sequence continues at coordinate 17,344 of JAAEZI010000016.1, read as the reverse complement.
TGTTCCTTAATAGTGCCTGCACCTTGCAGTTTTACCTTAAGTCCCATATTTTCCAGAAGCGCCAACGCATCCATAGCTGGTAATCCAACCACATTTGGCATGATGGTTTTGTATGTTTGAGCCGTTTCATAATAGGCTTCAAAATCCTTGTCGACTTTCGAATTCACAATCTCAAGTGACTCCACTTCATCTATAAGAGGTGTTTCTGTATATATTTTTTGTGCTATTCTTTTAAATACGGGACCTGAAACATCTGCGCCATAATAACCCACTTTGGTGCTAGGTTCATGAATCACTACGATGCAAGAATATTTCGGAGCGTCTGCAGGAAAATACCCAGCAAAAGAAGAGATATACTTTTTATCCTTTAACCACTCTTCAAAATCATTGTAATTAGTTCTAGCCGTCCCTGTTTTACCAGCCATAGAAAAATTCTCTGAGTACATACGCTGACCTGTGCCTCGGATGACTATATTTTTTAGGATATCTCTGATTTCTCCTAAGGTCTTATCAGAACATATTTTCTGATGGATGACTTCCTTCTCAAACACTTCAATTTCCTTATCAAATTCTTTAACCGATTTGATAAATCTTGGTTTCACCATTTCACCATTATTCGCAATGGCATTATAAAAGGTCAATGTTTGCAAAGGCGTCATTTGTAAGTTATAGCCATAAGCCATAGAGGGCAAAGCATTCCGACTCCATATTTTATCGCCAGGTTCTGGTATTACTGGCTTACCTTCACCTTTAATAGATACACCGAGTGTATCATCGAGATGCCAGCTTTTTAATCGATTGATGAATTTCTTAGGTTGTTTCGCGTAATGATCATCTATTAAAGTTGCCAATCCAATATTTGAAGACACTTCTAAAGCTCTCGCAGCTGAAATCTTTCCATGACCTTTAGAATCTCTGATCGTTCTACCATAAAACATTTTAGAACCATTTCTTGTATCAACTATTGTAGAAGTATCAATCACTCTATCTTCTAGGGCAGCCATTAAAGCCATAACTTTAAAAGTAGAACCTGGTTCATGTGACTCCCAAACGGCGTAATTACGCTTTTCGTAATAATTACCTTTACTGGTTTTCGCTAAGTTAGTGATGGCCTTAATTTCACCTGTCTCGACATCCATCACAACAGCACAGCCGTGTTCGGCTTCATATTTCTCAAGCTGACCCAACAATGAATGATGAGCAATATCTTGAATATTGACGTCAATTGTTGTGTATACATCATAACCGTCTTGAGGCTCGACTTGATTATAGTCTACAATGGGCTTCCATTGACCATTTCCTATTTTTTGCTTTAAACGCTTACCATTTTCTCCACGCAGATATTTTGCGCCAAAAGCACCATCAATACCTGCTCTAGAGACATTTCCGTCTTCATCAAAACGCTCATAACCAATAGACCGTTCGGCGATACCACCCATGGGATGTTCACGTCTAGTCGTTTGCTCAACAATTAAACCTCCTTTAATAGCTCCCAACTCCAACATTGGAAAATTTCGCAGTCTAATATAGTCGGAGTAACTAATATTTCTGGCTAGAAGAAAATACCGGTTTTTATCTTTTCTGGCTTTTTTGATAGATTGACGATGAAAACTCGAAGATTTTCCAGTGTAATTAGACAATGAATCTGCCAAATCATTAATTAACTCATTAAACACTTCTTGTTTAGGTTGTATGGCATCCAATCGGATATCATATTTTGGAATGGAGGTAGCCAACAGACTTCCGTCAGCAGAATAGACATTTCCTCTATTCGCAGGAATTTCAACATTTTTAACAATACGTTCCTCAGCGAGACTTCGATATGCATCACCTTGCACAAACTGAATCGTACACAACTTGAATACGACAGCGAGCGCAAAGACAAACATACTGCCAGCTACGAAATACAATCTGTTTAATATGTTGGTTTCGGTTGTTGCCACCTTCTCAGTGTTGTGATTTAACTTTTATTTTTCTCGGTGGAATCTCTGAAATCCTGATTCCTTTCTCTGCTACTTTATTGGTAATTGATGATTCCATTTTGAGCCGCATCAATTTTGATCTACCATCAACAAAGGCTGATCGTAACTCCTTGACTTCATTTTTAAGCCTAGCAATCTCATAAACTTTTTTATCTGCACTATGAGAACTTGCGATCATGATTATTGCTAATACTGATATGAAAATGATGATTCTCCAATTCTTAAAAGAGTCATCACTAACCAAGAATTTACCTCTTAAAATGCCGTACAGATTCTTTTTCATAATTTTTCAGCAATTCGCAGTTTTGCACTTCTAGCTCTATTATTTTCAGCAATCTCTTCCTTTGTTGGAACGATGAGACCTCCTACTTTTTTCAACGGCACTTCAAAATTCCCAAAGACATCACGCTCAGGCTCACCTTCAAACAAGCCATTTCTGATGTAGCGTTTCACCAAACGATCCTCTAAGGAATGATACGAGATTAAACTGAGGCGTCCACCCTTGACTAATATCTCGGGCGTTTGCTGTAAAAACTCTTTTAATGCTTCAATTTCCTGATTTACTTCTATCCGAATAGCTTGATAAATTTGTGCTAATACTTTATTTTCTTTCTTATGATTTAAAAAGCGGTTTAGCACTTTTTTTAGTTGTTCACTTGTTTTTATTGCTGATTCTTTCCTTGCGTCAACTATAACTCTGGCCATAGCAGGTGCTTGTCTCAATTCTCCATATTGCAACAATACTTGCTTAATTTGCTCCTCGTCATAATCATTAATCACATGATAGGCCGACAACTTATCATCCTGATTCATACGCATATCTAAGTCGGCTTCAAACCTTGTTGAAAATCCGCGTTCCGCGACATCAAATTGATGTGATGACACGCCAAAATCAGCAAGCACTCCATCAACTTCCTTCACACCATAAAACCTCAAAAAGCGTTTGATATACCTAAAATTTTCATTAATCAAAGTAAACCGTTCATCAGAAATAGCGTTAGATAAGGCGTCTTTATCTTGATCAAACGCAATAAGTTTCCCTTGAGGACCAAGGCGATTCATTATCTCAGAACTATGACCACCTCCACCAAACGTCACATCCACATAAACGCCATTGGGCTTAATATTTAAGCCATCAACTGTTTCTTTTAACAATACCGGTTTATGATATACCATGGTCATCATCTTGTCCCATTACTTCTTCCGCCAAATCAGCAAAATCTCCTGTCGCGTCATCTATGGCTTGCTCATACTTATCTTTATCCCAAATTTCAATAATGTTAATAGCCGAAGCCACAACAATGTCTTTCTTAATACCTGAGAAAGCCACCAAATCTTTTGGTATCAATAAACGTCCAGCAGCATCTACTTCAACCTGTTTTAAACCAGCCGTAAAGCGACGGATAAAGTCATTATTTTTCTTTTTGAATCGGTTAAGCTTATTCACCTTTTGCATCAGCGTTTCCCATTCGCTCATAGGATAAAGTTCTAAGCACGGTTGAAAGACTGCTCGTTTCAGCACGAACCCATTTTGTAACATCGGTAGCAACTGCTTTTTGATAGCAGCTGGAAGCATCAGCCTTCCTTTGGCATCAACTTTACACTCGTATGTTCCGATTAAAGGGTTCAAAATGATTGATTTACTTACTGTAACGATTAAGATTCAAATATATTGAAAATTTTACCACAATTTACCACTTCATCCCACTTTTGTTGATAATTTTATATTTTCATTCTATTTAGTACGTTATGTATGCACTATTAGAACCTATAAGTCCTTTATAATCAAATACATAAATTTAAGCGGAGAATTCCCATGAACATTGTTAACATCTTAGCATCAAGTTTGATTCTCACATTTATTATTTATGCTGTTGTTTTAATTGAATTACCTATATTTGTTTTTGACGAAAATGACTAACTAATTACATGGCGCACCGTTTAAAAAAAGAGAGAGACTATAGGTATATTGAAGTTGGAGAAGGCACGCCAATAATTGTGCTACATGGCTTAATGGGAGGACTTAGTAACTTTGACGCCGTGACAGATTATTTCAGCGAAAGAGGTTATAAAGTGCTGATTCCAGAGTTGCCTATTTATACCATGTCATTGCTTAAAACCAACGTCAAAAGCTTTGCCAAATATTTACATGACTTTATCGAATTCAAAGGATTTGATGATGTTATTTTGCTTGGGAACTCTCTTGGTGGACACATAGGACTTTACCATACAAAACTTTATCCCAAAAAGGTAAAAGCATTAATCATTACAGGGAGTTCTGGACTCTATGAAAGTGCTATGGGTGGCGGTTACACGAAACGAGGTGATTACGAAGTTATTAAGAAAAAAGCACAAGAAGTCTTCTATGACCCGGAAGTCGCTACAAAAGAGATAGTTGATGAAGTTTATGAAACTGTAAACGACAGAAACAAATTGATTAAAACATTAGCCATTGCTAAAAGCGCGATTCGCCATAACATGGCTAAGGACCTACCGAAAATGACCTTGCCAGTGTGTATTATTTGGGGTAAAAATGATACCGTTACACCGCCAGAAGTGGCCGAAGAATTTAATGAACTTTTACCTAATTCCGACCTGTTTTGGATTGATAAATGTGGTCACGCTGCTATGATGGAACATCCGGAAAAATTCAATCAAATACTTAACGGCTGGCTAACAGACAAGAAGTTTTAGGTGTGATCTTTAATTTTCAAGACCTGGTATGATTATCAAAACTGCTGAATTTATAGTGAGCAACTCTGATGTGGCTAAATGCCCTAAGAATCAGCTACCAGAATACGCCTTTATTGGTCGAAGTAATGTGGGTAAGTCGTCATTAATAAATATGCTCACCAATCATAAAAATTTAGCTAAAACTTCAGGTAGACCAGGTAAAACGCAGCTTATCAATCATTTCTTAATCAATAAAAATTGGTTTTTGGTGGATCTACCGGGTTATGGTTATGCTAGAGTTTCAAAAACTGCTAAAAGGAAATTTCAAAAATTCATCACTGATTATTTCGAAAAAAGGCAACAACTGGTCTCTGCTTTTGTTCTGGTTGATATTAGGCATGAGCCTCAAAAAGTAGATTTAGAATTCATGGAATATCTCGGTTTGAGTCAAATTCCATTTTCAATTATTTTCACTAAAGCTGATAAATTAAAACCAAAGGCTATTGAAAAACATGTTGAAGATTATTGTCAAGAGCTTCTAAAGAGCTGGGAAGAACTACCAAACTACTTCGTAACATCTTCTTCCAGGACTATGGGAAGAGAGGATGTATTAGAATTCATTGCATCGACTAATGACGAAATTGAAGCGCTTCGATCATAAGTCAAGATTTCACATCCAAAGCATCTCTTAAAGCATTTCCAATAAGCATAAAGGCCATAACTAAAATCATAATACAAAGTCCCGGTATTATTGCTAAGTAAGGCTTCCCTAGAATGATATAATTATAATGATCTTTGATCATAGCTCCCCAACTTGCCATTGGAGGTTGCGCTCCAATACCTAAAAAACTAAGTCCGCTTTCAATCAATATAGCAGCTGCAAAATTTGCAGCAGAAATGACAATTATTGGCGCTGTGATATTTGGTAAAATATGCCTCGTAATAATGCGAAAATGATGAAAGCCTAAAGCCTTTGCCGCAGTCACATATTGCATTTCCTTAGCACTCATTATTTGCCCTCTTACAACTCTTGCTACTTCAACCCACATGGTTAAACCCACTGCTATAAACACTTGCCAAAACCCTTTCCCAAGGGCCAGTGTAATGGCAATCACCAATAGTAAGGTGGGTATGGACCATGTCACATTGATGACCCACATTATTAGTGCGTCTATTTTACCTCCAAAATAACCAGCCACACTTCCCATGAAAATCCCAATAACTAGTGAAATGAACACGGCAATAAATCCGATAGAAAATGAGATTCTAGAACCTACTAGGACGCGACTCAATAAGTCGCGACCGTATTTATCGGTACCAAACAAGAATGCTTTTTCGGCAACATAAGGTTTTGAATCTGTGCGCGCATAGTCTTTGAGCGCTATAAATTTTTCAGCACCTATCAATCCATCTGATGCAAATTCCGTATAAAACAAGGTATCATTTTTTATGGTATGCTCAGAAATTGGAATTTCTAATTCGTCATGCTTTTTACCAAATAAGATGTCTGAAATAAAACTTTGCTTTTGTTCAGACTCGCTTGGCACGAACAACATTTGCACTTTGAAACCAGGCTTTTGCGAATGGATAGACAAATGCATTTGATTGGCGTTCTGCGAATCATCTGGAGCGATGATATATGCGAATAGTGATAAGCAACCAATACTAACGATGACCCAAAAACTCAAAACGCCCCAAAAGTTTTTTTTAAACTTTCGGAGCGCAAGTTTTGATAATGAGTCACCTGATTTACTCATTCTAATTTTTTACTGATGAGGCTACTTTTTTTATTTCATAGGTCATTTTAAGATCATTAAGAACGTTTAATGCTTCTTCAATATACACATCCTTACTTAAACTGACATGCCAGCGCTCACGCTTTTCCTTGAGTATGGAATCTTTATCCATGAGCTTTAATTCATATGGCAATGATTCAAAAGTTAAATTCGTCTTATAGTCTGAAATTTTCTCAAAACGTTTAGATTCCTCTTCGTTATTTTCAAGAGCCTTTTTGTATGCTTCATAATTCAAAGAATAGATTTCTCTATCTCTAATTTTTTTAACCCATTGCGCATTAGCATCGATTAATTTCAACTGCTCATTGTTAGCCATTCGCTTTTTACTCTTTTCAATCGTCGTGTCATAGTCATAATAACTTCCCCATAGGCTATAATCTACGGCATCAATCTTATCCCAGCCTAATGGGTTTTCCTGATCTTTTTCTCCAATATTTATATAACTATAACGATCTGGGACAACGACATCACTTTTCACACCTTCCAATTGTGTTGAACCACCATTAATTCTATAGAACTTTTGCGTCGTAAACTTTAAAGCTCCCATATCGCCATTACTGTTAGATCTCACCATTCTGTTTAAATCCAATACATTTTGAACGGTTCCTTTTCCATAAGTTTGCTTACTACCTATGATAATGGCACGCTTATAATCTTGCATGGCAGCTGCTAAAATTTCTGAAGCTGACGCTGATAATTCATTGACTAATATCACGAGCGGACCATCCCAAACGATTGACTTATCCTTATCTCTTAAAACTTCTTTAGGCTCTCCTGAGGTCTTCACTTGAACAATGGGTCCATCTTCGATAAACAAACCACCCATATCAACGACCGTTTGCAAGGATCCACCACCATTATTTCTTAAGTCAAGTACCAAACCTACGACTCCTTCAGCCTTTAGCCTTTCAATTTCTAATCGAATATCTGAAGCCGCATTACGCTTGTTGTAATCTTCGAAATCTACATAAAATTTCGGAAGATTGATCACACCGAATTTTTTACCATCCTTAATTACTGTTGACGATTTGGCATAAGTTTCTTCTAATTCAACGATATCTCTGGTAATAGTGATATCTTCAATTGTACCATCCACTTTTTTCAAGGTTAGTGTGACTTTGGTACCTTTTGGTCCTTTAATGAATTTGATAGCATCATCAAGACGCATTCCCACTATATTTAAAGGCTCATCTTCATTCTGTTGACGCACTTTTATAATTTGATCACCAACTTCTAATTGATTCTGTCTCCAAGCTGGTCCACCACTAATAATTTCATTAACGATAATGGCATCCATTTTTTTCTGAAGTCTCGCACCAATGCCTTCGAAATTACCAGACATAGCAACATCAAAACGGTCTTTGTCTTCTGGTGCAAAATAAAATGTATGTGGATCAAACTCTTCAACAATAGCATTTATGTAAACTGCAAACCAATCTTTACGCTGTCTGTCATCTATAAAGTCATAGAGCTCATCCAATGATCTTTTTGTGGCATCTCTAGCATCTTTTTCAAGTTCTTTCTTCGTTTTATTTACGAGTGATTTTTTAATCGTTTCAGAACCGTCGTTGTCGATTAAATTTTGCTTTTTAGCATTTTTCTGATCTTCTAATAAATCATCGAAATTAGCTATGGTTGAAAACTTCAATTGTTTTCTCCAACGTTCTTTCATTTCTTTTTTTGACGACGCATAGCCAAGATTATCATAATCTGTAGAAAACTCTTCCGCTATAGAAAAATCATAAGGTTTTGCTAAAACTTCTTTGTAAATATTTTTAGATTCAGCAATGCGCTTTAAAAGGCGATCGTGGGTGATATTAAAGAATGTAATATCATACGCTTTAATTTGATCGTCTAACTGGTCTTTATACGCTTCAAATTCCTTGATATCCGACGCATAAAAATAGCGCTTAAACGGATCTAGTTGCTCAAGATAATCATTGAAAACTTCCTCAGAAAAGCCATCATTTATGTCTTGTGGGTTAAAATGTCCTTGTTCCAATACATAGGTTATAAGCTGAATTAGGAGCTTATCTTTATTCGGGTCTTGAAATTTTTTAGTCGTAAAACTGCATGAGGCAAAGGCTAAGAGTAACACTAGTAGCAGCAGTTTATAATTCCTCTTCATCATATTTTTCATTGTTTTAATTATAACACGCATTTAACAAGAAATTAATTCTTTAGTCATGTAAAATAGGGCTAATTTTATAATTTTTACTAATGTAACAGAAAAAATCATGCCATTAAAATCATGCGCTACTAATTTTTTGTTAAACCTATAAACATAGGAAATTCATGGCAGTTTATCTATTTTTGTCTTTAAATCAAACACCTTAAACGTATGGCTACAAAACCGCTAATTCTTGTGACAAATGACGATGGCATCACCGCTCCTGGAATCAGAGCACTTATTGACGTGATGAACACTATTGGCGATGTTGTTGTGGTCGCTCCTGATAGCCCTCAGAGTGGTATGGGTCATGCCATTACCATAAACTCTACACTACATATTGAGAACGTCACTATCGATGAAGGACCTCAAGAGGAATACAGTTGTTCAGGGACGCCTGCAGATTGTGTAAAACTAGGTGTCAAACAAATACTAAAAAGACGTCCAGACCTATGTGTTTCTGGTATTAACCATGGTTCTAATTCTTCCATAAATGTCATCTATTCTGGCACCATGAGTGCTGCTATTGAGGCTGGTGTTGAAGGGATTCCCGCTATTGGTTTTTCATTATGCGATTATAATTGGAGTGCCAATTTTGAACCTTGTAAACCCTTTGTAAAGACCATTGCTGAGAATGCCTTGGAGCATGGATTGGACAATGGCACAGTTCTCAATGTTAATTTTCCTAAGTTGGAAAAAAAAGACATAAAAGGTATTAAAATCTGTAGGCAAGCGAAGGCGAATTGGGAGGAAGAATTTGACAAACGTCAAAACCCATATGGTAAAGACTATTATTGGTTAACAGGGAAATTTGTTAATTTAGATCACGGTGAGGATACCGATGAGTGGGCTTTAGAAAATGGTTATGTATCTGTAGTTCCCATTCAATTTGATTTAACAGCGCACCACAGCATCCAACATTTAAATACTTGGGAATTTAATGAAAAATAACCAACACCTACTAAAAGGCATAATCATTGGCCTACTTGCTAGTGCCATCGGATTAGCCATTGTACTTTTAGTTTTTGGCAAAGGAAACTCTATCATCAATTCTTTAGATATTGCGTTGCATACAGGCGTATTTACAAAATTAATGAGTATGGGTGCACTTTTAAACTTAGCTGCGTTTTTTTTGTTTATTAAGCGTAATCAAGATATCATTGCTAAAGGCGTACTTATTGCAACTGTTGTAGTGGCTATCCTAACCATTATTGTTAGATTTGTTTAACTATGAAATATTATATCATTGCGGGCGAAGCCTCTGGAGATTTACATGGCTCCAATTTGATGAAAGCATTGCAAAATAAAGACATCAATGCAGAATTCAGATTTTGGGGTGGCGATCTGATGCAGTCTGTTGGTGGCACTTTGGTTAAACATTATAAAGAGCGGTCTTTTATGGGATTTGCCGAAGTGATTTTAAACTTAAGGAAAATCCTTGGCTTGATAAAGTTCTGCAAAAATGATATTGAAGAATTTAAGCCTGACGTTATAATTTTCATTGACAATTCAGGATTTAACCTGCGTATCGCAAAATGGGCAAAAGAACATCATTATAAAACTCATTATTATATTTCACCTCAGGTATGGGCTTCTAGAGCCAATCGCGTAGAAAAAATCAAACGCGATATTGATGCCATGTACGTAATTCTTCCATTTGAAAAGGCATTTTACAAATCCTATAATTATGAGGTACATTTTGTTGGTCATCCACTTATTGATGCCATATCAGACAGGGTTCAAGTTGATGAACAGACATTTAGGCAAACACACAAGCTTAATGACAAGCCAATTATTGCCTTACTTCCGGGCAGTCGGAAACAGGAAATAAATAAGATGCTGAATGTCATGTTAAGTCTTGTTGAAGATTTCCCCAATTATCAATTTGTAATAGCTGGAGCACCCAGTCAAGATTTCAGTTTCTATGAAGGTTTTATCAAGCAGCATAATGTTGCCTTCATCAATAATAAAACCTATGATTTATTAAGCGTCTCAACGGCAGCCTTAGTCACTTCAGGCACGGCAACCTTAGAAACGGCTTTATTTAAAGTTCCTCAAGTGGTATGCTATAAAGCTAATAGTATCTCTTATCAAATTGCAAAGCGCATTATAACTCTGAAGTATATTTCGTTGGTTAATTTAATCATGGATCGTGAGGTCGTCACTGAACTCATTCAAGGAGATCTCAACAAAAAACGTCTTAAAAAAGAACTCACTAAAATTCTCGATGAAGATCAACGTATTAAATTCTTTATAGACTATTATGATTTAGAGAAAAAGCTCGGTGGTAAAGGCGCCAGTGAAAATACAGCCACCTTAATCTATGATAGTTGTAAATAAGATTGTTGAAAACCCCTACGTTATTGTAGAGCGCAGCAATCATATTTATTTATTTTTAGACATTATTTCTTATACATGAAAAAAATCATTCTACTTTTTACCTTGTGTCTTTGTTTTGCAAATTGTAAATCTTCCAAAGGTATTGTTACTAAAAAAAATAAAACAACACATACAGCGAAACATCCAAGAACGACAACTAGTGCAACGTCAAAAACGATAGAAAATATTATTGATTATGCCAAATCGTTTCAAGGTACCCGTTATAAATATGGTGGCACAACCAAACGAGGTATGGACTGTTCTGGTCTTGTTGTAACAGCTTTTCAGAAAGAAGATATTTTATTACCACGAACTACTGCCGACCTATCTACGCGAGGAGATTGGGTTGATGTCAAGGAAGTTTTGGAAGGTGATCTCTTATTTTTTGCTACTAAAAAAAATAGTAGAAGAATCAACCATGTCGCTATTGTTACTAAAGTGAGGCCAGGTTATGTTGAATTTATTCATTCTACGACTAGTAAAGGAGTTATCACGTCCACATTATCTGAACGCTATTGGTACCTAGCCTATGTGCAGGCGAGACGAATAATGTAGTATATTTTCTATATATAGAATATTTACTATATTAGAGAGGTGAAACCTCTTAATTTTATAGTCATTAAATTGACCATTTGTTTGGTCGTTGGAATAGCAATTGCACATTGGCATTCGATTCCAAATACGCACACATTAGTTGTTGCTTTAGTCCTTCTCCTGTTCTTATTTATCGATTATAAAAGAGCGCAACACAACTTAAAAAGGCAGGTGAGTTTTGGTATTCTTACATTCTCACTAGCAGTAATTCTCGGTATTTGTTCCTATAACCTCCACAATCAAAAAAACTTTAAGACCCATTACAGTCAACACGACAATCTCTTAATTGACGCTAATCATTCGATGATCTTTAAGATTAGAGAACGTCTAAAGCCTTCCACTTACCACGAAAAATATATTGTAGAGCTTCTCGAAGTCGACCGAATAAAAATATGTGGAAAACTATTAGTTAACATTAAACGTGACTCCCTTACGAGACATTACAAGGTTGATGATGTGCTGTTCACTGAAGCCGAACTTAAAACAATTAATCCGCCTCTCAATCCAGATCAGTTCAACTATAAAAGTTATTTAGAGCGACAATACATTTATAATCAAATCACTCTTGGACCTAATGAACTACTAACAATATCAACAACAACTCATACACTTCTAGGCTATGCAGAAACTTTCCGTCACCACATAAATACGCAACTGAAATCATATAATTTCGCAGAAAGTGAACTGGCCATCATTAATGCACTACTCCTCGGACAGCGTCAGGATATTGACAAAAGAACTTACGAATCTTATGCTAATGCTGGTGCCATTCATATTCTAGCAGTTTCGGGTCTTCATATTGGTATTATTTTATGGCTTCTCAATTATCTATTACGTCCATTGGAAAGAGTGAAGCATGGCAAAACATTTAAAGCCTGTATCATCGTACTCATATTATGGTGTTTTGCGATTGTAGCAGGTTTATCACCTTCAGTTACCCGAGCCGTAACCATGTTCAGCATTATTGCAGTGAGCATGCACTTAAGAAGACCTACTAACATTTACAACACCTTGGCATTTTCTATTTTATTACTTCTCTTATTTAGGCCTATGCTCTTGTTTGAGGTTGGCTTCCAAATGAGCTATTTAGCCGTTTTAGCCATTGTTTCCATACAACCCATTTTATACCAAACTTGGAAACCTCAATGGAAAATTGTTGATTATTTCTGGAATATAACAACCGTGACTTTGGCCGCTCAAATAGGTGTTGCACCCATAAGTCTTTATTATTTTCATCAATTCCCTGGGTTATTTTTTATTTCGAATCTAGCCATTATTCCATTTTTAGGTTTCATCTTAGGATTTGGCATCCTTGTCATTCTTTTGGCAATCACACATCTACTTCCTGAAATTTTGGCTCAATTCTACGGACTGATCATTCAGACCATGAATACATTGGTGTCTTGGGTATCTTTGCAAGAAGCCTTTCTTTTTAAAGATATATCAATTCATATTTTTCAAGTCATCGCAAGCTACATCATACTATTAGCTTTAATCATGTTTCAAAAGCGTAGAGATTATCGATCTTTAAGACATTTACTTCTCAGTGTCTTATTATTCCAAAGTGTCTCGATATACATAAGACACCAGACGAGATCTCGAGAATTCATCATTTTTCATAAAAGTCGGCACACGATCATGGCTCAAAAACACGATCATCATCTTACAATATTTCACAACTTAGATAGTACACTTGCCACGAGAAATATGATGCTGGCTAATTACCGTGTTTCTAACTTCATAGACACTATTGAATATCAAAACCTTGAACACATCTTTAAAGTCAAGGATACGCTGATTTTGGTAGTTGATAGTTTAGGGGTATATCACACTAAAAGCTTTCAACCAGATTATATCTTATTAACAAATTCACCAAAAATAAATCTAGAGCGCTTAATTGATTCTATTAATCCTAAGATGATTATTGCAGACGCTAGCAATTACAAATCCTATGTAAATAGATGGCGTTCTAGTTGTCTAAAAAAACAGCTCCCTTTTCACTATACAGGTGAAAAGGGAGCATTTATTGTTAAATTTTAAAAGGCTGTTATTCTTGAAATTCAGCTTTGAAAGATTTGTAATAGTCGTTAAACTCTTGTTGAGTCTTGATATTTTTATAGTCGTCTGTTTGAAACAGCTTTAAATACAATTCAATTTGTTGTGGTTTCATATAACCACTAATAGGTTGAATCACGTCCCCTTTTTCATCAAAATATACAATTGTTGGATACGCTCTCACGCCTAACTTTCGCGAAAGTTGATGCACGCTATTACGTCTATTTTTTAATTCCTCTTTATAGTTTGGGTTTGCATAAGATTCTCCTTTGTAGGTTACTTCTGAATTTCCTTCTGCATTAAATTTTACCGCATAAAAGTGTTTGTTGACATAGGACACAACATCCTGATTGTGGAAGGTGTTTTTATCTAACATTTTACAAGGGCCACACCAATTAGTATAGACGTCCATCATTATTTTCTTAGGCTTTTTCTTTTGAGCCGCTAATGCCTCCTCCAAAGTCATCCAATTAATCTCATTGGCCATTTGTGCCGTTGCAGCGACGGATACCATCAGTACGACTGCTATAAATAATACTGTTTTTTTCATAATATGATTTGTTGCAAAAGTTATTCCGAACTTACAAAAAATGCACCTAAGTTGGTGCATTTTAAGTTATTTTAACGCATTTATTCGATTATCGTACACCATGCATAAGTTTTTTGAGTAATGGATTTAATATCATTGAAATTAGACCAACTGCCGCAGGCACCAAGGTAAAGATTAAGAAAAACGTGCTCAAAGAATACTCTTGCGTAATTTTATCAATCATTCCTCCCATTTTGCCAGCAGACTTCTGACCAATTGCAATTGCCAAATACCAAATACCAAACATAAAACCAATCATTCGGCCTGGAACTAATTTACTCAAGTAAGATAAACCAACTGGAGAAATACATAACTCTCCCATAGTATGGAACAAATAGGCTAATATTAAAAATATCATACTCACTGAAGCTGTTTTAGCGCCTTGTGGGATTCCCAAGGTCCCAAACACCAAAATGCCGAACCCAAGACCTAAAAGAATCAGTCCGATACCATATTTCATAGCAGCGCTTGGGTTGTATTTACTTTCCCACCATTTAGAGAAGAATGGAGCTAAAGTAATAATGAAAAAGGAGTTTAAAATTCCGAACCATGATGCAGGTACTTCAGTTGCATCTTTACTAAACTCATTGTTTATTTTATAAAATACGATATACCACAAAAATGCAAACGAAATTGCTAGTATAATATTCGAGTAAGGAATTTTTGAATAGGTTTTCTTAAAAAGCAAATAGAGCACCCAAGTAATAATTGCTAATGGACCTACTGTTAAAATCAAATCAATAATTTTAAAAATAGTGGCTGAGCTTCCCGTTAAAGCTCTTTCTGTATAATCTCTAGCAAACAAAGTCATCGATCCTAATGATTGTTCAAATGCCGCGAAGAAAAACACCGTGAAAATACCAAACACTGACACAGCTATAATCCGATCCCTTACAATTTTTGAGTAGCGTGATATTCTGGAAATAATTAGATACAAAAAAAGTGCTAAGGCTACTAAAATTGTTGTGTTAGAACCATTTAATCCACCAACGGAAAAAGGCAATAAATCAACATCTCCAATCGTCGACAATGGATCATTGAATAAATATAATAAGCCTCCCAATGACGACAAGGCTATTAACACTTTATCCAACATTGTAAAAGGATTTAGTTTTTCTGTAGTCTCATCAACAACATGTTCCTTAGGAGATTCCTCATTGATGTTTTGAGGTAATTCTACTTCATGAACTTTAGTTGGTTTTTCTCCGATTTGACCAAATAAATCTTTGGCCAACCAAAATTGAATCAGTCCCAATAACATAAAAATACCTGCCAAGCCAAATCCATAACTCCAACCTATGTTTTCTGCTAAATAGCCACAGAGCATCATCCCAAAAAAAGCACCAGCATTGACACCCATGTAGTAAATGGTATAAGCACCATCTTTTTTAGACTCTTTACCTTTATACATTTCAGAAATCATTGAGGTCATATTCGGTTTAAAAAACCCAGTTCCGACAATCAATAATGCCAATCCTAAATATAAAGACCATGGTGTTTCAATCACCATTGCAGCATGCCCCAACATCATTATGAAACAGCCAATAATCACAGCCCATTTATAACCTGTATATTTATCGGCAAGCCATCCTCCCAATATCGGTGTTAAATACAACAAGGCACCATAAGTACCAATTAAGGACAATGCATGTTCTCTTGGCCATTCCCAACCTGGGTTATCACTTATGATAGGTGCCGTAAGAAATAGCACCAATAAAATTCGCATACCATAAAATGAGAAACGCTCCCACATTTCGGTAAAAAATATCACAAATAATCCTGCAGGATGTCCTATGACTTTGTCTTTAAATAGGTTTTCGATATCTGTACTCATAAATTACATGTTTAGTTAGAAAAGAGTAACCCTTACAATTTGGAAAATGTAAGGGTTGATAAGATTTATATTAATCGTTAAGATCTGGATCTGCTAATTCAAATCCTTCGGTCTCGTCATTATGCATCTCACGTTCATTATCTTCAGCGCCATGAGTTAATCGTTTTAAAGGTTTTAACAATACTATAAATAGGGCACCAACAACGACAGTAAAAATCAGAATTCCAAAGAAAATCGCATACTCACCATACTCGGATGCCGACTCACCTACAATTCCTGCCACCTTATTTCCTAATCCTGTTGCAGCAAAATAAACTCCCATCATTAAAGATGCGTACTTTACTGGTGCTAATTTCGTTATAAATGATAGTGCTACTGGAGAAATACAAAGTTCCCCAATCGTATGAAATAAATACGCCAATACTAACCAGATCATGCTTGAGGATCCAGAATTTTCAAACTCCATTGCAGCAAATACCATGAATAAAAATCCAAATCCCATTATTATAATCCCTAATGCCATTTTAAAGAGTGATGAGGCTTCCTTTCCCTTTAACTGTCGTTTTGCCCAGATACTGGCGACGATTGTGGCGAAAATAATTATGAAACCAGCATTTAAACTCTGAAACATGACAGTTGGAATTTCCCATCCGAAGAGTACTCTTCTTGTATTCGTTTCTGTATATAAATTCATTAAACCTCCTGCTTGTTCAAACGCACCCCAAAAAATAATCACCATGATAAATGATAGTAGCAACACCATAAATCTATCTTTAAAGACTTGAGATTCTAGTTCTTTGTATATCATCATTAGAAGTGCCGCTATGGCAGTTAAAAATATGAACAACAAGCCATAGCCATAACCTAATTCATACCATCCATAAAGTGACGCAATTAATAAAATGACCGTAAACATCAACTGCTTAGAGGACGAGAATAAGTTTCCGTAGAGTTTTCCATATGATATTTCATTAGGATCATTCTTATCTGGCGTAAAATTTCCAACATGAACCAAATACTTTTGACCTATGATATAATTAACCAATCCTAATAGCATTACGATTCCGGCAAGTCCAAAACCAGCATGCCAGCCCCATTCTGCTACGACTAGTCCAACAATGAGGGTAGCTAACAACGAACCTAGATTGATACCAATATAAAAAATACTAAAGCCTTTATCTCGTCTTATATCACCCTCTCTATAAAGTCCTCCAACCATAGTTGATATATTAGGTTTTAAAAGTCCAACTCCTAAAATCACTAAACCTAAAC
>JAAEZI010000078.1:3458-4821 GCA_018222915.1 Algicola sp. | reverse complement strand
TTTAGGATTATAATTTTTAGTTTTTAAATATTCAGTTACGACATTATTAGCATTATTGGAAGCTACAAAATGCTTGATAGGTAGTCCTAATTGCTGTGCCATTATTCCTGCACAAATATTTCCAAAGTTTCCGCTGGGAATTGAAAACACAATGTCTTTATGTTTTTTGTGAAGCTGTTTGTATGCGAACATGAAATAGAACATCTGTGGTAACCATCGAGCAACATTAATAGAATTTGCAGAAGTCAGTTGCATTTTACTGGTTAATTCTTCATCTAAAAAAGCACGTTTCACCATATCCTGACAGTCGTCAAAAACACCATCAACTTCAAGAGCTGTAATGTTCTGACCAAGTGTAGTGAGTTGTTTTTCCTGAATAGGACTCACTTTTCCTGAAGGATATAAAATAACGACATTCACGCCTTTCACACCTAAAAATCCATTAGCAACTGCACCACCTGTATCACCAGATGTTGCGACTAACACAGTAATTTCATGTGTGTTGTTGGTATTAAAATAGCCTAAACACCTAGCCATAAAACGAGCTCCAACATCTTTAAATGCCATTGTTGGTCCGTGAAATAATTCCAACGTAGAGATATTTTTATCCAATTCAACTATAGGGAAATCAAAATTCAAGGTGTCCTCAATAATAGCTTTTAAAACGGCTTCAGGAATATCAGGACTTACGAATTGTTTAATGGCTTCAAACGCAATTTCAGTATGAGATAATTCATCAATAGCATCAAAAAAAGACGCAGGTAAAGGTTCAATATGCTCAGGGAAATACAAACCTTTGTCTGGAGCCAAGCCTTTGATAACAGCATCTTTGAATGAGGTGTTGGGCGCTTTTTTATTTAAACTGAAATACATCATGGTTATTATAGTATTTTGATCCCTTCTGTATTGATTTTAGAAAGATGAATTTCAAAATCGATAGCAGTTTGAGCATATACGTCTTGAATAGCATCACAAACTTTTTGGGCACTGTCTAATCCTTTGCATAAGCTAAAAATGGAAGGTCCTGAACCAGAAATTCCACAACCCAAGGCTCCATGTTTTAAAGCCGTTTGTTTCACATCACTAAAGTGAGGAATAAGCTGACTACGATGTGGTTCGACTATGACGTCTTTTAGACTTTGACTTAACAAGTTATAATCTTCAGTATGTAAGGCATGAACCAGACTTCCAACGTTTGCCCATTGCTCAATGGCATCTTTCATCTGCACCTGTTGAGGTAATATTGCTCTCGATTCTGACGTTTTAATTTCTATTTGCGGATGGATGACCACAGCAAAAAGATCTTTAGGAGTTGGTAGTTCTAAAATCTGTAAAGGCGTCAAGCTCTTTACTAAAGTAAAGC
>JAAEZI010000078.1:0-3448 GCA_018222915.1 Algicola sp. | reverse complement strand
AAACAGAGCAGGAGCGAGATTATCTGCATGTTCACAATGACTCGCTAAAGCTTCACCTTTCATGGCAAAGTTGGTCAGTTGTGTTTTAGTGTAAGGTTTTCCAAGTAATTCATTCATTGCAAACACACTTCCAGCAGCACTGGCAGAGCTACTTCCAATACCACTTCCTGGTTTGATTTTTTTGTAAATCTCTATGTCAAATCCGAACTCAGGATCAGCATCATTATATAATGCTAATGCAGCAACACCAGCGACATTTTTTTCAGCTTCAAAAGGTAAATCGTAGCCTTCAATTTTTGATATAGTGACGCCTTTTTCAGAGGTTTTTTTGATAATCATTTCATCGCCTACAGTATCTAAACAAAAGCCAAGAACATCAAATCCGCAAGACACATTAGCTACAGTTGCAGGAGAGAAAATTTTTATTTGATTCGGATTTTTTTCCACAGAAAACAACGTTTTATTTATTGCCAATTTTAATGATATCAGCAAAGAGTCCGGAAGCAGTAACATCAGCACCAGCACCAGCGCCTTTTACAATTAGAGGCTGTTCTGGGTAGCGTTCAGTATAGAACATCACGATATTATCTTTCCCTTCTAAATTATAAAACGGATGACCTTCAGGAATTTCTCTCAAGCCAACTTTAGCCTTTCCATTTTTGTATTCTGCGACATACTTTAACTGACAGTTTTTAGCTTTTGCTGAAGCATATAATTTTTGAAAATGCGCTTCATCAGATTTGAGTGTTTTGTAGAATTCGTCAACAGATTTGCTATTGAGATTCGCTTCGGTTAAAAAGGACTGGTTATGAATGTCTTCAATTTCCATAACTCCACCATTCTCTCTTGCAAGAATTAGTATTTTTCTGGCCACATCAATACCACTTAAATCAATTCGAGGATCTGGTTCGGTATAACCTTCAAATTGAGCGCGTTTTACCGTATCATGGAAGTTTGTACGATCACTGAAATTATTAAAAACAAAGTTTAAGCTTCCAGATAATATGGCTTGAATACTCGTTACTTTATCTCCTGAGTCTACAAGATTATTTAGCGTATTAATTATTGGTAA
The DNA here is from genome assembly GCA_018222915.1 of Algicola sp. GTDB lineage: Bacteria > Bacteroidota > Bacteroidia > Flavobacteriales > Flavobacteriaceae > Psychroserpens. Next base: position 2,376 of record JAAEZI010000078.1, on the reverse strand, counting down.
TCCTGCACCTACATTGGTTTCGAATAAAAATGCTGTATTGTAACTGAGCGATAAATCCTGTAATTTTTTGTAGTTTTCATATGTTCCGGAACAGGCAATTTTATTACATGCCACCACAGCAATACTTTGTTTTAAATAATTATCATACCATTTTGATACACCTTCATCTGCAGTAATATCAACAAAAATACTATTACGTAAATTTAGGTCTATAATCTTATTAAAAAATGTTTGCATACTGGATTTTTCAGCGTAATGAAACTGTGAAGCCCAATCGTTAAGATTGATGCCTTGTTCATTAAAAACCATTTTTCTGGAGTTAGCCATACCAGCTATACGAACATCTATTTTTAGTTTTTTCTTAAGGAAACTATGCTGTTGAGCGATTTGATCAATTAGTTTTTCACCAACATTACCTATTCCAACAATAAACACGTTGAGTTGTTTCGTTTTAACTTCAAAAAAGCGTTCGTGTAAAACATTAAGTGCTTTTTTTACATCATTCTTATTGATAACTGCGGAAATATTTCGTTCGGAAGCACCTTGAGCAATAGCTCTAATATTAATGTTGTTTTTACCAAGTGTGCTGAACATTTTTCCGCTGATCCGTTGAAAAGTTCTCATATTATGAGGATTAAGAGCAATAATAGACAAGTCATCTTCAATAAGAATCGGGTCTATTTTATGCAGTGATATTTCGTTTTCAAAAGCAGTATCAATAGCTGTTTTGGCCATTTCAGCATCACTGATGTCTATTCCGAAGCAAATAGAATGTTCTGAAGAGGCTTGGGTAATGAAAATAATATTAATTTTTTCCTGAGCAAGCGTTTCAAATAAACGCTTTGAAAATCCCGGAATGCCAACCATACCACTCCCTTGTAAAGTTAACAGAGCAATGTCATTAATATTTGTAATGCCCTTTACAGGTGATTTATTGGTAAGTTCTGTTTCAGCAGAAATGGTTGTACCATCTTCATCAGGCTTTAACGTATTTTTTATTTGTATTGGAATATTTAAATCTAAAACAGGTTGAACTGTTGGAGGATACAAAACTTTTGCACCAAAATGAGACAGTTCCATGGCTTCCTGATAGGACAGTTGCTTAATGGGATAGGCATGTTTGACCAGCTTTGGATTTGCAGTATACATGCCACTTACATCTGTCCATATCTCTAATTGCTTTACTTTTAAAGCAGCAGCAATGAGAGCTGCCGTAAAATCTGATCCACCACGACCTAAAGTAGTAATTTCTCCATGCGTCGACTTAGACACAAATCCAGGGACAATAGTGATGTCCTGATTAGCCGACTTAAAATACACTTTAATATTAGCGTTAGTCTCTTTATAGTTAATATTTGCCTTGGTGAAATTTGAGTCGGTTACAATTAGTTCCTGAGCATTTTTTCTTTCAGCATAAATGCTTCTGGATTTCATGGTTTCAGTAATAATATATGAAGACATCAATTCGCCAAAACTCAATAATTTATCGGTTGTTTTTGGAGATAGTTCATTTATCAGGAACAAACCATCCAGAAGGTCTTTTAGTTCCTGAAGCCTAGCTTCTATATATTTTATAACGTCTTTGTTTTTCTTCGGAATAAGAGTTTCAATCAGTTTTAAATGAGTCCGCTGAATGGCTGTAAATGCATCCTTATACTCTTTGTTTTTTGATTGTGCCAGCCGACCAGCATTCAGTAATTTGTCAGTAATGCCACCAACGGCAGAAACGACACAAATAACTTTTCCGTTATCAGATTTATGTTCTAATATAGATATCACCTGATTGATCATATTTGCTGAACCAACAGATGTACCTCCGAATTTTAAAACTTTCATTAGTATTGATTTACAACTTAATTTAAGTTGTTTTATATTAAGTTCCAAAAGTATTACTTTTACTTTTAAATAAAACTTTACACGTGAAAATTTTCTCTAAAGAACAAATATATGAAGGTGACAGATTAACTGCTGAAAAGCAGAACATTACCTCTACAGAATTAATGGAACGCGCAGGAATTCAAATTTTTAACTGGCTTAACGTTAGAATGCAAGGAGCTCAGGTTCCTATTCATGTGTTTTGCGGGATTGGAAATAATGGAGGAGATGGTCTTGTTGTTGCACGACATTTAATTACGCATGGCTATAATGTGAAAACCTATATTGTTAATTGTAGCGATAAACGCTCAAAAGACTTTTTAGTGAATTATGACCGCATTAAAGAAACGACTAAAGACTGGCCAGCGATGTTAACCTGCAAAGGCGACTTTCCTCAAATTCATAAAGATGATATTATTCTGGATGCTGTCTTTGGAATTGGTTTAAATCGTTCTGTAGATGAATGGGTTGCTCAATTATTTAAACATTTTAGAGACAGCA